>NZ_MUND01000581.1 GCF_002154375.1 Streptomyces glaucescens | reverse complement strand
CAGCTCACCCCCGGCACCGCGCTCGCCCTCGTCGGCGGCGGCACCGCCGTGGTCCTGGTCGTCGGCGCCGTCCTGGTCTCCATGCTCCTGGCCGTCGCCGTCACCGCCACCTCGGTCGCCGTCTGCGCCGTCGTCCTGCGCTCACTGGTGACCTCCCAGCACCGCCGCTGACCGGCCCCGGGGCGACGCACAAGCCGCCAGCACGCCGCCGCCTCCGGGACCCCTGCTCCGCCAACCGCCGTCGTCAAGGGAGAACACCCATGGACCTGCACATAGCTGCGAGCCTGGTGCCGTTACTGGGCTGGGCCGTACACGGAGGCATCCTCACGCACCGGCTTGCCTCTGCCCGCCGCGACCCGCTCACCGGCCTGCACACTCGCGCCGGATGGACCGCCCGCGCCGAACACCTCATCCGCCGGCACCCGGCCGCGGCCGTGCTCCTGGTCGACCTCGACCACTTCAAGACCCTCAACGACACCCACGGCCACGGCGCCGGGGATGCCGCGCTCATTGCCACGGCCGACCGGCTGCGCACCTGGTGCGGCCACAAGCACCGCCGGTCGCCTGGGCGGGGATGAGTTCGTTGCCGTCATCCGGGACTTTGCCGCCGCCGACCTCGACGCGCTGACCGCCGCATTGCACCAACCCTTGGCCTACGCCGGGAGGTCACTGCCGCTGGCCGCTTCGGTCGGCGTCTGCCGCGTCGCCGATCTGCCGATGCCGCTCCTGACCGACGCGCTCGCCGCCGCCGATGCGGCCATGTACGTGGCCAAGGGACGTGGCCGCCGGGGCGTGCGCCACTTCGCTGGCCGGCCGCCGGGTGGCGCACAAGCCGCCAAGCACGCCGCCACCCGGGGCCGTTCCTTCCAACCGCAATCGAAAGGAACCACCATCATGACCCAGCACACCCCGCTCGCGCCGAGGATCTGCCCGGCCTGCGACGGCTTCGCCTCCGCCGCGATCACCCTCGGCGGTCGGGACGCACGTGGCCATCTGCGCACCATCACCGTCCACTGCCCGGCCTGCCACGGCACCGGAACCGTTTCCGCCCGCCGCGTCCGGGAGGGCGCTGGTGCCTGAGACGCTGCTCGACCCGGCCACCCTCGGCGACCTGCTGAGGGTGGCCTCGGCCTCCGACTACCACCGCTGGGAAGAACAGATCCGCCGCACCGGTGGCTGCGCCGACCCCATCCACCTGACCGGCTGGGTGCTGCACAAGGACAAGACCACCGGCCAGACGCTGCACCACTACTCGACCAAGGACGAGCCGGGCGGGCGCCTGAGGGTGGCCTGTGGCAACCGGCGCGCCTCCCGTTGCCCGGCCTGCGCCTATACCTACGCGGGCGACACCTACCACCTCATCCGCGCCGGCCTCGCCGGGGACGACCGCCGCGACATCCCCGCCACCGTCCGCGACCACCCCCGCGTCTTCGCCACCCTCACCGCACCCTCGTTCGGGCCGGTCCACAACCGCCCCGACCGGGGCACCTGCCGCTGCGGCACCCGCCACGCCCCGGACGCCCCGGAACTGGGCACCGCCCTCGACCCGGAGGCGTACGACTACGCGGGCGCGGTGCTGTTCAACAACCACGCCGGGCAGCTCTGGCAGCGTTTCACCAACCGGCTCCGCCGCGAAATCGCCGCCCGCGCAGGCCTTCCCCGCCGGGAACTCGCCGACCACTGCCGCGTCTCGTACGGCAAGGTCGCCGAGTTCCAGAAGCGCGGCGCCGTGCACTTCCACGCGGTGATCCGCCTCGACGGACCCGACGGGCCGGACACCCCGCCGCCGTCCTGGGCGACGGTCGGCCTCCTCGCGGACGCGATCCTCGCCGCCGCCGCGCACTCCTACACCTCGATCGCCGTCCCGGCCGCCGCCGACCAACCGGCCCGGACCTTCCGCTGGGGCACCCAGCTCGACGTCCGACCGGTCAAGGCGTTCGGGGACGGCTCGGACATCACCGAACAGGCCGTCGCTTCCTACGTCGCCAAGTACGCCACCAAGGCCGCCGAGAACACCGGCACCCTCGACCGCCGCATCGGCGAGCTATCCGAACTCGACCGCCACGGCGTCCCCGACCACACCCGCCGCCTGATCGAAACCTGCAAGGTGCTCGATCCGGTGTATCCGGAACGCCGTCTGTGGGCCTGGGCGCACATGCTCGGCTTCCGCGGCCACTTCTCGACCAAGTCCCGCCGCTACTCCACCACCCTCGGCGCCCTCCGACAGGCCCGTGCCGACTACCGCGCCGCCCAGGAACACGCCGCCCTCGGCCTGGACGACACCGAGCCGGACACCGTCCTGGTCCTGGCCGACTGGCAGTACGCCGGCCACGGCCACGCCCCTGGTGAATCCGTCCTCGCCGCCACCATCGCCCGGGACATCCGGCTCAACCGTGAAACCGCCCGCGAAGCCCTGCGCGATCAACTCGTCCTGGAAGGAGCCGCATGACCACCGTCACCCCCGAACTGCTGACCGTGCCGGAAGTCATGGCGCGGCTCAGGCTCGGCCGCTCCACGGTCTACGACCTGATCCGCTCCCGACGGCTGATCTCCATCACCGTCGGCCGCTCCCGCCGCATACCCGCCGACGCCCTGCGCGACTTCATCTACCGCGAGATCGAGGAGGCCGCCTGATGGCCAAGCGCAACCCCAACGGCGAGGGCACCATCTACCGCCGCAAGGACGGACGGTACGAGGGCGCGGGCTACGTCCTCATGCCGGACGGCACGCAGAAGCGCCGGCGGGTCTACGGCAAGACCTGGGAGGAAGCCCGGAAGAAGCTGACCGAGATGCTCGCCAAGAGCGACCAGGGCATCCCGGCGGCCGACACGACCGAAAGCCTCGGGTCGTACCTCGCCTACTGGCTCGAGCACGTCGTGCGCCACAAGGTGCGGCCTTCGACGGTCTACAGCTACAGCAAGTGCGTCAACGCGTACATTGTCCCCCGGCTCGGAAAGAAGAAGCTGGCCCGGCTGTCCGCCAAGGACGTGCGCCTCTTCCTCGACTGGGCACGGCAGGCGTGCCAGTGCTGCGCCCAGGGACGGGATGCCGCTCGTCCGGCGGGGGAGCGTCGCTGCTGTGCCGCAACGCCCAAGCGGTGCTGTGAGCGTCGGCTGTCGTCGCGCATGGTCCAGTACCTGCACGCCGTGCTGCGGAACGCTCTGCAGCACGCCGTCCGTGAGGAGCTGGTGCAGCGCAACGTCGCGAAGCTGGTGCAGGTTCAGACGCCGCGTTACCGCGTCGGCCGCGGCCTCTCCGTCGCTGAGGCGAAGAAGCTGCTGGCAGAGGTGCGTGACGACCGGCTCAGCGCGGTGTATGTGCTCGCGCTCTATCTCGGCTTGCGGCGGGGTGAGCTGCTGGGCCTCCACTGGTCGGACGTTGATCTGGATGGGGGATCGCTGGAGATCCGAACGGCCCTCCAGCGTGTTGACGGAGAGCTGACGCTGACCGCGCCCAAGACGCGCCGCTCGGAGCGTCCCGTACCGCTGCCGACCGTGTGCGTGGACGCCCTGCGCCGGCACCGCGAGCACCAGGCCGAGGAACGGCGGGCGGCGGGGGAGCGGTGGCAGGAGACGGGCTTGGTCTTCACCACCAGGCGGGGCACCCCGATCGAGCCGCGGAACCTGAACCGGCACTTCTACCCGATCCGTGAGCGGCTGGGCCTGGACGTCCGGTTCCACGACCTGCGGCACACCTGCGTGACCCTGCTGCTCGGCCTCGGCGTCCCGCCGCACATCGTCCGCGACATCGTCGGGCACAGCGCCCTTGACGTGACCATGAACATCTACGCGCACGCCGACATGACGGAGAAGCGGGCCGCTCTGGACCGGCTGGGGAGCCTGCTGGCCGTCGAGTGACGGGGCCGTTGCCGTCAGCGTTGCCGTCAGAGACGCGAAACGCCCTGGAGGGGAGATCCCCTCTGGGGCGTTTTGGCTGGTGGCGGGCGGCGCCCCCGGCAGGACTCGAACCTGCGGCCAAGCGCTTAGAAGGCGCCTGCTCTATCCACTGAGCTACGGGGGCCGGGTGTGGTGGCCTCTGTCGTGGTGCCCGGGTGTGGGCTGATCCGTGACGTTGCCGGGGACAAGGATAGGGCTCCCGGATCCTTGACCCTGTTGCTTCGCCTCCGTGGCTCGATGTGGAGGTTCGGTGAAGCGGTCCTGATAATCGCAGGCAGGTACGAATCGTGCATCGCTTTTGACGCCTCGCGCACCGGGTGTTGTGCACTCGTTATGCCTGGCCTGCATTCATGTCCCAGTGGTCCCTTGTGTCCGTTCTGTCCTGTCGGCGCGCAGACATGCCCATATGCTTCAGAAATCCCACAAAATTGGGCATTCTTCGCATGTGGTGACCTTGGACGTACGGCCTCAGCTGCTCGACGCACTCTCCGCGCTGCGCGACCGCGTCGCCGCCGCACGCTTCCCGCTGCCCCTGGCGGGGGCCCCACGCGCGCGTGCCAACCGCGACGAACTGCTCGCCCAGCTCGACGACTACTTGGTGCCCCGCTTGAGACAGCCCGAAGCGCCGTTGCTCGCCGTCGTGGGGGGATCCACCGGGGTCGGCAAGTCGACCCTCGTCAACTCGCTGGTCGGACGGCGAGTCAGCGAGGCGGGCGTGCTGCGGCCGACGACACGGACGCCGGTTCTGGTCTGCCACCCGGAGGACCATCACTGGTTCAGCGGGATGCGGGTGCTGCCCGACCTCACGCGCGTGTGGGTTCCCCAACAGGACGCCGGGAACGAGGATCTGCTGCTCCCCGGCGAGAACCCCGCGCGCGTACTGCGCATCGAGACCACCGAGACCCTGCCGCGCGGCCTCGCCCTGCTCGACGCCCCGGACGTCGACTCCCTGGTCGCCGACAACCGCGTCCTCGCCGCCGAGCTGATCTGCGCCGCCGACATCTGGGTGATGGTCACCACGGCGGCCCGCTACGCCGACGCCGTGCCCTGGCATCTGCTGCGCACCGCGAAGGAGTACCAGGTCACGCTGATCACGGTGCTCGACCGGGTGCCGCACCAGGTGGTCTCCGAGGTCTCCCGGCAGTACGGCGCCCTGCTCACCAAGGCCGGCCTCGGCGACGTACCCCGGTTCACCGTGCCCGAACTGCCCGAGTCCGCGTGGGGCGGCGGACTGCTGCCCGCCACCGCCGTCGCACCGCTGCGCACCTGGCTCGTCCACCAGGCCCAGGACCCCGTCGCCCGGCAGCACGCCCTGGCCCGCACCGCGTACGGCGTCCTGGACTCGCTGAAGTCCCGGATGCCCGAACTGGCCAGTGCCGCCGCCGCGCAGTACGCCGCCGCGCTGCGCCTCACCGCCGCCGTCGACACGGCCTACGACAGCGAGCACGCGCGCGTACGGGGCCGGCTCCAGTCAGGGGCCGTGCTCGCCGGGGACGCCCTGAAGCGCTGGCGGGCCTTCCCGCTCGACTGCACCGCCGGGGAACTGCTGGACGCGCTCGTCGAGAGCCTGGCCGACCTCCTGCTGTGCGCCGTCACCGCCGCCGACGAGCGCGTCGACGACGCCTGGCGGCGCGAACCCGCCGCGGACGCCCCCGAACTCGCCCACCACGACACCGAGCCGGAGAGCGCCGAGCACCGGATCGGGCTGGCGGTACGGCGGTGGCGGCGCGAGCTGGAGGAGTACGCCGAGGAGGAGGTACGCGCCCTCGAACGCAGCCCCGCGTCCGACCCCGAAATGATCGCCGCCCTGGTCGCCACCGCGCTGCTCGGCGGGCGGCGCGCCCGGTCCGCGGGCGAAGGGCTGGCCGAGCGGATCGGCGCACACGGGGCGCTGCGGCTGCGCGACCGGGGCGGCCGGCTGCTCGCCGAGTACCTGGACCGCGTGATCCACACCGAACGCGAGCGCCGCCTCGCCCCGCTCGACGCCCTCGACGTCCACCCCGAGACCCAGGCCGAACTCATCGCCGCACTGTCCGTACTGCAGAAGGAGAGGTGAGCGGTGTCCGCTGTCACTGACCAGGACCACATGAACCACATCGATCGCATGGACCACATGGACCACATGGACCACATGGATCGCATCGAGCACGGCGATCACAACGGTCAGGAGGACTCCGGTCCCGTCGGTTCCGCCGATTCCGTCGATCACGAGGGGCACAGTCGGCCTGCGGATCGCCCTGGGCACTCCGGTGAGGAAGATCGCGTGCCTGAACCTGAGGCTCCGGAGGCTTCCGAGTCCCACGACTCCTCCGCGTCCGTGGAGTCCTCCGCGGAGCCCTGGGAGTCCGGCGAGTCCGGTGAGTCCAGGGGGGACGGCGAGGCTTCGACGACCGATGCGACTCCGGAGAACCACGCTCCCTCCGAGTGCGATCCGGAGGGTGACGTGCAGAGGGACGCGCGCGTGAAGGCCGGTGACGGCGGCTCGGGCCGTATGGATCACGTGATCCGTGAGGATCACGCCGACCGCACCGATCACGCGGACCGTATGGATCCCGGGGACCGTGGGGGCGACGAGGACCAAGGGGGCCCCGCGGACCGTGGGGGCCACGAGGACCGTACGGGCCGTACAGACTGGGCGGATCACCCTGAGGCCGGGCCCGCATGGGACGACGGGCTGATCGCGCGGCGCGTCGCCGAAGGGGCCGCCGGGGCCGAGCAGGCCGCCGCCGTGAACCTCGCCGAGCCCCGACTCGGGGAGCCCCGGCTCGGCGGGCCGCAGCCGGTGACTCCGCCGGCGTACGACGGGCCGCTGCGGTCGCGGCTGGACGCGCTGCGGGAGCTGGTGGGGCTTTCCCGGGCCCGGCTGGACAGCCGCACGCTCGCCGAGGCGGGCCGGGTCCTCGACGAGGCGACGGCGCGGCGCCGGCTCTCCGGGCAGCACACCGTCGTCGCCATCGCGGGCGCGACAGGGAGCGGCAAGTCGCAGCTGTTCAACGCGCTCGCCGGGGTCACCCTCTCGGAGACCGGCGTACGCCGCCCCACCACCGCCGCGCCCATCGCGTGCAGCTGGAGCGACGGCGCGGCGCCCCTCATCGACCGGCTCGGCATCCCGCCCCGGCTGCGCCGGCGTCCCGCGCAGCACGCGGACGCGGACGGGCTGCTGCGCGGGCTGGTCCTGGTCGATCTGCCCGACCTCGACTCGGCGGCCGTGCAACACCGCGAGCAGGCGGAACGGGTGCTGGCCCTGGTCGACGCGGTGGTCTGGGTCGTCGATCCGGAGAAGTACGCCGACGCGGTGCTGCACGAGCGCTATCTGCGGCCCATGGCCGGCCACGCCGAGATCATGTTCGTCGTGCTGAACCAGATCGACCGGCTGCCCGGGGAGGCCGCCGAGCAGGTCCTCGACGATCTGCGGCGGCTGCTCGACGAGGACGGCATCGCACTCGGCGAGTACGGCGAGCCCGGCGCGAACGTACTGGCGCTGTCCGCGCTCACCGGGGACGGGCTCGCGGAACTGCGCGAGGCGCTCGGTCAGTTCGTCGCCGAGCGGGGCGCGCCGATCCGGCGGATCTCCGCCGATCTGGACGCCGCCGCGTGGCGGCTGCGGCCCCTCTACGCCACCGGGCGCCGCACCGGGCTCAGCGAGGCGGCCCGGGACGAGTTCTCCGCGCGGCTCGCCGACGCGGTGGGCGCCACGGCGGCCGGGGAGGCGGCCGAGCGGGCGTGGCTGCGCAACGCCAACCGCGCGTGCGGGACGCCCTGGCTGCGGCTGTGGCGCTGGTACCAGGACCGGTGCGAACCGAGCACCGGCCGGCTGCCGGTGCGCACGCAGGCCGACGAGGAGGCGACCGCGCGGCAGCGGGTCGAGCAGGCGGTGCGGACGGTGGCCGACCGGGCGGCGACCGGCCTGCCCGCGCCCTGGGCGCAGGCGGTGCGGGAGGCGGCCGTGCGCGGTGCGCAAGGGCTGCCCGAGGCGCTGGACGAGCTGGCGGCGCGGACCGGGCTGCCGCCGGGACGGCCGCCGCGGCCCGGCTGGTGGCCGGCGGCCGTGCTGGTCCAGGCGTCCATGACGATCCTTCAGATCATCGGCGGGCTGTGGCTGGCGGGGCAGATCGTGGGGGTCATGGCGCCGAACCTGGGGGTGCCGGTGCTGCTGATGGTGTCCGGGATCGTCGGCGGGCCGCTGGTGGAGTGGAGCTGCCGGATGGCGGCGCGGGGACCGGCCCGGCGGTACGGCATGGAGGCGGAACGCAGACTGCGTGAGGCGGCCGCCGGGTGCGGGCGGGCCCGGGTGCTGGACCCGGTGGCCGCGGAGCTGCTGCGGTACCGGGAGGTGCGGGAGCAGTACGTGCGGGTCATCGGAGCCGGAGCGGGAGCGGGAGCGGGGGTCGGGGGGAGGTAGGAGCACGTCGTACGAGCGGTACCAGGCGCCGGGGTGGTGCCCGGGGTGATGCCCTGAGCGGTGCCTGGGTGACCCCGTCACCCGTGTGGGTGGCGGGGTTTTCCACAGCTCGGCGGTGGTCCACAGGGCTCGGCGGGCTCGGCGCAGCAGGGGCAGTCTGGGTGCGCGGCGATCGCGACGGACGCGGTCGCCGGGCCAGACACCGCCGTACGGGAGGGCCCGTACGAGGGAGGGGATGACGACGATGAACGAGACGATGATCTGCGCGGTCGGCAACGTGGCGACCCAGCCGGTCCACCGGGAGACGCCGACGGGTCCGTCGGCGCGGTTCCGGCTCGCCGTGACGGCGCGCTATCTGGACCGGGAGAGGAACACCTGGACGGACGGCCACACGAACTTCTTCACGGTGTGGGCCAACCGGCAGCTCGCCGCGAACGTGACCGCCTCGGTGAACCTCGGCGACCCGGTCGTGGTGCAGGGCAGGCTGAAGGTGCGTACGGATGTGCGCGAGGGGCAGAGCCGGACCTGGGCGGACATCGACGCCGTGGCCATCGGCCATGACCTGTCGCGCGGCACGGCGGCCTTCCGGCGTACGGGCCGGGCCGACGGTGCGGCGGCACCGGTCCCTCCACCGCGGCCCGAGCCCAACTGGGAGACGGAGGCGGACGGTTCGGACCAGCCGGAGCCCGTCCGGGACCAACAGCAAATCGAGCCCGCGCTGGTGACGTGATGTCAGGCAACGCACCGACCTGACCGAAGTGGGTGCTTATCGGCGAATGCGCTCCGAAAGGGCCGGTGGATTTGTCGATAAGCCCAGTTCAGGCCCGCCCCGGCGATAACGATTGCGAGTCGGATCAGCCCTCCGAAGCGATCACCGGGAAAGGCGATGCGCACGCGTCCTTAGGATGCCGGACATGGCTCCAGGGGCTTGACGACTCTGCTGGCGGGACCGCGCCCCCACGTCAACCGGTCCTGCTCGAAGGGGAATTCTGTGTTTTCTTCGTTCTCCGCACGGTCCGCGTGCGGGCGACGGGCGGCCGGGATCGCCGCCGTGACGCTGGTGTCCGGGCTCGCCGTGGCCGTGCTGTCGGCCGCCGCCGGGCCGGCCGCGGCCGACGACGCGGCGGGACGGGCCCAGGGCGGAGCGACCGCCACCATCGGCGGCCTGAAGACGTACGGCGACGCCGTGGTGCACACCGACGCCGGGGACCTGGAGCTGTCGGCGGGCCTGTTCGAGATGTCCGTCGAGGGCGGCGGCACCCTGCAGACGTACTGCGTGGACATCCACAACCCCACGCAGCGGGACGCCAAGTACCGCGAGACCCCCTGGAGCGGTACCTCGCTGGGCGCCAACAAGGACGCCGGCCGGATCCGCTGGATCCTGCAGAACTCCTACCCGCAGGTCAACGACCTCGCGGCACTCGCCCGCCAGGCCGGTGTGCGCGGCGGTCTGACCGAGCAGGACGCGGCGACCGGCACCCAGGTGGCCATCTGGCGCTACTCGGACGGCGTGGACGTCGAGGCCGTCGACCCGCAGGCCGAGAAGCTGGCGGACTACCTGGAGGACAGCGCCCGCCCCACGGCTGAGCCCAAGGCGTCGCTGACCCTCGACCCGCCCGCCCTCTCCGGCCACCCCGGCGAAAAGCTCGGCCCGGTCACCGTGCGCACCAACGCGGACAGCGTCACCGTCACCCCGCCGGCCGCCGCCGTCACCAGCGGTGTGCGGGTCGTCGGCGAGGACGGCAAGGAGGTCACCACCGCGCGGAACGGCAGCCGGCTGTTCCTCGACGTGCCCGCCGACGCGCCGGACGGCTCCGCCGAGCTGACCGTGCAGGCCTCCACCACCGTCCCCGTCGGCCGGGCCTTCGCCTCCGACAGCCGCAGCCAGACCCAGATCCTGGCCGGCTCCAGCGAGTCCACCGTCTCCGCGACGGCGAGCGCCACCTGGGCGGAGACCGGCGCCATACCGGCGCTGTCCGCGGCGGAGAACTGCGCCGAGGGCGGCGTCGACATCACCGCCGTCAACGAGGGCGACGCGCCGTTCACCTTCGAGCTGATGGGCGCCCAGCACACCGTCGCCGCGGGCGAGACCCGCACGGTCACGGTCCCGCTCCAGGAGGACCAGGCCTACGACTTCACGATCACCGGCCCCGGCGGCCACGAGCAGCGCTTCACCGGCGTCCTCGACTGCCGCACCCAGGCCGCCGAGACCGACGCGGCCGGAACCTCCGTCCAGAGCGCCGGCGAGCCCAGCCCCGCCACGGTCCCCGCCCCCGAGGACGTGAACCTCGCCGCGACCGGCAGCTCCGACGCCACCCCGATGATCGGCGGCGCGGCCATCGGCCTGGTGCTGATCGGCGGCGCGGCACTGGTGCTGGTCCGCAAGAAGAAGACCCAGGACTGATCGCGTCCCGCGCGCGTCCTGCTCCTTGACACCTCAACAGCGTGTGACATCGAGCTCACCCGCTGCCATGGAGCGTGCCTCCGCCCCTGAACGGGTTTCCGCCCAGGGGTGGCGGTACGGCAAGATGGGGTGTATCTGCCCACTGCCAGATTCAAGCTGCCGGACGGTTTCTCTTGGCTGAGTTCATTTACACCATGCGCAAGGCGCGCAAAGCGCACGGCGACAAGGTGATCCTCGACGACGTCACCCTGAACTTCCTGCCGGGTGCCAAGATCGGCGTCGTCGGCCCGAACGGTGCCGGTAAGTCGACCGTGCTGAAGATCATGGCGGGGCTGGAGCAGCCGTCCAACGGTGACGCCTTCCTCTCGCCCGGCTACAGCGTCGGCATCCTGCTCCAGGAGCCCCCGCTCAACGAGGAGAAGACCGTCCTCGAGAACGTCCAGGAGGGTGTCGCCGAGATCAAGGGCAAGCTCGACCGGTTCAACGAGATCGCCGAGCTGATGGCCACCGACTACTCGGACGCGCTGCTCGACGAGATGGGCAAGCTCCAGGAGGAGCTGGACCACGCCAACGCCTGGGACCTCGACGCCCAGCTGGAGCAGGCCATGGACGCCCTGGGCTGCCCGCCGGCCGACTGGCCGGTCACCAACCTCTCCGGTGGTGAGAAGCGCCGCGTCGCGCTCTGCAAGCTGCTGCTGGAGGCGCCCGACCTGCTGCTCCTCGACGAGCCCACCAACCACCTCGACGCCGAGTCGGTGAACTGGCTGGAGCAGCACCTCGCCAAGTACGCGGGCACCGTCGTGGCCATCACCCACGACCGGTACTTCCTGGACAACGTCGCCGAGTGGATCCTCGAGCTCGACCGCGGCCGCGCCTACCCGTACGAGGGCAACTACTCCACGTACCTGGAGACCAAGCAGACCCGTCTGAAGGTCGAGGGCCAGAAGGACGCCAAGCGCGCCAAGCGCCTCAAGGAGGAGCTGGAGTGGGTCCGCTCCAACGCCAAGGGGCGGCAGGCCAAGTCCAAGGCGCGTCTGGCCCGCTACGAGGAGATGGCCGCCGAGGCGGAGAAGATGCGGAAGCTGGACTTCGAGGAGATCCAGATCCCGCCGGGCCCGCGTCTGGGCAACATCGTCGTCGAGGTCGAGAAGCTCAACAAGGCCTTCGGTGAGAAGGTCCTGATCGACGACCTCTCCTTCACGCTGCCGCGCAACGGCATCGTCGGTGTCATCGGCCCGAACGGCGCCGGCAAGACCACCCTGTTCAAGATGATCCAGGGCCTGGAGACGCCGGACACCGGTTCGATCAAGGTCGGCGACACCGTCAAGATCTCGTACGTCGACCAGAGCCGCGAGAACATCGACCCGAAGAAGACGCTGTGGGAGGTCGTCTCCGACGGGCTCGACTACATCAACGTCGGCCAGGTCGAGATGCCGTCCCGGGCGTACGTCTCCGCCTTCGGGTTCAAGGGCCCGGACCAGCAGAAGCCGGCCGGGGTGCTCTCCGGTGGTGAGCGCAACCGCCTCAACCTGGCGCTCACCCTCAAGCAGGGCGGCAACCTGCTGCTCCTCGACGAGCCGACCAACGACCTCGACGTCGAGACCCTCTCCAGCCTGGAGAACGCGCTGCTGGAGTTCCCCGGCTGCGCCGTCGTCGTCTCCCACGACCGGTGGTTCCTGGACCGCGTCGCCACGCACATCCTCGCCTACGAGGGTGACTCCAAGTGGTTCTGGTTCGAGGGCAACTTCGAGTCGTACGAGAAGAACAAGATCGAGCGGCTCGGCCCGGACGCGGCGCGTCCGCACCGTGCCACCTACAAGAAGCTGACCCGGGGCTGATCGATCTTGCGGCATCTCTACCGCTGCCCGCTGCGCTGGGCGGACATGGACGCGTACGGCCACGTCAACAACGTGGTGTTCCTCCGCTACCTGGAGGAGGCCCGTATCGACTTCCTGTTCCGCCCGGACAAGGAGTTCAAGCAGGGGTCCGTGGTGGCACGCCATGAGATCGACTACAAGCGGCAGCTCGTCCACCGGCACGCGCCCGTGGACATCGAGCTGTGGGTCACCGAGATCCGTGCGGCGTCCTTCACCCTCACCTACGAGGTGAAGGACGGCGAGCAGATCTACGTCCGGGCGTCGACGGTGATCGTGCCGTTCGACTTCGAGCAGCAGCGCCCGCGCCGGATCACCGACGAGGAACGCGCGTTCCTCAAGGAGTACATGGACGACGCCTCGGAGCAGGGGGCCGTCGCCGCATGACGGAGCTGCACCTCGCCGACGAGGGGGAGGCCGCCGATCTCGCGGCCTTCCTCTCCCGGCTGCTCCACTACGACCGTGGAGCGGCGGTGCGCCTCCAGGCGGCGGGCACCGCGCTCGCCGTCTTCGGACGGCCGCCGTCCTTCGAGGTGCTGGCGGTCCGCGCGGTACGGCTGGCCAAGCCGTACGAGAACGGGCTCGACGCCGCCCTGGACGTCACCGTGTCCGCGGGCGAACTGCTGGAGGCCGTGGACGAGAAGGCGGCCACCGCCGCCGTACCCGGAGCGGTGACCGGGCCGCCGTGGGCCGGAGTGCTGCCGCCGCGCGGCGGCTGGCAGGCGGAGCCCGGACTGCCGGCGCCGGACGCGCTGCGCGCGATGGTCGCCGCCGGGGTCGCGGAGTTCCGTACCCGTACGCAGGAGTTGGCGCCCGAGGCGCGTACCCGCGCGGAGCTGGACCGGATCGGACGGGAGATCTGGTCCCGGACCGTCGGCGGGACCGCACTGCCCGTACGGGCCGTGCACGCCGCCCAGTCGCTGGGCTTCCTGCGGCCGGTGTCCGGCGCCGCGGAGCCGGCGCTGCTGTCCTCCGGGGCGTGGCTGCGGCTGCGAACGCCGTACGGCTCGATCGCCGTACGCCGGTCCGGGCTCGGGGCCCTGGGCGTCAGCGTGCGCTAGGGGGTTTCGTCAAACTCCCGTCTGCCCCGCGACGCCCGTCCTGCGGACGACGACGGGAGTTTCAGGGCCCCCTAGGGCGGCCCGCCGCCGGAGTGCGCCGAGGGCGGGCCGATGTGCTCCGGCTGCCCCTCCTCACCGGCTCAGCCGCCCCTCTTACCGGCTCAAGTGCCCCTTCTCACCGGCTCAGCCGGCCGTGTTCACCATCGACGCCGCCGCGTACGTCAGGTAGTTCCACAGCGTGTGCTCGTGCTCCTCGGACAGGCCCAGCTCCTCCACGGCGGCCCGCATGTGCTTCAGCCAGGCGTCGTGTGCCGCGCGGTCGACGGTGAAGGGAGCGTGGCGCATCCGCAGCCGCGGGTGGCCGCGGTTCTCGCTGTACGTCGTCGGACCGCCCCAGTACTGGATCAGGAACAGCGCCAGCCGCTCCTCCGCGGGGCCCAGGTCCTCCTCGGGATACATCGGCCGCAGGATCGGGTCCTCGGCGACTCCCTCGTAGAAACGGTGGACGAGCCGACGGAAGGTTTCCTCCCCGCCGACCTGCTCGTAGAAGGTCTGCTCCTGAAGCGTGCCACGCCGAATCTCTGTCACGCCCTCCATGGTCTCAGACCGGGCGACCGAGGACTCCAGGCTTAGGACCCCACCGGAAGCCCACCCGAAGCCCACGCGCACCCCACCCCGGCCCGCGACCTGGGGTGTTCGCCTCGGGGGTGTGATGCGCAGCACAGTGGACCCATGGGTGCCCACGCTCTCGACAAGGACCTGGAAGACCTCGCCGCCTCGGCGCGGGCCGCGCTGGTGCGCGAGATCGAGGCGAGCGGCGCCTGGGCCGCGGACCCGGTGTGGCAAGCGGCGTTCGCGGCCGTCCCCCGGCACGTGTTCGTCCCGTACTACTACGTCGGCGTCCTGGGCGGCTACGAACGCCGCTGGGGCGAGCACCCCGATCCGCAGGCGCGGGAGCGCTGGGTGAAGGGCGCGTACGCCGACACCCCGCTGGCCACCCGGCTGCGCGACGGGGAACTGCTCTCCTCCAGCAGCCAGCCCTCCCTCATGGCCCTGATGCTGGCCGCGCTGGAAGTGCGGGACGGCGACCGGGTCCTGGAGATCGGCGCCGGCAGCGGCTACAACGCGGCGCTGCTCACGCACCGGCTCGGCGACGGCGATCTCGTCACCACCATCGATCTGGAACCGGAGATCACCGAGTCCGCGCGGCGGCATCTGGGCGCCGCCGGGTACCACCCGGTCGTCGTCACCGGGGACGGCGCGCGCGGGGTGCCGGAACGCGCTCCCTTCGACCGGATCATCGCCACCTGCGCGCTGCCGTCGATCCCGCCCGCCTGGCTCACCCAGTGCCGCCCCGGCGGCCGGATCCTGACCCCGCTCGCCACCGGTCTGGTGCTGCTGACGGTCACCGGCCCCGGGCAGGCCGAGGGCCGCTTCCTGGACACCTCGGCCTACTTCGTGCCGCTGCGCGGCGGCAGCCGGAGCGAGCCGGGCCAGTCGGACCAGGCTGGGCTGGGCGCGGTGCCGCGGCGGGGGCGGGAGGACGACCTGTTCCGCTTCCTGTTCGCCCTCACCCGCGGCAGCCTCGACCCGCAGGAGGCGTACGCGCTGTGGGAGCGCGAGGGGCGGCCCCGCCGGGAGCGCTACGGCATCACGGTCACCGGCCACGGCGAATGGGCCTGGCTGGACGACCCGGAGGGGCCGTACGCCTGGCCCCTGCCGGGTTGAGCCGACGGCTCCGCCGCCGTCAGCCGCGTCGGATGGTGATCGTCGTCCAGGCGCCGACGTGCACGCGGTCGCCGTCCTGGAGCGGCACCGGCACGAACGGCTGGATCGGCTCGTCGCCGCCGTTGACCGTGGTGCCGTTCGTCGAGTTCTGGTCGACGATCGCCCAGCTGCCGTCCGGCTGCTGCACCAGCACCGCGTGCTGGTGCGAGACGCCCGGGTCCTCCGGCGGCACCGACAGGTCGATGTCGGGGGTGTCGCCGGTGGAGTGGCGGCGGCGGCCGATGGTGACCTGGTTGCCGGTGAGGGTGCGCTGCTGCTCCGGCGAGTACGCGGGCAGGTTCAGCCCGGCGGCCTCCGGTCCGGAGCGCTGCATCATCGCCATGAAGTACTCGCGGTCCGGGCCGATGGTCGCCGTCCAGGTGACCGGGCCCCGCGGGGCGGCGGGACCGGGCGGCGGTGCCTGGGTCGCACCGGGATGCGGGTAGCCGTAACCGCCGGGCTGACCATGACCGCCGGGGCCGCCGGGGCCGCCGGGGCCGCCGGGGTGGCCGGTGCCGGACGGCGGGGAGATCACCCAGTCGTCGTCACCGCCGCCGAAGGACGGACCGCCGGACTGCGGACGGCCCCCCGTCTCCTGCGGGAACGCGGGCGGGGCGGGCGGAGCGGAGTGACCGCCGGGCGCACCCGGACCACCCGGAGCGCCAGGCCCACCGGGGCCACCGGGGCCACCGGGACCGGGCTGGTGGAACGCCTGCGGGGCACCCCCCGTCGCACCGGGACCGCCATGACCGCCGGGGCCACCCGGCGGTCATGGCGGTCCC
>NZ_MUND01000580.1 GCF_002154375.1 Streptomyces glaucescens | reverse complement strand
CCGTCGTCGTACTCGCAGAACCGGCGCCGGAAGACCGAGCGTGCCTTGGCCGCCTCGTCGTCGCGCCAGGCCTCCGAGGTGAGGATGTCGGTCAGTTCGCCCTGGGTGCGGGCCACCGGGCCGGGGGCCTCGGCCATCAGGTCGAAGTAGACCCCGCGGGTCGCCACGTACGTCTCCCAGTCGTCGGCGTGGATGACGATCGGGCGGTCCAGATTGGCGTAGTCGAACATGATCGACGAGTAGTCGGTGATCAGCGCGTCGGCGGCCAGGCACAGCTCCTCGACGGGCTCGTAGGCGGAGACGTCGAGGACGCGGCCCGCGCGGCGCAGGCCGGTGAGCGCCGGGGCGGCACCGGCGTGGAAGTAGTGGGCGCGCACCAGCAGCACCGTGTCCTCGCCGAGCCGCTCGGCGAGCGTGGCGAGGTCCAGACGGGGGGTCCAGCCGGCCTCGTAGTCGCGGTGGGTGGGGGCGTAGAGGAGGGCGCGGCGGCCGGGGGCGATGCCGAGGCGGGCGCGGATCGCGGCGATGTCGGCGGCGGTGGCGGTGTAGAAGACGTCGTTGCGCGGATAGCCGTGGTCGAGGGAGACGTACCGGGCCGGGTAGGCCCGCTCCCACATGCGGGTGGTGTGGCTGTTGGCGGAGACGCTGTAGTCCCACTTGTCGACCCGGGTCAGCAGGGCCGCGAAGTCCAGGCCCTTCGCGGTGGCCGGGTAGCGCATCTGGTCGAGGCCCATGCGCTTGAGCGGGGTGCCGTGGTGGGTCTGGACGTGCACCGCGTCCGGGCGTTTGACCACCGCGTTGGCGAAGTTGACGTTGTTGACCAGGAACTTGGCGCGGCCCAGCACCTCCCAGTAGCGGCGGCTGCCGGGCACCACATGGTCCGTTCCGGGCGGCAGCAGGGCCACGCGGTCGGCGGCCACCACCCACACCGGGTGGATCTGCGGGGCGAGTTCGGCGAGCTTGGCGGCGATCGCGGCCGGGTTGCAGGCGACGCCGCGATTCCAGTACGCCGAGAACACCGCGAGGCTGGGGTCGACCGGGCGGGCGAGCGACCTGCGGTACTGGAGGCCGAGGGTCCGTGTGCGCAGCTGCCGCTTGCCCGAGCGGAGCGCCGCTCTGGCCGCGCGGCGGGCGTGGTTGGCGTTCTGCAGGGCGCGGTAGCGGACGTAGGCGTCCTCTTCGAGGAGGGCGCGGCGCAGGCCCTCGGGACCGGCCGGGTGGCGCAGGCCCTCGGGGCGCCACCGGCGGGCCGCCCCGGAGGCGCGGTGGAAGAAGGCTCGCGCGTCCCGCTCCGGCATGCCCGCGCGGACGAAGGTGCGCAGGCTGTCACGGACCATCAGGTGGTACAGGACCGTGTGGGGTGCCGTGCGGGTGCGGGTGTCCTCCAGCAGGGCCTCGTAGCGGTCCAGGACGGCGAGGTGGTCGTCCAGGGTGCGCGGCGGAACGCTCTGCGGGCGCAGTTCGCGGTGTTCGAAGCCGGGGTGGTTGACGCAGGCGATCCGCGCGGCGGTGAGCAGGGCGGTGTGCGCCGCGTACACCTCGTCGTCGGTGCCGAGGGCGTCGGCGTGGGTGCGCCAGTGCTCGGCTCTTATCAGGCGGTTGCCGAGCATCGGGGTGAGCCGGAGCAGGGCGGGCAGGTCGTCGAGGGCGGTCTCGGCACGGCCCGCGCGGGCCAGCAGACGGCCGTCGTACGAGGGGGCGCCGGACGTCCTCCAGGTGGTGCGGACGTGGTCGAAGAGCAGGACGTCCACGGTGTCGGGGAGTTCGGCGGCGCGGGCGGCCAGCAGGGCGGGGGCGCCCGCGGGAAGACCGTCCTTGGCGTGGACGAAGTGCAGCCACCGGCCGGAGGCCCGGGCCGCGCCCGCCACCCGGGCCGCGGCGTCCGCGGTCCCGTCCGGCAGCGGGAGCAGCACCGCGCCGGGAGCGTGCTCGCGGGCCGTCTCCCGGGCCCAGTCGCCGACCGCGGCCACGATCACCTCGATGTCCGGGGCCGGGGCGGCGCCCAGGGAGTCGAGGAGAGCGGTCAGATGGCCCTGGGTGTTCGGACCGTGGACGACGACGCTGAGCTGCGGTGGCACGGCGGACTCCCTTCACACGTTCGGGTGCCTCACACGGCATGGCCTATTGCGTCATCGTGGCATCAATCAGACGAAAGGGATAACCGGGGTTGGGCCGGTAGGGCCGCGGCGCACGGGGGGAGGACGGCTCAGGGGGCGACGGCGGTCGCCCCGCCCTCAGGGGCGGTGGCGGGCTTCGGCTCGGGGCCGGCCGCGGCCGGCTTCGGGGCAGCCGCCGCCGGCTTGGGCTTGGGCTTCGGCTTGGGCTTGGCCGTCTTCTCGCCGGTGAAGGCCTCGTACTCCTTCATGACCTCCTCCGTCGGCCCGTCCATCCGCAGCTCCCCGCGCTCCAGCCACAGCACCCGCTCGCAGGTGTCGCGGATGGACTTGTTGTTGTGGCTGACCAGGAACACCGTGCCGGCCTGCTTGCGCAGCTCGCGGATGCGGGCCTCGGAACGCTTCTGGAAGGAGCGGTCGCCGGTGGCCAGTGCCTCGTCGATGAGCAGCACGTCGTGGTCCTTGGCGGCGGCGATGGAGAACCGCAGCCGGGCCGCCATGCCGGAGGAGTAGGTGCGCATCGGCAGGGTGATGAAGTCGCCCTTCTCGTTGATGCCGGAGAAGTCGACGATCTCCTGGTAGCGCTCCCTGATCTGCTCGCGCGACATCCCCATCGCCAGCCCGCCGAGATGGACGTTGCGCTCGCCGGTCAGGTCGTTCATCAGGGCCGCGTTGACGCCGAGGAGGGAGGGCTGGCCGCCCGTGTAGATCCGGCCGTTCTCCACCGGGAGGAGCCCCGCGACCGCCTTCAGCAGGGTCGACTTGCCGGAGCCGTTGGTGCCGATCAGGCCGATCGCCTCGCCCTTGTACGCCACGAAGGACACGTCCCGCACCGCGTGCACCCGGCGCACCCCGGACGCCTTCTCGGTCTTCCCGCGGCGCAGGATGCGGTTGAGCGCGGCGGTCGCCGAACCACGCCCCGCGCCGGTGCCGTTGACGCGGTAGACGATGTCCACGTGGTCGGCGATGACGGTGGGGATCTTCTCGGAGGTCTCTTCGGGGGTGTGCTCAGCCACGGCCGTACGTCTCCTCAGCCTTCCAGAAGTAGATGAAGCCGCCGACCCCGGCGAGCAGCGCCCAGCCCGTCGCGAGCAGCCACACATGGGGCGGCAGCTGGCTCGCGTGGAAGCTGTCGATGAGCGCGAAGCGCATCAGGTCGATGTAGACGGCGGCCGGGTTGGCCTGCAGGACGGGGGCCACCCAGGACGGCAGGTCGGTGTGGGCGCTGAGGACGTGCTCGATGCTCCACATCACGCCCGAGACGTACATCCAGGTGCGCAGCACGAACGGCATGAGCTGCGCGATGTCCGGGGTCTTCGCGCCGAACCGGGCGAGCATCATCGACACGCCCGCGTTGAAGGTGAACTGGAGCACCAGCACCGGGATCGCCAGCACCCAGGACGCGGTGGGCGGTACGCCGAAGGCCAGCAGGATCGCGATCAGCGCCGCCATCGAGAACATCAGCTGCTGGAGCTGCTGGAGGCAGAAGGAGATCGGCAGCGCGGCCCGCGGGAAGTGCAGGGCGCGGACCAGGCCGAGGTTGCCGGAGACGGCGCGGGTGCCGGCCAGCAGGCTGCTCTGCGTGAAGGTCCAGATGAACACGCCGGTGACCAGGAACGGGACGTAGTCCGGCACGCCCTTCTTGGTCTGCAGCAGCACGCCGAAGATCAGGTAGTAGACCGCCGCGTTCAGCAGCGGGGTCATGACCTGCCAGACCTGGCCCAGCTTCGCCTGGCTGTACTGGGCGGTGAGCTTCGCCGTCGAGAACGCGGCGATGAAGTGGCGGCGCGCCCACAGCTGCCGGACGTACTGCGGCAGGGAGGGGCGGGCGCCGCTGACCGTGAGGCCGTGGCGGGCGGCGAGGGCCGCGAGGTCGGCGATGTCGGCGTCGGCCGGGGCCGGGGTGTTGGTCCGGGCCGTCGTCGGGGGCGGTGTGTCGAGGACCTGGCTCACATCCGCTGCTTTCGGTCGGGGGGAGGGGGTTCGGGGCCCGGTGGCCGCCCGTGGTCGGGACGGTGTTCGGGCAGTGGCCGGACGGTGTTCGCATGACGTTCGGACGGCGTTCGGGCGATGTTCTTACGTCGGAACGGGACCGTATCGTCGCAACGTGAGCGTAGGCCGAACGAACGACGGAACGCAACCGTATCGTCGTAACGCCCTATGCTGGGCGCATGACGACGAACGCCGACGGCCCCCAGCCGCGTCCGCGCCGCCGTGCCCCCGCAGGTGCGGCGGTGCTCCGCGAGGACGTGACGGAAGCCATCCGGGCGGCCGTCTTCGAGGAGCTGGCGGCGGTCGGCTACGCGCGCATGTCGATCGAGGGCATCGCCCGCCGCGCCGGGGTCGGCAAGACCGCGGTCTACCGTCGCTGGCGCTCCAAGCTGCACCTGGTGCTCGACATCGTCTCGGCGATCGCGGTGCAGGGCCTGCCGGCACCGGACACCGGCTCGCTGGAGTCGGATCTGCGGCTGCTGTACGAGGTGACGTCGCGCGCCCTGCGGCACCCGATCGCCTCGCAGGTCATCCCCGACCTCCAGGCGGAGGCGGCCCGCAACCCGGAGATCGCCGAGGCTCTGCGGAAGGCGCTGCGGGACGGGCAGGACGGCGTCGCGCTGAAGGTCGTGGCGGCGGCGGAGCGGCGGGGCGAGGTCCGCGCCGGCCTCGACCACGAGCTGGCGCTCGACCTCATCTCCGGCCCTCTGTACTGGCGCGCGGTGGTGATCCGCAGCCCGAAGCTCCCCAAGGGCTACCTGGCGGCGCTGTCCCACGCGACCGCCGAGGCGCTCAAGGCACTCTGACCCCGTCCTGCGGCCCCAGCCCGCCGGGCCGGCCGCGCCAGGTCCGCGGCCCGGCCGGGGGAGACGGGGCCGGCCGTCCGGACACCCCTAGGGGGTGTCGTCGAACTCCCGTCTGCCCCGCGACGCCCGGCACGTGCTCTCGCCGCATCGGACGAAAGCCCGGGTACGCCCAGTACGCGGACTTCCGCCCGGCGCGCCGAGAGCACGCACCGGACGCCGCAGGGCCGTCCTGCGGACGACGACGGGAGTTTGACGACACCCCCTAGGGACGTCTTGTCGATCACATGTCGAGCCCGATGGGTCATGCTGATCAGGGTGGTGGCGGCGAGGTAGCGGCCATGCCGATACCGTACGCGGCGGGCCGCCAGCCCCTCTCTCCGTCCCTCCCTGTACCGTGCGCTGTAGAC
>NZ_MUND01000058.1 GCF_002154375.1 Streptomyces glaucescens | reverse complement strand
GATCTGGTTCGGGAAGTCGGACCGGCCCGTGGCGACGACGGCCGCGTACTTGTGCGCGACGTCCGGGTGCACCTCGGGGTTCGGGTTGGCCATGGCGAAGACGAACGCGCCCTCGGCCATGGAGGCGACGGCCTCCTCCGCGACCGTGCCGCCGGAGACGCCGATGAAGACGTCGGCGCCCGCGAGGGCGTCCTCCAGCGAGCCGCTGAGACCGGCCTTGTTCGTGAACCCGGCCAGCTGGCGCTTGACGTCCGTCAGGTCCTCCCGGTCCGCCGAGACGACGCCCTTGCGGTCGGCCACCGCGACATCGCCGATGCCGGCCTCGACCAGCATCTTGGCGATGGCGACACCGGCCGCGCCGGCGCCCGAGATGACGGCCCGCAGCTGCCCGATCTCCCGTCCGCTGAGCCGGGCCGCGTTCCGCAGCGCGGCCAGCGTGACGACGGCCGTGCCGTGCTGGTCGTCGTGGAAGATCGGGATGTCGAGCCGCTCCTGGAGCCGGCGCTCGATCTCGAAGCACCGGGGTGCCGAGATGTCCTCCAGGTTCACACCGCCGAAGGAGGGGGCGAGCCGCACCACGGTCTCGACGATCTCGTCGACGTCGGTGCAGGCCAGCGCGATCGGCACCGCGTCGACGCCGCCGAACTGCTTGAAGAGGATGGCCTTGCCTTCCATCACGGGAAGGGAGGCTTCGGGTCCGATGTCGCCGAGGCCGAGCACGGCCGTACCGTCCGTCACGACGGCCACGACCGACGACTTCCAGGTGTAGTCGTGCACGAGGTCCGGCTGCTCGGCGATCGCGGTGCACACTTTCGCGACGCCGGGCGTGTACGCCAGGCTCAGGTCGTCCTTGTCCCGGACCGGCACGGTGGCCTGCACGGCCATCTTGCCGCCGCGGTGCAGCGCGAAGGCCGGGTCGAAGGAATCGAGGGGCTCCGCACCGCCCTCCTGATCCGTATGAGTCTCGCTGCGAGGATTGACGATCTCCGCTGCCACTTCGTTTTACCCCTTAAGTGTTCATTGATTTGAGGGTTTGGTTCCACTCCTGGTGAGGGGTGGGCGGGCACCGCGAGGACCCCGTGACGGATGCGTCGGGCTCCTACGCGACGGGCGCGCCGCACACGCGCCCTGCCCCGGATGAGGGGTGTAAAGAACCTTCTTACCGGACAGAGGGCATCGCCGACGAGTCCATAACACGAAGGTCACATGCCGGTGCCGCGACTCATGGATGAATATGGGGACAAGGGCTCGACAAACCCTTGACAAACGATCGACAACCGGCATAGCGCAGGTTTCGAACATCCACATCGTGAGACGAGCTGAAGATCTTCCGGCCGGAGGGAGGGATTCCCGCAGAAGGTGCGGCCGTGTTGTCCGGAGTGATGCGGTTCGGGGGTCACCCGTTATCCGATTTTGACATGGCGAGTCCCCTGAATGGCTCAGTCCGAATGGCAAGATGCCGTAATCACACGAGGTCGCGACACCCGAAGGTGTGTGTTCTCGTCGACCCATCGGCAACTCCACCCATCCGCCGGAGGAACCCAAAATGACCGCAAGCTCCACCCGTCGTCCGACCGCCGCGCGTTCCCGGCTAGCCGCGGTCGGCTCGATCGCGGTCGCAGGCGCCCTGCTGCTCACCGGCTGCGGCGACCAGACGGACAAGGCCGGCGGCTCGGGCAGCACGGACACCGCGACGAGGACCGTGGAGGCGCCGCTGGCCGACCGGCTCCCCCAGGAGATCCGCGACAAGGGCGCCATCAAGGTCGGTTCGGACATCGCGTACGCGCCCGTCGAGTTCAAGGACGCCTCCGGCAACACGGTCGGCATCGACCCGGACATCGCCGCCGCCATGGGCAAGCAGCTCGGTGTCGAGTTCCAGTTCGAGAACGGCACCTTCGACTCCCTGATCACCGGTCTGCGCTCGGGTCGCTACGACATCGCCATGTCCGCGATGACCGACACCAAGGACCGCCAGGAGGGCATCGACTCCGACACCGGCAAGAAGGTCGGCGAGGGCGTCGACTTCGTCGACTACTTCACCGCGGGTGTCTCGATCTACACCAAGAAGGGTGACGACCAGGGCATCAAGGCCTGGTCCGACCTGTGCGGCAAGAAGGTCGTGGTGCAGCGGGGCACGGTCTCCGAGGACCTGGCCAAGGCCGAGGCGAAGAAGTGCCCGAAGAACAAGAAGCTCTCCATCGAGGCCTTCGACAACGACCAGCAGGCCCAGACCCGCCTGCGCGGCGGCGGCGCGGACGCCGGCTCCTCGGACTTCCCGGTCGCCGCGTACGCCGTGAAGACCTCCGGCGGCGGCAAGGACTTCCAGCTGGTCGGCGAGCAGGTGGAAGCGGCGCCGTACGGCATCGCGGTCGCCAAGAACGACGCCCAGCTGCGGGACGCGCTGAAGGCCGCCCTGGACGCGATCATCGCCAATGGCGAGTACGGCAAGATCCTCGACAAGTGGGGCGTCGCCGAGGGCGCCGTCGAGGAAGCCGTCATCAACGGCGGCAAGTGACGGCGTGACCACCGCACTGCGGGCACTGAAAGGCAACACCCGTGACTGTTGACATCGACAAGACGACGGGGCCGGCCGACACGCCCCCGGCCGGACCGGAGGCCATCAAGGCCATCCCGGTCCGGCACTACGGGCGGTACGTCTCCGCCGTCGTCGCGCTCGCGCTGTTCGGCGCGGTCGTGTACGCGTTCTCCCAGGGCAAGATCAACTGGGACGCGATCCCCGACTACTTCTTCGACGACCGTGTCCTCGAAGGCGTCGGCAAGACGCTTCTGCTGACCGTCCTGTCCATGGCGATCGGCATCGTCGGCGGCATCCTGCTCGCCGTCATGCGGCTCTCCCGCAACCCGGTGACTTCGACCATCGCGTGGTTCTACATCTGGTTCTTCCGCGGTACGCCGGTCCTGGTGCAGCTCGTCGTCTGGTTCAACCTGGGCCTGGTCTTCGAGTACATCAACCTCGGTCCGGTGTACAAGGACGAGTGGTCGGACTTCATGACCCCGTTCCTGACCGTGCTGCTCGGCCTCGGCCTCAACGAGGCCGCGTACATGGCGGAGATCTGCCGCGCCGGTCTGCTCGCGGTCGACGAGGGCCAGACCGAGGCGGCGCACGCCCTGGGCATGAGCCACTCCAAGACCCTGCGGCGGATCGTGATCCCGCAGGCGATGCGGGTGATCGTGCCGCCGACGGGCAACGAGGTCATCAACATGCTGAAGACGACCTCGCTGGTCTCGGTCGTCCAGTACTCCGAGTTGTTCCGCGTCGCCCAGGACATCGGCCAGACCTCCGGCGCCCCAGCCGAGATGCTGTTCCTCGCCGCGGCCTGGTACCTGCTGCTGACCTCGGTGTTCAGCGTCGGCCAGTACTACCTGGAGCGCTACTACGCCCGCGGTTCCTCCCGCCAGCTGCCGCCGACGCCGTGGCAGAAGGTACGGGCCAACATGTTGTCCCTTGGCCGCCCGAAGGGGGGCATGGCATGACCGAGAAGCTCAGCAAGACGGACGCGCCCGTGAAGCAGGCCGCCGTCCCCATGGTCAAGGCCGAGGGCGTCCACAAGAGCTACGGCTCGGTCGAGGTCCTCAAGGGCATCGACCTGGAGGTCAAGCAGGGTGAGGTGTTCTGCCTCATCGGCCCCTCCGGCTCCGGCAAGTCGACCTTCCTGCGGTGCATCAACCACCTGGAGAAGATCAACGCCGGCCGGCTGTACGTCGACGGCGAGCTGGTCGGCTACCGCCAGAAGGGCGACAAGCTGTACGAGCTGAAGGACAGCGAGGTCGCCCTCAAGCGCCGGGACATCGGCATGGTCTTCCAGCGCTTCAACCTGTTCCCGCACATGACGGCCGTGGACAACGTCATGGAGGCCCCGATCCAGGTCAGGGGCAAGGGCAGGGCGGAGGCCAAGGAGCGCGCGATGGCGCTCCTGGAGCGCGTGGGCCTCGGCGACAAGGCCGGGAACTACCCCTCGCAGCTCTCCGGCGGCCAGCAGCAGCGCGTGGCGATCGCCCGCGCGCTGGCCATGGACCCGAAGCTGATGCTGTTCGACGAGCCGACCTCGGCGCTCGACCCGGAGCTGGTCGGTGACGTCCTCGACGTCATGCGCGACCTGGCCGAGTCCGGCATGACGATGGTCGTCGTCACGCACGAGATGGGCTTCGCCCGCGAGGTCGGCGACAGCCTGGTCTTCATGGACGGCGGTGTGGTGGTCGAGTCCGGCAACCCGCGCGACGTCCTGACCGACCCGCAGCACGAGCGGACGAAGGCGTTCCTGTCCAAGGTGCTGTAAGCGTCACGTACGAGGAGGGGCGGTACGGAGCACCCGTGCCGCCCCTCCTCGCGTACGGGTCACTTGAGGGCGAGCAGCAGGGTGTCGGAGGGCGAGCACCACACCGGGCGGGCCTCGGCGAAGCCCTTCTCGCGCAGGACACGGGCGTGCCAGGCGACGGGCGGCGTCTCGCCGTCGGCGTGCTCGCCGTAGATCTCGAAGCGGCGGGCGGTGGGCCCGGCGAGCACCGGGTCCTCGGCGGCCAGCTGCCACCACTCGGCCCAGTCCAGCACGCCGCCCTGCTTGGCCTGATCCATCCGGGCGTGGCGCAGGGCGCGCTCCGCGGCGTTGATCCGGGGCGTGCCGTCGTCGATCATGTGGTCCGCGTTCATGAAGACACCGCCGTCGCGGACCAGCCCCGCGACCTGACCGTAGAGGGCCGCGAGGGGTTCGCTGTGCAGCCAGTGCAGGGCGGTCGCGGTGAGGACGGCGTCGTAGGAGTCGTACGGCAGCCCGGCAGGCCAGTCCGGGTCCTTGAGGTCGGCGGTGACCAGGGTGACCCGGTCGTCGCCCGCGAAGGTGCCCTCGGCGATGGTGAGCAGGGCCGGGTCGAGGTCGACGCCGGTGCTGGTGGCCTCGGGGAAGCGGGCGAGGAGCCGGGCGGTGATGGTGCCGGTGCCGCAGGCGAGGTCGAGGACGCGGGGTGCGCGGCCGACGAGCGCCTCGACCATGTCCAGCATGATCCGGAACCGCTCCTCGCGGTCGGGCATGTACCACTCCTGCTGGCGGTCCCAGCTGTCCTGCCAGGCCTGCCAGTCGGTGCCGGTGGCCGCGGTGGTGTCCGTGGTGCCCGTCTCCGTCATCGTCGCCCTCCCTGACGTACGCGTACGTAATACCCTGGAAGCACGATCGTCTGTTACCCGACCGCAAGCACGACCTTAGAGCGCCCGCGTAAGGACTACAAGTGGAACTGGCCTATTACTCGGACTACGCCGTACGTCTCGTCAACAGCGAGGAGCCGGCCCGGGGCAAGGACTCGCTGACGTCCGTCGAGGCCGTCCGCGGCCTCTTCGTGGAGAACCAGTCGGCCGCCCGGCGCGCCACCGAGGCGGACGTCACCCGCTTCCGCTCGGTCCGGGCCCGGCTGCGCGCGGTCTTCGAGGCGGCGAACGACGGCGACGAGACCCTGGCGGTGGACCTGCTGAACTCGCTGCTCCTCGAGTTCCCGGTGAGCCCGCAGATCTCCGGCCACGACTTCCGGGACGAGGACGGCCGCCCCCTGTGGCACATGCACCTCGCCGACCACCCGTCGAACGCGACCGCCGGCTACGCGGCCATCGCGGCGATGGGCCTGGCCTTCCACCTCACCGAGTACGGCGTGGACCGCCTCGGCCTGTGCGAGGCGGCGCCGTGCCGCAACGCCTACCTCGACACCTCCACCAACCGCTCCCGGCGCTACTGCTCCGACCGCTGCGCCACCCGGGCGAACGTGGCCGCCTACCGCGCCCGCAAGCGCCTGGAGGCCGACCGGTCGCAGAAGACCGGCCTGGCCGCCGACAGCGCCCAGCGCAGCACCGCCAGCGGCGAGCGCTGATCCGGCTTGCGCGGCCGGTACCGGAAGCGGACCCGGCCCAGCACCAGCTCCTGCGGGACGGTGCCGTAGTCGGTGCTGTCGCCGCCCGCGTACGCGTTGTCGCCGAGCACCCACCAGCCGCCGTCGCGGCGCTCCGCGGCCCGCTTCACCACCAGCAGGTCCTGCTGGAACGGATGGCGCAGGACCACCACGTCACCGGGCCGTACCCGGGCACCGTAGTGCACCACCAGCCGGTCCCCGTGCAGCAGCGTGGGCACCATGGACGGCCCGGTCACCTCGGCCAGCCCGAAGGGCGCCACCGCCCCTTCGCGCTCGGTCCCTCGCGACGGCTCCCGCATACCCGGCACCTCCCCGGTTCGATCCTCCACCAGTCTCAGTCTCACCCCGGACTTTTGTCCTAAGCCCAAGGGGGCACTCGCGAAAACCCGTCCCGCAGGGAGTAATGTCCCACCTGAGAAGACGATCACGAGGAAGGAACGCTCCATGCTTTCCCGCCTGTTTGCCCCCAAGGTCAAGGTCAGCGCGCACTGCGACCTGCCCTGCGGTGTGTACGACCCGGCCCAGGCCCGCATCGAGGCCGAGTCGGTGAAGGCCGTCCAGGAGAAGATGGCCGCCAACGACGACCCGCACTTCCAGGCGCGTGCCACGGTCATCAAGGAGCAGCGCGCGGAGCTCGCCAAGCACCACGTCTCGGTGCTCTGGAGCGACTACTTCAAGCCCCCGCACTTCGAGAAGTACCCGGAGCTGCACCAGCTGGTCAACGACACCCTGAAGGCCCTCTCGGCCGCCAAGGCGTCCACCGACCCGGCGACCGGCCAGAAGGCGCTGGACTACATCGCCCAGATCGACAAGATCTTCTGGGAGACCAAGAAGGCCTGACCCAAGGGCCCCGCTCTCGACCCGCGATCGGTGCACCATCGCAGGTCACCGGGCATGCCAGGGGGCCGGTCGGAACACCGACCGGCCCCCTTCGGTGTTCGCTAGCATCGAACGGCAGGGACGAACCGGCGTCCGGACGGGGGACTTCACGCGTGACCGCCTTGAACGACGGTGTCGGCGGAGCCGACGGTACGGGCGGAGCCGACGGCGTCGGCCGGCAGCCGCTGGACGCCGACCGGGTCAAGCACCTGGAGTTCATCCAGGCGACGATCGCCCGCCTTGGCACCAACTCGTTCCTGGTCAAAGGCTGGGCGCTCACGCTGGGCGCGGGCTTCCTCGCGCTGTCGGCCGGCCAGAAGAGCGGGACGGTGGCGGGCGCGGGGGTGGTGCCGCTGCTGTGCTTCTGGTTCCTCGACGCGCACTTCCTGCGCCAGGAACGGCTCTACCGGCGGCTCTACGACGCCGCACGCCGCCCTGACAGCACGGTCGAGGTGCTGTCCATGGACGTACGGCCGTTCCGCCCGGACGCACCGCTGTACCGCGCCGTCCTGTCCGACAGCCTCGGACTGTTCTACGGCGCGCTGGTCCTCACGGAACTGGCGCTCGTCATCGTCCTGAGCTGAGGCCTGCGGCTCTGAGCCGCTCGGCCAGCCCGTCCAGGGCAGCCTCGTCACGGGGCGCCTGGCGCGGTGGCCAGAAGTCCCCCATCGCATCGCCGGAGTGCCGCGGCAGCAGGTGGACATGGGTGTGGAAGACCGTCTGGGTGGCGGCCCGCCCGGCCGAGTTGATGACGTTCATGCCCTCCGGGGCGAGGACGGAGCGCAGTATCCCGCCCACCGTCAGCACGGCGTCCATCAGCCGCCCCACCTCCGCCCCGGTCATCTCCCACAGATCCGCCGAGTGCGCCCGCGGCACCACCAGGGTGTGTCCCCAGGTCGCCGGGGTCAGCGGGAAGAACGCGACCGTGTGGGCGTCCTCGTGGACGACCCGGGCACGGTCCGGGTCGGCGACGACGGCGCAGAAGGCGCAGGGTTCCATCGGGAGTCCTCTCCTCGGATCGCGCGGGATATTCGCGGGGCCCGCGCGGTGCTTCCTTCTACGATCACGCGCATGACCATCCGCTGGACATACGCCTTCATCGACCGCCCCGCTCCCCTCCTGGGCCGGGCCCGCGACTTCTGGACGGCCGTCACGGACACCCGGATGTCCGCGCCCCGCGGCGAGCGCGGCGAGTTCGCCACGCTGTTGCCGGGCGGCGGGGCGGACGCCTGTGTGAAGCTCCAGGGGGTGGAATCCGGGGATGGCGGGGCCCATCTCGACCTCGCCGTGGAGGACGTCCGGCGGTTCGTCGACGGCGCGCTGCGGCTGGGCGCGCGGACGGTCGCCGACCACCAGGACTGGGCCGTGCTGCGGTCACCTGCCGGGCAGGCGTTCTGCGCCGTGCCCTGGGACGGGGAGGCGGTCCGGCCCCCCGTGGTGCGCGGCAGCCGTCTGGACCAGGTGTGCCTCGACGTCCCGCCGTCGCGCTACGCCACCGAGGTCGCCTTCTGGAGCGCGCTGCTGTCCGACTGGACGTCCCGGCCGGGATCGCTGCCGGAGTTCCATGCGGTGGTGCCGCCGGCCGGGCTGCCGGTGCGGGTGCTGCTGCAGCGCCTCGGTGACGAGCGGCCGGTCTCCGCCCACCTCGACCTCGCGTGCGCGGACGTCGAGGCGACCCGCGCGGACCACGAACGGCTCGGCGCGGTACCGGTGGCGGGGGGCGCCCACTGGACGGTGCTGCGCGACCCGGCGGGCGGCACCTACTGCCTGACGGGCCGGAACCCGGAGACCGGCGGCCTGCCGGCGGTCTAGGTGTGCTGTTCGGACAGGTTGGTGACGCGGCTGGCTCGACGCGGAGCGTCGGCGACCGACGACAACGCGGCCTGGGGGTGCCCCCTGCTCGCAGAGCTTGGGGGAGTGCGTGCCATGGGGGAGCGCGTGCCAGACCCCGCGACGCCGGGGTGATCCGAACGACAGGCCCTAACGGTCCGGGGTGGTCTGGATGTCGTCGGCGCCGTCCAGGAGGGGCCGGATCACCACCGGCAGGTCGGGGACTCCGTCCGGAGCGGGGCAGCGCGTGACGCGTTCGGCGATCTCCGTGACCCGCTCCAGGCTCGCGCAGTCCAGCACCCAGTAGCCGGCCGGCAGCACCTCCACCACGTCGTACGGATCGTCGACGATGACCGTACGGCCCTGCGCGCCCCGCGTGACCAGCCGGATGCGGGCGGGTTCGGCCAGGCCCTGGGCGTCGATCAGCTCACCGGTCTCGGCCAGCTCGGCGTTGATCGCCCCCATGTACGCGTACATGGACTTCAAGTCGTCCTCGGACCACACGGGGGCGTGCGGGGTGGCCCGGCCGCGCATGCCCTCGTAGTCCGCCTGGGTGCCCTGTACGACGACGAGGTACTTCATGGGCGCGCTCCTTGCTTCGGATACGGATTCAGCGCTGCGCCTCGGGGCTCTGTCCGGGACCTGGCCCTGGGCTCTCGTTCAGACCCCGGGCGGGACCGGCGTGCCCGGCGTGCCGCACCTCCCGGGTGGGCGGTGCCGGCCCGGCGGGGCGCCCGGGCCGCCCGGCGGCGGCTTCGGCGCCCCCCTGGGCACCGGCCGCGCACTGGGGGTTCCGGCACGGGCCCGCCACCCAGGTCGGCACCCATGCGCCCAGCGTCTTGTGCCGCCGGACGACCGTTTCGACGGGCTGCCCGCAGACCGGACAGGCGTGCTGTTCGCTGTCCATGCCCTCAGGGTAGGACGGCCGACGGCCGCGCGCCCGCCGCCGTACGCCCGTACCTCACCGCTTCCTGCTGTACGTCCGCACCACCATGCCGTTGTTCAGGCCGCGCACCGACTCCAGGGCGAACTCGGTGGCGGCGAAGCCCGAGCCGAACATCGGCATGCCCGAGCCGTACACGAGGGGGTACGTCTTGATGACGATCTCGTCGACCTCGTCGATCAGCTCACCGGCGATCTGCGCGCCGCCGCACAGGTAGATGCCGAGCGGGCTGTCCTCCGCCTTGAGCGCGCGGACCCTGCCCACCAGGTCGTCGGCGACGATCTCGACGTTCGGGTCCGGGGACTCGGTCAGGGTGCGCGAGGCGACGTACTCGCGCAGATGGGCGTACGGGCTGGTGATGCCCTCCTTCAGGGCCAGGTCGTAGCTGCCGCGGCCCTGGATGATGGTGTCGAACCGCTTGTTCGGCAGGTCGTCCATGCCGAACGCCCGGCGGCCAAGGGTCGGCATGGTCTCCGGATACTCCTCCTTGATGAAGGAGAGGAACTCCTCGTCGATGAAGCGGAACATCGTCGACGCGTCGCCCTCCGGGTCCCCGATGAACCCGTCGATCGAGCAGGCGATGAAGTACGTGAGCTTTCGCAAGCCGGCCTCTGTTCGTAGGCTGTGATGACCACTCCAGTTGTAGTACTCCGCCTGTAGTGGTTGCAAGGGTTTTTCCGAGTCGGGGACAAGTGGGAGAGGAAGTTCCGCATGGCCAGCAATCCGGAGCGCCGGGCCGCCCTCGTGGACGCCGGTATCGAGGTACTCGCCCGTGAGGGGGCACGCGGCCTCACGTTCCGCGCGGTGGACGCCGAGGCCGGAGTGCCGGTGGGCACCGCCTCCAACTACTTCGCCGGGCGCGACGATCTGCTGCGCCAGATCGACGCCCGGGTGCACGCCCGGCTGGCGCCCGACCCACAGGTGCTGGAAGGACTGATGCGAGCACCGAAGGACCGCGCCCTGGTCACCGCACTGATGCACGACCTGATCGGCCGGATCGCCCGAGACCGCACCGGCTATCTGGCCCTCCTGGAACTGCGCCTCGAAGCGACCCGCCGCCCCGCGCTGCGCGAGTCGTACACCAAGTCGGTGCGCTCCCAGCTGGAGTACGGCATGGAGTTCCACCGCGAGGCGGGGCTGCCGGGCGGCGACACGACGGTCGTCGTGCTCTACCTGGCCATGCTCGGGCTGATGGTCGAGCTGACCACGCTCCCCGGCGTACTGGACGGCGTGCTGGCGGGGGCATCCGTCCCGGACGGGCTGGTCGCCCGGATCGTGACGGCGGTGGTGCCGGAGGGATGACCCGGGATCAGCCGCGCGGCTCGCGCCACATCGGCCACATCGTGGGGCCGTCGGGCAGGGTCAGCACCCGGTCGGTCATCACGGTGAAGCCGAGCCGCTCGTACAGCCGGCGGCTGTCGGCGTTGCTCGCCTCCAGGTAGGCCGGCCGTCCCTCGCGGTCGCAGCCGTCGAGGACCGGCATCATGAGCGCGGTGCCGAGGCCCTCGCCCCGGCGGTCCGGCGTCACGCCGATCATCCACAGGTACTCATGGGCGCGGCCGGCGGGGTGGATCTCCCCGGTGAGCCGGCCGATCAGTTCCACGCGCTCGTTCGCCGGGTCGACGGCCGCCCGGACCTGGGCGGGGCCCTCGTCGTGCCCGGCGCCGGCCGGGTCGGCCGCGGGCACCGACAGCCAGAGCGCGCAGGCCGAGCCGTCCTCGGTGACGTCCACCCACCCCTCGGCGAGCACGATGTCGGTGAAGGCGGCCATGAGCTTGTGATGGGTGCGGGCGAGGTACGCGTCGCCGGGGAAGACCCAGCGGCTGACCGGGTCTTCCCGGAACGACTCGTCCAGCAGCCGGACGACCAGCTCCCGGTCGCTCTCCCCCGCCGTCCGGATGGCCACGCCCATGCCCGCCCCTTTGTCTCAACCTGCCCAGGTCGTACGGCCGTTGAGCGTAGCCGGTCGCGGGGCGGGGGACGGCGCGGGTCCCGCACACCGTGGGGAAGTGCGGGACCCATGGGCCGGAGCCCCCGGTCACCGTGCGGGGTCAGGAGCCGCGCGGTGCCGGGCGCCCCGGGGTCTAGGCGGTTCTGCGGGTGACGAACTCGGCGAGGGCGAGGAGTCCGCCCGCCGCCTCCGGATCCGGGATGGCGCGGGCCAGTTCCTGCATCGCCCGGGCCATGTGGTCGGCCGCCTGGACCTGGGCCCAGTCCCGGCCGCCCCCCCGTTCCACGGCGAGGACGATCGGCTCCAGGTCCTCGCCGTCATACGGCGCTCGGTACAGCTCGGCGAGTTCCGCCGCCGCAGGGGTGCCGGAGGCCAGCGCGGCGACCACCGGCAGGGACTTCTTGCGGGCCGCGAGATCCGCCCCGGCCGGCTTCCCTGTGCGGCTGGGGTCGCCCCAGATGCCGATGACGTCGTCGATCAGCTGGAAAGCGAGCCCGGCCTCCCGGCCGAACGCGTCCAGCGCCTCGACGTCCTCGGCGGCCGCCCCCGCGTACAGTCCGCCCAGCGCGCACGCGCAGCCCAGCAGCGCCCCGGTCTTGGCCTCGGCCATGCCCAGCACCTCGTCCAGGGCGACCTCGGCGGGGGCACGCCGCTCCAGCGCGGTGTCCACGTGCTGGCCCTCGCAGAGTTCGACCACACAGGCCGCGAGCCGGGCCGCCGCGGGCGCCGACGCCGGGTGCGGGTCCTCGGCGAGCAGCCGCAGGGCGAGGGCCTGGAGTGCGTCACCGGCGAGAATCGCGTCGGCGTCGCCGAACACCGTCCACGCGGTGGGACGGTGCCGGCGGGTGGTGTCCCGATCCATCACGTCGTCGTGCAGCAGCGTGAAGTTGTGCACCAGCTCCACCGCCACGGCAGCCCGCACGGCCGCCGCGTGGGCAGCGGGGCCACCGAGCGCGGCCGCCGCGGTGAGGACGAGGGCGGGCCGGATCGCCTTGCCCGCGTTGCCCGTTGCCGGGGTGCCGTCAGCGTGCTCCCAGCCGAAGTGGTAGCGCGCGATCCGGCGCATCGCACCCGGCAAGGAGTCCACGGCCGCGCGCAGCTGGGGATCGACCGACGCCCGGGCGCTCTCCAGGATCACCGCAGCCTCGTCGCCGGTGGACCGGCCCGGCCGGCTGTCCGTGCCGGTGTCCGTGCCCGAACCGGTATCGCCCGTATCGGTGTCCGTGCCCGTATCGGTGTCCGGGTCCGACTCGGTGACCGTGCCCGACTCGGTGACCGGGTCCGACTCGGTGTCCGTGCCCGACTCGGCGACCGGGTCCGACTCGGCGACCGGGTCCGGGTCCGGGTCCGTCGCGATGGAAATCCGCCTTTCGCGCGTGTCGATGTCCCGGTGCGAAGCCGCAGGGCGCGGACCGGTGACGCCGCCGCGCGTCCCGGCGCGGCGCGGCTCGGCCTGCGTCATGGACTCGGTCACAGGATCCCCCTCGCGGGCCGCGCGGACGGTGGCGTGTCCGCTCCGGACAGGCGCGTACCCGGGAGATCTACCCGCCCGACGGCGCGGGGACACGGACGCACGGCCAGGAAGGTCACTGCCAGCGGCCGATCTCGACGTTCTCCAGGACACCGAGGGCGTCCGGGACGAGGACGGCCGCCGAGTAGTACGCCGTCACCAGGTACTTGATGATCGCCTGCTCGTTGATGCCCATGAACCGTACCGACAGGCTCGGCTCGATCTCGTCCGGGATGCCGGACTGCCGCAGTCCGATGACTCCCTGGTCGGCCTCGCCGAGACGCATCGCGATGATCGAGGTGGTGCGCGCCTCGGTGACCGGGATCTTGTTGCACGGGTAGATCGGCACACCCCGCCAGGTGGGGATGCGGTTGCCGCCGATGTCGATCGTCTCCGGCACCAGGCCCCGCTTGTTCAGTTCGCGCCCGAACGCGGCGATGGCGCGCGGGTGCGCGAGGAACATCTTGGTGCCGCGCCGTCGGCTGAGCAGCTCGTCCATGTCGTCGGGGCTGGGCACTCCGTCGTGCGGCTGGATCCGCTGGTCGTACTCGCAGTTGTGGAGCAGGCCGAACTCCCGGTTGTTGACGAGCTCATGCTCCTGGCGCTCCTTCAGCGCCTCCACGGTGAGCCGGAGCTGCTGCTCGGTCTGGTTCATCGGCTGGTTGTAGAGGTCCGCCACGCGCGAGTGGATGCGCAGCACGGTCTGGGCGATGCTCAGTTCGTACTCGCGGGGCCGGGCCTCGTAGTCGACGAAGGTGTGCGGGATGTCCGGCTCACCGGTGTGACCGGCCTCCAGGTCGATCTCCTTCTCGCCGTACTTGTTGGTGCGCTGCCGGGGCAGCGAGCGCAGCTGCTCCAGGTGGCCGCGGAGGGATTCGGAGCGCTCGGCGACCTGCTCGAAGTGCTGCCGGGACAGCACGAGGACGGTGCACGGAGTGATCGCGCGGGCCGTGTACTCCCAGATGCCGTCCCCGCCGAGCAGCGCCTGATCGCCCAGGTAGGAGCCGTCGGCCTGGACGCCCAGGCTCTCGTCCTCGCCGTAAGGGCCGGTACCGACCTTCTCCACCCGGCCGTGCGCGAGGAGATAGACCGCGTCGGTCTGGCTGCCGAAGGAGGCGATCACCTCGCCCGCGGAGAACTCCCGCTGCTCGCAGCGCCGGGCCAGCTCGGTCAGCACCTCCTCGTCCTGGTACGACCGCAGCGCGGGCAGTTCGCCGAGCTCCGCGGGGATGACCTCGACACGGTCACCGGTCTTCACGAAGGTGATGCGCCCGTCGCCCACTGCGAAGGTCAGCCGTCGGTTCACCCGGTACGTACCGCCTTGTACGTCCACCCAGGGCAGATTGCGCAGCAGCCAGCGGGAGCTGATCTCCTGCATCTGTGGGACGGACTTGGTGGTGGTGGCCAGGTTTCGCGCGGCAGCGGTCCCGAGGCTCTGCTGAGGCCTGCCCTGCTCCGTGCGGACCTCTTCGCCTACCGACATAGAAGATTTACCCCTCCCGGTCATGCCTGGCAGCGATCTGCGCCGGGCACCGATCTCGCGACCAACCCTTCCATCACCCAACGTGCTCGTGCTATTACCCGAAAGAGCGGGAATGGATCAACGCGCGCCGGGGCACACATAGGGACCTTCGACGGGTTCGTTTCGGGGCGTAGCCGGAAGCCGACTGTCCGGATCGGCTCGCACGCTGTGCGAATGGATGGTTCCGCGTCATCGCGCTTCGGTAGAAGCAGCGGTACGGGAGGTCGCGGCGCGCGGCCGCCCCGCACCAGCGAAAGGGGCGCGCATGGCCTCACCCATGTCCGCGGACCGGTTCCTCGACGTCCTGCGGACGGAAGGCGTCACGGTCGTCGAAGTCGGCGACTGGCGGCATCACAACCGCGATCACAAGGGCCCGTGGGGGCCCGTCCACGGTGTGATGCTGCACCACACGGTCACCCGGGGCAGCGAACACACCGTGGAGCTGTGCCGGCAGGGCCACGCGGACCTGCCGGGGCCGCTGTGCCACGGCGTCATCACCAAGGACGGCACCGTCCATCTCGTCGGCCACGGCCGGGCCAACCACGCCGGGATGGGCGACGACGAGGTCCTGCGCGCGGTGATCGCGGAGAAGGCGCTGCCGCGCGAGAACGAGGCGAACACGGACGGGAACCGCCACTTCTACGGCTTCGAGTGCGAGAACCTCGGCGACGGCGAGGACCCCTGGCCCAACGCCCAGCTGGAGGCCGTCGAGCGGGCCGCCGCCGCGATCTGCCGCCACCACGGGTGGACGGAGCGGTCGGTCATCGGGCACAAGGAGTGGCAGCCCGGGAAGGTCGATCCGCGCGGTTTCACCATGGAGTCGATGCGCGAGCGGATCCGCGCCCGGCTGAAGTGAGACCGCCGGGACGGGGGCCACGGGCAGGGTGACAATGGTGCGGTGACCAGCCACGACACCCTCGCCGCCCTGCACCCGCGGCTGCCCTCCCCCGTGCAGGAGGTGCGGGACGACCGGTTCGCCCGGCTCGGTGTGCGGCTGCTGCTCAAGCGGGACGACCTCATCCACCCCGACCTGATCGGCAACAAGTGGCGCAAGCTCGCGCCCAATCTGGCGGCGGCGGACGGCCGGCCGATCGTCACCTTCGGCGGCGCGTACTCCAACCACCTGCGCGCCACCGCTGCCGCGGGCCGCCTGCTCGGCATCCCCACGATCGGCGTCGTCCGGGGCGACGAACTGGCCGACCGCCCCCTCAACCCCTCCCTCGCCCGGTGCGCGGCCGACGGCATGCGGCTGCACTTCGTCGACAGATCGACGTATCGCCACAAGACGAATCCGGCCACTCTCGCGCGTGTGCTGCGCGCGGCCGGCGCCGAGGAGGCCTGTGTCGTTCCCGAGGGCGGCAGCAACGCCCTCGCGGTCCGCGGCTGCCGGGCCCTCGGCGAGGAACTGCGCGGGCGGGCCGACGTGGTGGCGGTCGCCTGCGGCACCGGGGGCACGCTGGCCGGACTGGCGGCGGGCCTGGCACCGGGACAGCGGGCGCTGGGGATCCCCGTGCTCAAAGGGGGCTTCCTCGGCGACGAGATACGGACGTTGCAGGAGCGGACGTTCGGCGGGCCGCAGGGCGACTGGCGGCTCGACGAGCGGTTCCACTTCGGGGGGTACGCCCGGACCACGCCCGGACTCCACCGGTTCGCCGACGACTTCGAGAGACGGCACGGGACAGGCGTGGAGCGTCTCTATGTCGCCAAGATGCTGTACGGCCTTGTCGCGCTGGCGGACGAGGGCGCGTTCGCGCCGGGGACGGTGGTGGCCGCCGTGATCACCGGCGCGCCTCAGCCGTGACCTCTGGCCGTCTCGGCCTTCGGCTGGTTCAGGCCGTCCCGGTCTTCGGCTGGTCCGGCTTCGCCGGCGCGGCCGCCGCTGTCGCAGCCGCGGCGGTCCCCGGGTACGGCGGCGGGCTGCTCGACTGGCGCGGCGCGGCGGGCCCGCCCGGGAACGGTGGCGGGCTGCTCGGCCGTACGCCTCCGCCGACCGCCGCCAGCAGGGCCGCGACGGCGTCCTTCTCGTCCAGCCCGTGGAGGTCCATGCGGACCCGGGTGGCGAGCATCGGGGGGATGTCGCGGTTGGTGAGCGGTTCGATGGCGAGCGGGATGATGCGGTCGCGGCGTGCGATCACGGCGGACCATTCCTCGCCGGTCCACCGGCCGGGCTCGAAGTAGGACTTGGAGAACAGCGCCACGACCGCGTCGGCCTGCACCAGCCCCTCGTCCATCCGCTGCACGAAGTCGTCGCCGGTGCGCCAGTCCCACACGTCGAGCGTGACCCGGTGGCCGGCCTGCTCCAGGTGGTACCCCACCCACTCGGCCCAGGAGCGGTCCACGCCCGCGTAACTGATGAAGTACCGCTGTGTGGTGCCGCTCACCGCGCCCCTCCGAGTCGCCAAGTCCCGCTCGTGCCCCGCGTGTCCGCGCTTCCCAGGTGTTCCACGATCGCCGCGGCTGCGCAGTTCCCGCGTCGCGGGGCCAATGATCCCCCTGCGCCCCGATCGGCGCACGGGTCGGCGCTCATCACGTGGCCTCCCGGTACGCCGCCGCCTCCTCCAGGTCCAGCCGGCGCAGCAGGGTCCGCAGCATCTCGTCGTCGATGTAGCGCAGGTCGCGCAGCTTGACGAACACCTCGCGCTCGGCGCCGATCATCTCCCGCGCGAGCCGGCGGTAGGTGTCGTCGGCGGTCTCCCCGGTGATCGGGTTGGGCTGGCCGAGGCGTTCCCACACCGCGTTGCGGCGGCGTTCCAGGACGGTGCGCAGCCGGTCGGCGAGCGGCTGCGGGAGGGCGTTGCGCTCGTCGGCGAGGAGTGCGTCGAGGCGCTGCTCGGCGGCGCGGGAGGCCTGCGCCTGGGCGTTGGCCTCGGCCAGGGTCTCGGCCTGCGGGTCGCGGCCGGGCAGGCGCAGCAGGCGGATGAGCGGCGGCAGGGTGAGGCCCTGGACGACGAGGGTGCCGATGACGGTGGTGAAGGTCAGGAAGAGGATGAGGTTGCGGCCGGGGAAGTCCTCGCCGTGCACCGTCATCGGGATGGAGAAGGCGATGGCCAGGGAGACCACGCCGCGCATCCCGGCCCAGGAGATGATGAACGCCCCCTTCCAGGTGGGGTTGTCCTCACGTTTGCGGATCCGCGGGGACAGCGCCCGGGGCAGGAACGTCGCCGGGTAGACCCAGACGAATCGCGCGACGACCACCACGACGAAGACGGCGACCGCGTACCAGGCGGCGTCGACGCCCTCGTAGTCCCCGAGGCCGCGCAGCACCACCGGCAGCTGGAGTCCGATGAGCGCGAACACCGACGACTCCAGGACGAAGGCGACCATCTTCCACACCGCCTCCTCCTGGAGCCGGGTCGCGAAGTCGACCTCCCACGCGCGGTGGCCGAGATAGAGGGCGACGACCACGACCGCGAGGACTCCGGAGGCGTGCACCTCCTCGGCGACGGCGTACGCCGCGAACGGGATCAGCAGGGAGAGCGTGTTCTGCAGCAGCGCCTCCTTGAGGCGGGTGCGCAGCCAGTGGATCGGCACCATCAGCAGCAGTCCGATGCCGATGCCGCCGACCGCCGCGAGCAGGAAGTCGCCGACCCCCTCGGCCCAGGTGGCGCCCTCGCCGACGGCCGCGGCGAGGGCCACGCGGTAGGCGGTGATCGCGGTGGCGTCGTTCACCAGGGACTCGCCCTGGAGGATGGTGGTGATCCGGGAGGGCAGCCCCACCCGGCGGGCGATCGCCGTGGCGGCGACCGCGTCCGGCGGTGCCACGACGGCACCCAGGACCAGCGCGGCGGTCAGCGGCAGCCCGGGCACGATCAGATAGGCGGCCCAGCCGACGGCCACGGTGGCGAAGAGGACGTAGCCCACCGAGAGCAGGGCCACCGGCCGCAGTTGGGCGCGCAGATCGAGGTACGAGCTGTCGGTGGCCGCGGTGTGCAGCAGCGGGGGCAGCAGCAGCGGCAGGACGATGTGCGGGTCGAGGGCGAACTCGGGGACGCCCGGAACGGACGACACCGCCAGTCCGGCCGCGACCAGCAGCAGCGGTGCCGGCACCGGCGTGCGGCGGCCGGCCGCGGCGATCACGGCGCTCCCGGCCACCAGCAACAGCAGGGGCATCACGTCCATGGCTCTCGCCCGCCTTCGTTTTCCGCGCGGTCATCCGCACACCCGTCGTAATCTGGCAATCATGAAACAGTGCACGCATGCCGACGCGCTGCCGCACCCGGAACCTTCCGCGCTGAGCGAGACCTGTCCGGAGTGCCTGGCGGCCGGTACGCATCCGGTGCAGCTGCGGCTGTGCCTCACCTGCGGTCACGTCGGCTGCTGCGACTCCTCGCCGGGACGGCACGCCACGGAGCACCACGAAAAGTCCGGCCACCCGGTGATGCGAACGTTCGAACCGGGTGAGAATTGGCGTTGGTGCTTCGTCGACCACGTGCTGGTGTGATCCGTTCGTGACCCCGGCTCCGGAGGCTCGGATCCGGACGGTTCGAGCGTCTGACGCCGGGGTACGTCAACCCGGCGCCCCCTGTTCCGAATTGGGTCCGCCCACCCTCTAGCCACTGTGCGTGTTCATGTGTTTACTATGAGTGACAGCAGGGGGTTGGGGTCCCGGGGACAGGAAAATCGAGAGCGCGGTAGCGTCACCGCTGAACCACACATCGCGTTACCCCCGGGGGGCGACCCTCGGCCCCGTTGAGCTTGTACCACCTTGGAGGTGAGGGTGTCCCAGATCGCAGGCGAGCCCGCGACCCAGGACTTCGTCGAAGTCCGGCTGCCGGCTGCGGGTGCCTACCTGTCGGTGCTGCGGACGGCCACGGCCGGCCTCGCGGCCCGTTTGGACTTCACCCTGGACGAGATCGAGGACCTGCGCATCGCGGTGGACGAGGCCTGCGCGATCCTGCTTCAGCAGGCCGTGCCCGGCTCGGTGCTCAGCTGTGTCTTCCGGCTCGTCGACGACTCGCTGGAGGTCACCGTCTCCGCGCCCACCACGGACGGTCACGCCCCTTCGCGCGACACCTTCGCCTGGACCGTGCTGTCCGCACTGGCGGGCAAGGTCTCCTCCGCCGTGGACGACGACAAGACCGTTTCGATCAGCCTCTACAAACAGCGCGGCGCGGGACCCGGGCCGGCGTGAGGAACGGGGACGGGCCGGTGCGGGACGAAGAGCGCGGCACACGGGAGCTGCCGGCCGAGGGCACGGTCCGGCCGGCCGGACCGGACGGTTCGGCGGGTGCGGGCGGTCCGGCGGGTGCGGGCGGCCCGAGCGGTTCCCGACGCATGGCGGACGGCATCGACGGCATCCCCGAGCAGGCCCGGCCGCATCCGGAGGAGGACTCCCCTCGGACGGACTTCCCCGGCGACGGGCAGCGGGATCAGGACAGTGCCGTGCAGGGCGCGCCTCTGGAGCGGCGGAACGGGGGCTCCCCTGTCCGGGCCGAGGCGCGGGCTCGGGGAAGGGCGACGGGCGGGACGATGAGCGAGCACGAGCGAAATTCCGAGGACGACGCGGTGGCCGCGCGGGGCGCGTCTCCCGCGCACCACGACCCTCAGGACCGCAGCGGGGCACGTGCCCTGTTCGTCGAGCTGCGCTCGCTGCCGCAGGGCAGCCCGGAGTACGCGGAGCTGCGCAACCGGCTAGTCCGGATGCATCTGCCGCTGGTGGAGCACCTCGCGCGCCGCTTCCGCAACCGGGGCGAGCCGCTGGACGACCTGACCCAGGTCGCCACCATCGGTCTGATCAAGTCGGTCGACCGCTTCGACCCGGACCGCGGCGTGGAGTTCTCGACCTACGCGACCCCGACGGTCGTCGGCGAGATCAAGCGGCACTTCCGCGACAAGGGCTGGGCGGTGCGGGTGCCGCGCCGGCTGCAGGAGCTGCGCCTCTCCCTGACCACGGCCACGGCGGAGCTGTCGCAGCTGCACGGCCGCTCCCCCACGGTGCACGAGCTGGCGGAGAAGCTGGCGATCTCGGAGGAGGAGGTCCTGGAGGGCCTGGAGTCCGCCAACGCGTACTCCACGCTGTCCCTGGACGTCCCCGACACCGACGACGAGTCCCCGGCGGTCGCGGACACGCTGGGCGCGGAGGACGAGGCACTGGAGGGCGTCGAGTACCGCGAATCGCTCAAGCCGCTCCTGGAGGACCTGCCCCCGCGCGAGAAGCGCATCCTTCTGCTGCGGTTCTTCGGCAACATGACCCAGTCGCAGATCGCGCAGGAGGTCGGCATCTCGCAGATGCACGTCTCCCGGCTGCTGGCGCGCACGCTGGCGCAGCTGCGGGAGAAGCTGCTGGTGGAGGAGTAGCCGGGGGCCGGTTACTTCTCGGCGTTGCCGGGCCCGCGGATGCCGAGGGCCCGGGTCGTCTCGGCGTTGATCAGCAGCACGAGCGCGGCGACGGCGACGACGGCCAGCGCGATTCCGGCCGGGATGGACATGCTGTCGGCCTGGAGCAGGTTGTACGCCACGGGCAGCGCCATGATCTGGGTGATGATCGCGGGTCCGCGGCTCCAGCTGCGCCGGGCCAGCAGACCCCGGGCCGCGAGCAGCGGCAGCAGCGCGAGCACGATCAGGGTCACACCGCCGGTGACGGCCTGCTGACGGTCGTCCGGCTCGCCGGTCAGCCCGAGGACGAGCATCCAGACGCCGCCGACCACCAGCGCCAGGCCCTCCAGCCCGGCCAGGGCCGCCGCGGCGGTCAGCCGGACGGGACGCGGGCCCGCTTGATCGGCGGTCTCAGGGCTGGGGTTCTGCGCAGAGCTCACCCTTGCAGGGTAGCGGCCGGGGCGGAGCCCCCGTGGGCGAGGTGCGGCGCTCCGCGCGGTGGAAGGCGGAGCACCGTGGCGCAGGCGGACCCGGGCGCGCATGGGGCCGGGCAGGCGCCTTTACTCCCCTCGCGCCCTCGTGTCGAGGTTCACGCCGGGAACTCTCACGTGATCCCCACTCCGGTCTGGGCCAAGTACCCCCCAGTAGGTACGCTGCCATCCATGCGTGCACTTCTCGTGGTCAATCCGGCGGCAACCACCACAAGCGCACGTACGCGCGATGTCCTGATCCACGCGCTCGCGAGCGAGATGAAGCTCGAGGCGGTCACCACCGAGTACCGCGGTCACGCACGTGACCTCGGCCGGCACGCGGCGCAGAGCGAGGACATCGAACTGGTCGTGGCCCTCGGCGGCGACGGCACGGTCAACGAGGTCGTCAACGGCCTGCTGCACGCCGGCCCCGACCCCGACCGGCTGCCCGGCCTGGCCGTGGTTCCCGGCGGCTCCACCAATGTCTTCGCCCGCGCACTGGGCCTGCCCAATGACGCCGTGGAGGCGACCGGCGCCCTGCTGGACGCGCTGCGCGAGGGCCGGGAGCGCACGGTCGGACTGGGACTGACCTCCGGGACCCCGGGCTCCGAGGACGAGTCCGTCCCGTCGCGCTGGTTCACCTTCAACGCGGGACTGGGCTTCGACGCGGGTGTGGTCGGCCGGGTCGAGCAGCAGCGCGAACGCGGCAAGAAGTCGACGCACGCCCTCTACGTCCGCCAGGTGGTGCGCCAGCTCCTCGGCGAGCCGCATCGCCGGCACGGCACGATCTCCCTGGAGCGGGGCGGCGAGGAACTGGCGACGGATCTGGTGCTGTCCATAGTTTCGAACACCGCCCCGTGGACGTTCCTCGGCAATCGCCCCATGTATGCGTCACCTAAGGCATCGTTCGACACGGGCCTCGACGTATTCGGTCTCAGCCGCCTGTCCACGGCCTCGGTTGCCCGGTATGGCACCCAGTTGCTCACTTCGTCCCCCGAGCGGGGACCCCGGGGCAGGCACGCCGTGTCCCTGCACGACCTGACCGAGTTCACCTTGCATTCGAAGGTGCCCCTGCCCCTCCAGATGGACGGTGACCACCTGGGGCTGCGTACGAGCGTGACGTTCACAGGCGTACGCCGTGCACTGCGTGTGATTGTGTGAGCAGAAGGGGCTAAAGTCCTTTCACTCGAACGTTTAGGCCAGGATCCACCCCATGGAAGTACGGCTGTGACCTAGTCGACACCGAGGAATCAAAAAAAACTTTCCGGAAGGGGTTGTATCCGCCGCTGAGGTTTGCGAGTCTCTACGTGGCGATCGGGACGGCCCGCAGGAACGGCCCCCACAGATCACCGGAACCCCTCCTCAAACCAAGGACCACGCCAGAGAACCTGGCAGTCGGCCCTTCACTTGTTGAGGGATTCGTGAAAGCGTTCACATTCACAAGCAACCCTGCACGTAATACCAAGGAGAGGTAGCAGCCATGGACTGGCGTCACAACGCCGTTTGCCGCGAGGAAGACCCCGAGCTCTTCTTCCCCATCGGCAACACCGGTCCTGCGCTGCTGCAGATCGAGGAAGCCAAGGCCGTCTGCCGTCGCTGCCCGGTGATCGAGCAGTGTCTGCAGTGGGCGCTCGAGTCCGGCCAGGACTCCGGCGTCTGGGGTGGTCTCAGCGAGGACGAGCGCCGCGCGATGAAGCGCCGCGCCGCCCGCAACCGGGCCCGTCAGGCCTCCGCCTGACACACCCACCCCGCTGACAGCCTGAGCTTGGCGGCGCGTACAGCGAGTACGCAACTCCCGCCCCCGAGCACGCAGCGCGCAGTACCCCGATGCGCTTAGCAAACGAGCAGAGCAGCAGCGAGCACTAGCCTCGGACCCGCCAAGGTCCGGGGCTCTTTGCTTTCCCGCTCGCCGTCCTACTTCTGCGCCCGTACCGGAAGGTCCAGGATCACCTGCGTGCCGCGCTCCGGAGCCGGGACCATGTCGAAAGTGCCGCCCAACTCCCCCTCGACCAGCGTCCGCACGATCTGCAGGCCCAGGTTGCCGGAGGTGCGCGGGTCGAAGCCGGGTGGCAGGCCGACGCCGTCGTCCTGGACGGTGACCAGGAGGCGGGCCTCCTTCGAGGTGCCGCCGCGGACCGCCGAGACCTCCACGGTGCCGGTGTCGCCCTCCCGGAAGCCGTGCTCCAGGGCGTTCTGCAGCACTTCGGTCAGCACCATGGACAGCGGGGTGGCGACCTCGGCGTCGAGGATGCCGAAGCGGCCGGTGCGCCGGCCGGTGACCTTGCCCGGGGAGATCTCGGCGACCATGGCCAGGACGCGGTCGGCGATCTCGTCGAACTCCACCCGCTCGTCCAGGTTCTGGGACAGCGTCTCGTGAACGATCGCGATCGAGCCCACACGCCGTACGGCCTCTTCGAGCGCCGCGCGGCCCCGCTCCGACTCGATCCGCCGGGCCTGGAGGCGCAGCAGGGCGGCCACCGTCTGGAGGTTGTTCTTCACCCGGTGGTGGATCTCCCGGATGGTGGCGTCCTTGGTGATCAACTCGCGTTCGCGTCGGCGCAGTTCGGTGACGTCCCGGAGCAGCACCAGGGAACCGATGCGGGTCCCCTTGGGCTTGAGCGGGATCGCCCGGAACTGGATCACCCCGTCCTTGGCCTCGATCTCGAACTCGCGGGGCGCCCATCCGCTGGCCACCTTGGCCAGTGCCTCGTCCACCGGTCCGCGGGTGGGGGCCAGTTCGGCGGTGGTCCGGCCGAGGTGGTGGCCGACCAGGTCGGCGGCGAGGCCCATGCGGTGGTAGGCGGAGAGGGCGTTCGGCGAGGCGTACTGGACGATGCCGTCCGCGTCGAGCCGGATCAGGCCGTCGCCCACGCGGGGCGAGGCGTCCATGTCGACCTGCTGGTTGGCGAAGGGGAAGGCGCCGGCCGCGATCATCTGGGCGAGGTCCGAGGCGGACTGGAGGTAGGTCAGCTCCAGTCGGCTCGGGGTGCGCACGGTGAGCAGGTTGGTGTTGCGGGCGATGACGCCGAGGACGCGCCCTTCCCGCCGTACGGGGATCGACTCGACCCGGACGGGGACCTCCTCGCGCCACTCCGGGTCGCCCTCGCGCACGATCCGGCCCTCGTCGAGCGCCACGTCCAGCATGGGGCGGCGGCCACGGGGGACCAGGTGGCCGACCATGTCGTCCTGGTAGGAGGTCGGGCCGGTGTTCGGCCGCATCTGGGCGACGGAGACATAACGGGTGCCGTCGCGGGTGGGGACCCAGAGGACCAGGTCGGCGAAGGAGAGGTCGGAGAGCAGCTGCCACTCCGAGACCAGCAGATGCAGCCACTCGAGGTCGGAGTCGTCGAGGGCGGTGTGCTGGCGGACCAGTTCGTTCATGGAGGGCACGGGTGCGAGCGTACCCGGGGGTCTGTACGGCACTGAAATGTGCGGCCTCGGGCGCTGCCGTACGGCCCCGCACGGGCCCGGAGACACCCGCGGGCCGCGGCGCCTGGGAGGGACCCTCAACCCTCCCGGCACCGCAGCCCGGAGCAATATCGGCCGTGGGGTGTGCGGTCCCGGTCGGCCGAAGGATGAGGAGCCGGGGCAGTCAGGGCAGAGAGCTCCGGTTCCTCGGTCCGTCTTCCTGTGCGGGGAAGACGGATGCTGGTTCCCACGCATGGTCCTGCCGTTGCGGGACTACCGCACAGCAAGTTCCATGACGGCGGTCTGCAACGATTGTGGACTAGACCACTCCACGTGTCCATGCGTCGGAAGCGTTTGTTGTCTGAAGACCAGTGCGGCACGGGGCCGACAGCCGTTTCCCGGCCTTGGGAAGCCTAACCCGCCCCGGTCATCCGCGGGGCCAAACAGACATGGCAATTTCCGCGAGCGCTTCGAGTTCCGCCCGGCTCGCGCCGTCGCGCGCCTGCTGGGACATGCCCTGGATCATGGCCCCGGTGTGCCGGGCGAGCGCCGCCGCGTCGGTGCCGGGCGGCAACGCCCCTGAGGCGATGTCCGCTCTTATCCGGCTCTCGAACGCCGCGATGTTGGCGTTGCGCCGCTCCCGCAGGGACTGCTCCACCTCCGGGGTGGTGCAGTTGGTCGCCGCGTGGACGACGAGGCAGCCGTGCGGGCGGCCGGGGGCGGTGTACTCGGCGGCGGCCTCGCGCAGGGTGCGCTCGACGGCGGCCCGGGCGGTGGGCTCCTCGGCGAGGGCGCGCCCGGCGAACGAGCCGTACCGCACGCCGTACACCTGCACGACCTCGTCGAACAGGGCCCGCTTGTCGCCGAACGCGGAGTAGAGGCTGGGGGCACCGATACCCATGGCGCGGGTGAGGTCGGAGACGGACGTGGCCTCGTACCCGTGCTCCCAGAAGGCCATGATCGCCTTCTCCAGGGCGGTCTCCCGGTCGAAGGAGCGGGGCCGGCCTCGGCCCCGCTGCCCGGCGGCCGACGGGCTCCGCGCCTTGTTCTCCTGCGCGCTCACCATGGAGTGCATTTTATAGCGGACGCTAGACAAATGACAGAGCCTTGCTCTACGGTCATTTCTGTATCGACCACTAGCAAATTGCGGAGGGGGCGTCGGCATGGGTGCGCTGAGCGGTAGGACGGCACTCGTCACGGGGGCGAGCAGGGGGATCGGGCGCGGGATCGCCGAGCGGCTGGGGCGCGACGGTGCGCGCGTCGCGGTGCACTACGGCACGAACGAGGCGGCGGCGAAGGAGACGGTCTCGGCGATCGAGGCGGACGGCGGCTCGGCCTTCCCGCTCGGTGTGGAACTGGGGCGGCCCGGAGACGCCGAGGCGCTGTGGGCCGAGTTCGACCGGCACGCGGACGGCGTGGACATCATCGTGAACAACGCGGGGATCGGCACCGCGCCGGCCCTGGAGGAGATCGACGAGGCGGAGTTCGACCGGGTCTTCGCGGTGAACGTGAAGGCACCCCACTTCATTGTCCAGCACGGCCTCCCCCGGCTCCGCGACGGCGGCCGGGTCGTCAACATCTCGTCGGGGCTCGCCCGCACGGCGGTGATGCCGGACAAGATGGCCTACGCGATGACGAAGGGCGCCCTGGACGTCTTCACCCGGGACCTGTCCAAGGTGCTCGGCCCCCGGGGCATCACGGTGAATTCGGTGGCTCCCGGCATCATCGACACCGACAACACGGCCGCGCTCCTCGGCACGGAGGAAGGGCGGGCCCAGGCCGCGGCGATATCGGCGCTCGGCCGGGCGGGCGTGCCGGCGGATGTCGCGGACGTGGTGGCGTTCCTCGCCTCCGACGGCGGCCGGTGGATCACGGGCAGCTGGGTGGACGCGACGGGAGGGTCGCTGACCTGAGCCGGTGGGGCCGGTGGGGCCTGTGGAGAGGCGTCAGCGGGTCTCCGTCACCTTGGCGAGGGCGCGGGGGGCGTCCGGGTCCTGGCCGCGGGCGATGGTGACCTCGTAGGCCAGCAGCTGGAGCGGGACGATCTCCAGGATCGGCTGCACCTCCTCGGCGACGCCCTCCGTGGGCAGCACGAACCCGGCCGACGCTTCCTCGACCTGACGCCTGGGGCCGAAGACGACCAGATCGGCGCCGCGCCCGCGCAGCCGGTCCAGCACCGGCTGGAGGGCCTCGCCGCCCCGGCCCTCGGTGACGACGGCGATGACCGGTGAGACGTTGTCGACCATGGCGAGGGGGCCGTGCAGCAGATCGGCACCGGAGTACGAGAGGGCGGGGATGTAGCTGGTCTCCATCAGCTTCAGCGCGGCTTCCTTGGCCGTGGGGTAGCCGTAGCCGCGCGAGGTGATGACCATGCGTTCGGCGAAGCGGTAGCGGCCGGCGAGGGCGCGCACCTCGTCCTGCCGGGCGAGCAGCTGCTGGACGAGACCGGGCAGCGGCTGCGCCGCGGTGCCGTCGCCGCCGCGCAGGCCCTCGACGAACAGGTAGAGCGCGAGGAGGGAGGCCGTATAGGTCTTGGTCGCGGGCAGCGCCTTCTCCGGCCCGGCCAGGATGTCGAGGTGGTACTCGGCGACGCCGGCCAACGGCGAGTCGGGGTTGTTGGTGACGGCGAGGGTGATCGCACCGGCCTGGCGGGCGGCCCGGGTGGAGGCGACCAGGTCCGGGGAGCCGCCGGACTGACTCACCGTGATCACCAGGACGTCGGTGAGGTCGGGACGGGCGCCGTAGGCGGTGATGGTCGACATGGAGGTGAGACCGCAGGGCAGACCGAGACGGATCTCCACGAGGTACTTGGCGTAGAGGGCCGCGTTGTCGGAGGTGCCGCGGGCGGTGAGCAGCACGAAGCGGGGTTCGCGGGCGGCGATCTCCTGGGCGACCCGGCGGATGTCCGGGGCGCCGCCCTCCAGGATCCGCCGCAGCACGGCCGGCTGCTCGCCCATCTCGCGGGACATGATCCGGCCGGGCGCGTCGGTGCGGCGGGCCGGTGGAGTGGCGGTCATGGGGCCTCCGGAGGTGACATGGGTGCAGCTCCCATTCCACTCCGCCGCGCGACGGCGCGCCCGCTCACGGCGGATCTCCGGGGCAGAGCGGGGGACGGCCGAACGGGCGGGGCGCGGTGACGTACGGCCGCCGGACGAGTGGCACGGCCGGGCGGCACGGATGGTGCGATCCCTGGCGTTCATCCCGCCGTCACGCCTGCGTCGAACGGCCCGCGACACCTGGGACGGGCACCCCCGCTCTGTTAGATTGGTCTAAACCACATGGCCCCTCCCGGGTGCCTTCGAGTCCCTCTTCAGATCGGCAGGCCCAGCGTGGAAGTTGTCATCGTTCCGGACGCACAGGCCGGCGGCGAGCTGATTGCCGAGGCCATGGCTCAGCTGCTCCGGCGCAAGCCCGACGCCCTGCTCGGTGTGGCCACCGGCTCCACGCCGCTGCCCATCTACCAGGCCCTCACGGCCAAGGTGCGCTCCGGGGCCGTGGACGCCTCGCGCGCACGGATCGCCCAGCTCGACGAGTACGTCGGGCTGCCCGCGTCGCACCCGGAGTCGTACCGTTCCGTGCTGCGGCGCGAGGTGCTGGAGCCGCTGGGGCTGTCGATGGACGCGTTCATGGGACCCGACGGCGAGGCGGAGGACGTCCAGGCGGCCTGCGAGGCGTACGACAGGGCGCTCGCCGAGGCCGGCGGGGTGGATCTGCAGCTGCTCGGGATCGGCACCGACGGGCACATCGGGTTCAACGAGCCCTGCTCCTCCCTCGCCTCGCGCACCCGGATCAAGACGCTGACCGAGCAGACCCGGGTCGACAACGCGCGCTTCTTCGAGGGCGACATCGACCAGGTCCCGCACCACGTCATCACCCAGGGCATCGGGACGATCCTGGAGGCGCGGCACCTGGTACTGCTGGCCACCGGGGAGGGCAAGGCCGACGCGGTCGCCGCGACGGTGGAGGGGCCGGTCGCCGCGGTGTGTCCCGCCTCCGCGCTGCAGCTGCACCCGCACGCCACGGTCGTCGTCGACGAGGCCGCGGCGTCCAAGCTGAAGCTCGCGGACTACTTCCGGCACACGTACGCCAACAAGCCGGAGTGGCAGGGGATCTAGGGGGCGTCCGGCGATTCCCGCCTGCCCCGCGACGCCGGGCACGCACGCTCGGCGGGAGGGGCCGGGCGGGTGGCGGTCAGCAGCCAGGCGGTGCCGCGCAGCCGGAGCGCGCCGTGCGTCTCGTACGGCCGGAGCCGGTCGATGAGGCGGCTGCGGACGCGGTCCCGGGTGCCGGGATCGACGCGCCCGAGGAGGTGGCGGCCGGGGCCGGAGTCGAGCAGGAAGCCGGCCGCCTCGGCGGCGTCGCTCCCCCAGGTGCCGTACGCCTGCACGTGCTCGGCGCGCACGTCCGCGAAGCCGGCGGCGGTGAGCAGTCCGGTCGCGGTGCCGGCGTCGGAGAGCGAGAACATGCCCGGTCCGCCGGGCGCGCCGAAGCCCTCCATCGGCAGGAGGTCGCCGAGCGCGGTGAGGGCCCGCAGCCACTCGTTGCCCTCGGGTTCGGCGGCGCAGAGGAAGGCGATGCGTCCGCCGGGGCGCAGCGCGGTCGCGATGTTGGCGAACGCGGCGACCGGGTCGGCGAAGAACATGATGCCGAAGCGGCTGATCGCCACGTCGTGGGAGCCGGGGGCGAAGGGGTGGACCTGGGCGTCGCCGTGCAGGAAAGCGATGTTGGCGGGCCCTTCCTGCTCCGCCCTGGCCCGGGCGCGCCCCAGCATGGGGGCGGAGATGTCCACGCCGAGGGCGTGACCGTCCCGGGACGGAGCGGCATCGTCGGACTCGCCGGCCGCCGCTCGGGCGGCGAGCCGGGTGGTGGCTCCGGCCCCGCAGCCGATGTCGAGGACGCGGTCGCCGGGACGGATGGCGGCGGCGTCGAGCAGGAGCTGACCGAAGCCGGCGTTGACGGCGTCCCAGCGGTCCTGGTGGGCGGCCCAGTGGGACCCTTCGTAGCCGTTCCATGCCTGCGCCTGTGCGGTGTTGGCGATGCCGTGCATATGCGGTGACCTCCCGCGCGAGTAGTCCGACCGCCTAGAATGGGCGTCCGCCCAACGTACGGGCACACGCCCGCACTGGCAATGGGCAATCGCCCATACTGCAACGGCCGGGTCTCTGGAGGAACTTGATGTCACCGCGTGGAGTCGCGATTCCGGATCTGCGGGAGCGCCTTTTCGACGCCGCGGAACGGGTCGTGGCCCGGGACGGCGCCGCCGCCCTCACCAGCCGGGCGGTCACACACGAGGCCGGCTGCGCCAAGGGGGTGCTGCACACCCACTTCACGGGCCTCGACGAGTTCGTCGCCGACCTCGTGCTCGACCGGTTCGCGCGCGCCTCGGCCCTCGCGGCGGCACTGCCGGCCCGGGCGGGCACGGGCACGGTGGCCGGCAACCTCATGGCCGTGGCGTCGGCCGTGCTGTCCCTGGATCCCGGCGTCGTGGGACTGGCCGTCACCCGTCCGGCCGCGTCCCGGCGGATCCGGGAGGCGTGGCGGGCGGGCGCCCCGGGGTTCGACGTGGTCCAGGCATCGGTCGACGGCTACCTGAGGGAGGAGCGGCGGCTGGGGCGGGTCGGCACCGGGGTCGACCCGCAGTCCGTCGCACTCGCCCTGGTGGGGACGCTGCATCACCTGCTGATGACGGACGGGGCGGACGCACCGGATGCGCGGGACCGGGTCGAGCGGCTCGTCCGTGCCCTCGTCGCCGTGCCCGTGCCCTGACCCCGCCGCTCGCCGTGTCCGTGCCCGTGCCCTGACCCCGCCGCTCGCCGTGCCCGTGTCCGTGCCCTGCCCCTGCCGCGCATCGGGTCCCGCGCCCGCCGCGCGGAAGGGCGCCGGCCACCTTCTTCAGGTGACCGGCGCCCTCGACACCGCGACGAGGCCCGCGGAGACTGCCTGCGCAGGCAGACCGACGGCCACCCCGCCCACCCAGGTACGCGGGGAACCGCGCGACCAGCCACGCCCCACCCGCAGCCGACCGACGACAGAACCCGGCGCGGCCCTGCCGGCACCGCGGCCGAGGCCCTTCGCGCCGCGGCCGAGGTCTTCGGCGTCGTGCCGGCAACGCCCCCCGACGCACCGGCCCGCGCCACGCACCGCCCAGGGCCCGGTGGCGGGCCCTGGGCGCGGCGGCTACGCGCCCGCGATGATCTCCGCCGCCGCGCGTCCGCACACCCGGGCCGCGCCGTGGGTGGCGATGTGCAGGGCGCCTCGGGCCGGGGCCTGGGGGACGCCCATCTCGACCACGAGGGTGTCGGGGCGGGCGGTCAGCAGGGTGTCGAGGGCCGCAGCCATCCAGGGATGGCGGTGTTCGTCGCGCACGACGGCGACGATGCGGCGTTCACCGGCCGCCGCGAGGGCCGAGCCGCCCGCGTCGGGGCCGGTGAAGGTGCCCGCCTCGGTGCCGGGGAGGAGCCCGGCGAGTTCGGCGGCCACACCCCAGGGGGTCTCGTCGCCGACGGCGATGTTGGCGACCGGGGTGAACGCGGCCACGTACGGCGCCTCGGTGAGCGGGGTGAAACCGTCCGCGCCGGTGGTCCGCACCGCCCGCCGGGCCGCGGTGAGTCCGACGTCACCGGAACCGTCCCGCCCGGCTTCGGTGGCGGCCCCCGCCGTCCAGCGGGCCAGTTCCCGGACCCGGCGCGCCGCGTCGGCCAGCCGTTCCTCGGCGAGTTCACCGGAGCGTACGGCGGCGACCAGGGCGTCGCGCAGGCGGCGTACCGTCTCGTCGTCGGCGAGCCCGCCGCCCACGCAGATCGCGTCGGCGCCCGCGGCGATGGCGAGCACGCTGCCGCGTTCGATGCCGTAGGTGGCGGCGATGGCCTGCATCTCCATGCCGTCGGTGACGATCAGGCCGTCGTAGCCGAGTTCGCCGCGCAGCAGGTCGGTGAGGATGCGGCGGGACAACGTTGCCGGGCGGTCCCGGTCCAGGGCGGGGACCAGGATGTGGGCGCTCATCACGGCCCGGGTGCCGGCCGCGATGGCGGCGCGGAAGGGGGCCAGTTCACGGTCGCCGAGCACCACCGGGTCCACGTCGATGCGGGGCAGCGCGTGGTGGGAGTCGACGGCGGTGTCGCCGTGGCCGGGGAAGTGCTTGGTGCAGGCGGCGACACCGGCGGACTGCAGGCCCGTCACGTATGCCGCCGTGTGCCGGGCGACCAGGTCCGGGTCGGCGCCGAAGGAGCGGACGCCGATCACCGGGTTGCCCGGGTTGGAGTTGACGTCCGCCGAGGGGGCCCAGTTGAAGTTGACGCCGCAGGCGGCGAGGCGGCGGCCGAGTTCACGGGCGACCTCGCGGGTCAGCTCCACGTCGTCCACGGCGCCCAGCGCGTGGTTGCCGGGGAAGGAGGAGCCGGTGCCCACCTCCAGGCGGGTGACGTCGCCGCCCTCCTCGTCGATGGCGACCAGGACGTCGTCCCGTTCGGCGCGCAGTTGCGCGGTGAGCGCGGCCAGTTGTTCCGGGGAGGAGATGTTGCGCCCGAACAGGCCCACCGAGGCGAGGCCTTCGCCGAGGCGGCGCAGCAGCCAGTCGGGGGCGGTGGTGCCGGTGAAGCCGGGCTGGAGGACCGTCAGCGCGTCCCGGGTCAGGGTGTCGGTTTCGCTGGCGAATGTCGTCATCGAGGGGGTTATCCCTTCACGGCGCCGGCGGTCAGGCCGCTGACGGCCTTGCGCTGGAGGAAGACGAAGAGGATGAGGATCGGGATCGCGAAGAGCGAGGAGGCCGCCATGGTGGCGCCCCAGTCGTCGCCGAAGGCGCTGCGGAAGCTGGACAGCCACAGCGGCAGCGTCTGGGACTCGGCCTCCTTGTTGAGGATCAGCACCAGCGCGAACTCGTTCCAGGCGGTGATGAAGCCGAACAGCGAGGTCGACATCAGTCCGGGCGCGAGCAGCGGCAGGATCACCCGGCGGAAGGCCTGGACGCGGGTGCAGCCGTCGACCATGGCCGCCTCCTCCAGCTCCTGCGGGACGGCGGCGACGAAGCCGCGCAGCGTCAGGATGGTGAAGGGGAGGATCATCATCATGTAGAAGAGCGTCAGCGGGACCAGGCTGTTCAGCATCGACGCGTCCCGGACGATCATGTACATCGCGATGATCATGACTTCCCAGGGCGCCATCTGCGCCAGCATGAAGCCGATGATGAAGCCGCGCCGCCCCTTGAACCGCATGCGGGCCAGGGCGAAGGAGCCGGCGAGCGCGATGATCAGGGAGAAGACCACCGCGAGGATCGTCACCGTCAGCGAGTTGGTGACGTACGTCCAGAAGTGGTCGACGCCGGTCGCGGTCCTGAAGTGCTCGAAGGTGACGTCGGTCGGGAACCAGACCGGGTCCTCGGAGATGATGTCGCCGGTCGGCTTGAAGGCCGTGGCGAACATCCAGTACACGGGGAAGACGAAGCCGATGAACAGGACGACGGCCGTGGCGTTGGGCCACAGGCGGCCGAAGAGCGAGCGCTTCACAGCTCGTCCTCCTCTTGCTTGAGCACGATCCGCAGGTAGTAGGCGGTGAGGCCGAGCAGGATCAGGATGGTCAGGACGGCGATCGCCGCGCCCATGCCGTAGTGCTGGTTGCCGACGCCCTCGATGTAGGCGTAGACGGGCAGGATCTCGGTGAGCCGGTCGGGCCCGCCGCCGTTGATGGTGAAGACCTGCACGAACGCCTTGAAGATCCAGATGATCTCGAGGAAGGTCGTCGCGTAGAGGAAGGGGCGCAGGAAGGGCAGGGTGACCGTGGTGAAGCTGCGCCAGGCGCCCGCGCCGTCGAGGGAGGCGGCTTCGTAGAGCTCGGTGGGGATGGTGGTCGTCGCGGCGTAGAGGTTGATCGCGACGAACGGGATGGACTGCCACACGATCAGCACGGTGACGACGAAGAACGTCGACATCTGGCTGCTGGTCCAGCTGTAGTCGGCCATGGAGTGCCAGCCGAGCTTGTCCAGGACCCAGTTGACGACGCCGAAGCGCTGGGCGAACAGCCACTGGTAGACGGTGGACGCGGCGACCACCGGCATCGCCCAGGCGAGCACCAGGCCGACCATCAGGGTGAAGCGCATCCGCTTGCCGAGGCGGGCGAGCAGCAGGCCGACCAGGGCGCCGAGGAGCATCGTCAGGACGACGTTGACCGCCGTGAACAGGATCGACCGGAGGGTGACCCGCCAGAAGTCCTCGCCGGTGAGGACCTCCTTGTAGTTGTCGACGCCGTTCCACTCGGTGACGTGCTGGATCAGCTGCGCCATGTTGAGGTTCTGGAACGACAGCAGGACGTCCTTGACCAGCGGCCAGCCGAGCAGCAGCACGGTGGCCGCGCAGGCCGGCAGCAGCAGGAGGTAGGGGCCGAGCGCGCCGGCGCGGGACGCGGCTCGCTGGGTGGGCCGGCCGGATCCCACGACGTCCGCCCCCTTGCGGACGTCCGCCGGGCCGGAGGGCGGCCGTTCGGTCTGCACGGTCATGCTCGCCATCTCTTCTCTAGACCTACGACTGTTCGCGGGGCGGGGGCCCTGGCGCGTGTCCGCGTGCGGCCCCCGCCCTCGGCGAGCGCCTTACTGCTGCTGTGCCAGGCGCTTGTTGAACTCGTCCTCGACCTGCTTGGCGGCCTGGGCCGGGGACTTACCGTTCAGCACCGCGGTCATGTAGGTCTTGACCGGGTTGGGAGCGTTCTCGACCGCGGCCCACTCCGGGATCAGCGGCGTGGTGCCACCGCCCGCGGCGGCCGGGGCCATGGCCTCGGCGGCCGCGTTGCCCTTGACGTTGCCCTGCAGCGACTCCTTGTTGGGGATGACGCCGTTGAGCTTGGCCAGCTGGCCCTCGTACTGGTCGGACAGGGCGATCTTCAGGAACTCCTTGGCCAGTTCCTGCTTCTTGCTGCCCGCGGCGACGGCGAGGTTGGAGCCGCCGAGGAAGACACCCTCGGGCTTGCCGGCCGTGGCACCGGGGATGGTGAAGTAGCCGATCTCCTTCTCGATCTTCGGGTTGGCCTCGATGGCGATGCCGGCTTCCCAGCCCATGCCGATGAAGGCGCCGACGTTGCCCTTGCCGAAGACCTCGCCCTGCTGCGGGGTGGCCTCGTCCTTGTCCTTGGGGGCCTTGGAGAGGGACTGGAACTTCTTGTACGTCTCCATGGCGGCGGCGACCTTCGGGTCGGCCAGGTTGGAGACGTACTTGTCGCCGTCCTTCTTGACCAGTTCGCCGCCCTCGCCGACGACCAGGCCGACGAAGTGGTACCAGTTCTGGCCGGGCAGGTAGATCGGCTCGGCGTCGGTCTTGGCGTCGATCTGCTTGAGGTCGGCGTAGAACTCGTCGCGGGTCTTGGGCAGGTCCTTGATGCCGGCGTCGGCCCAGACCTTCTTGTTGTAGATGACGACGCGGTTGGCGAAGTACCAGGGGGCCGCGTACTGCTTGCCCTCGTACACCGAGGAGTTGTTGAGCGACTCGGTCCAGTCGGCGCCGATCTCGGCCTTGAGGTCCGCGAGGTCGGCGAGGCCGCCGGTCTTGGCGTAGGCCGGGGTCTGGGTGTTGCCGATCTCGAAGACGTCCGGCGGGTTCTCCTCCGACAGGGCGGTGGTCAGCTTCTGCTGGATGCCGTTCCACTGCTGGATCTCGAACTTGACCTTGGCCTTGGTCTTCTTCTCGAAGGCGGCGGCCACGTCCTTCTGCCACTGGTCCGGCGAGGAGCCGTCCATGACCCAGACGGTCAGGGTCTGGCCCGCGTAGCCGTCCGCCCCGGTCTTGCCCTCGTCGCCGCCGTCGTCGCCGCCGCACGCAGCGAGCGAGATCATCATGCCCGCGACACCGATCGCGGATATCAGCTTGCGCTTCACGCCACCCTCCTCAGGGATGCCACAAACCCCCCTGCTCCCCGCGGTGAACCGACGTACCGCCCATGGGGCCGGGACCTGGACCAATGGTGTAGACCAGTACCGGGGAGCTTGGCCCAGACCAAAAGGTGTGTCAAGGGTCTGAAGTACGGCCCGACCAGCCGTTATGGGACCTACATATGCAGGAACCTTTAAGTAACAACCCGACGAAAACAGGGGCCGCACCCGTCATACTCGGGTAGACCACTTCAGCGTGCTGGACTAGACCAACGCAGGCCGCGACGGTATACAGAGGGGATCACGGAGCGTGCCGACGACACCTCTACGGAGCCCGGAAGGCGGAGCATGAGCACCGACGTCAGCAGTGCGGAGAACGAGAGCGGGGCGACCGTCCGTACCGCGCGCGTGCCCAAGTACTACCGCCTGAAGAAACACCTGCTCGACATGACGGAGACGCAGGCACCCGGCACCCCGGTCCCGCCCGAGCGCACGCTCGCCGCCGAGTTCGACACCTCGCGCACCACCGTGCGCCAGGCGCTCCAGGAGCTCGTGGTCGAGGGCCGCCTGGAGCGGATCCAGGGCAAGGGCACCTTCGTCGCCAAGCCCAAGGTCTCCCAGGCGCTCCAGCTCACCTCCTACACCGAGGACATGCGCGCCCAGGGCCTGGAGCCCACCTCGCAGCTGCTCGACATCGGCTACATCACCGCCGACGACCGGCTCGCCGAGCTGCTCGACATCACCGCCGGCGGCCGGGTGCTGCGCATCGAGCGGCTCCGCATGGCCAACGGCGAACCGATGGCCATCGAGACCACCCACCTGTCCGCCAAGCGCTTCCCCGCGCTGCGCCGCTCGCTGGCCAAGTACACCTCCCTCTACACCGCGCTCGCCGAGGTCTACGACGTCCACCTCGCCGAGGCCGAGGAGACCATCGAGACGTCGCTGGCCACCCCGCGCGAGGCCGGCCTGCTCGGCACGGACGTAGGCCTGCCGATGCTGATGCTCTCCCGCCACTCCCTGGACCGCGAGGGCAAGCCGGTGGAGTGGGTGCGGTCGGTGTACCGGGGCGACCGCTACAAGTTCGTGGCCCGGCTGAAGCGGCCCGCCGACTGACCGGCCGGCGGGAAAGGGCCCCTTGTCAAGGTTTCCGCTGGTCTCGGCGACCGTGCTGCGACCGATATGCGGACGAGGGGTTCCGTCTGCGCCATTCCCTGACCTAGATTTCCCGCACATTGCAGGTGATCAGTGAGGGGACGGAGCCGCCGATGTCACAAGCCCCAGAAGTCGGCAGAGGAGCGGTGGTGACGCCGGTGCGCGTCGTCATCGCCCTCTGCCTCATAGCGCCGTTCGTGGCGATGCTCTGGGTCGGTTCGTACGCCAAGACCGACCCCACGTTCATCGGCATCCCGTTCTTCTACTGGTACCAGATGGCGTGGGTGCTCATCTCCACCGTGCTGACCATGATCGCGTTCAAGCTGTGGCAGCGTGACCAGCGCGCCCGCCGGGGCGGTGAGCGGTGATGAAGGACGGCGTGAACGGCGTCGCACTCGCCGTCTTCATCTTCTTCTTCCTGGCCGTCACGGTCATGGGCTTCCTGGCCGCGCGCTGGCGCAGGGCCGAGAACGAGCAAAGCCTCGACGAATGGGGTCTGGGCGGCAGGTCGTTCGGCACCTGGATCACCTGGTTCCTGCTCGGCGGCGACCTCTACACGGCCTACACCTTCGTCGCCGTGCCGGCGGCCATCTACGCGGCGGGCGCGGCCGGCTTCTTCGCCGTGCCGTACACCATCCTGGTCTACCCGCTCATCTTCACGTTCCTGCCGCGCCTGTGGTCGGTCTCGCACAAACACGGCTATGTGACCACCTCGGACTTCGTGCGCGGCCGGTTCGGCTCCAAGGGGCTGTCGCTGGCGGTGGCGCTCACCGGCATCCTCGCCACCATGCCGTACATCGCGCTCCAGCTCGTCGGCATCCAGGCCGTGCTGGACGTGATGGGCGTCGGCGGCGGCGAGGACACCAACTGGTTCATCAAGGACCTGCCGCTGCTCATCGCCTTCGGTGTGCTGGCCGCGTACACCTACTCCTCGGGCCTGCGGGCCCCGGCGCTCATCGCGTTCGTGAAGGACACCCTGATCTACATCGTCATCGCCGTGGCGATCATCTACATCCCCATCAAGCTCGGCGGGTTCGACGAGATCTTCGCCAAGGCGGGCGAGGCGTTCGGCGAGACCAACCCGGCGACCGGCGCGCCGCGCGGGGCGCTGGTCCCGGCCGAGGCCGGCCAGTGGACCTACGCCACGCTGGCGTTGGGCTCCGCGCTGGCGCTGTTCATGTACCCGCACTCGATCACCGCCACGCTCTCCTCCAAGAGCCGCGAGGTGATCCGCCGCAACACCACGATCCTGCCGCTGTACTCCCTGATGCTCGGCCTGCTGGCCCTGCTGGGCTTCATGGCGATCGCGGCCGGCATCAAGGTGCAGAACGGCCAGCTGGCCATCCCGCAGCTGTTCGAGACCATGTTCCCGGACTGGTTCGCGGGCGTCGCGTTCGCGGCGATCGGCATCGGCGCGCTGGTGCCGGCGGCCATCATGTCCATCGCGGCGGCCAACCTCTTCACCCGCAACATCTACAAGGACTTCATCCGCAAGGACGCCACGCCCGAGCAGGAGACCAAGGTCTCCAAGCTGGTGTCGCTGCTGGTGAAGGTCGGCGCGCTGGCCTTCGTCCTGACCATGGACAAGACCGTCGCCATCAACTTCCAGCTGCTGGGCGGCATCTGGATCCTGCAGACCTTCCCGGCGCTCGTCGGCGGCCTGTTCACCCGCTGGTTCCACCGCTGGGCGCTGCTCGCGGGCTGGGCGGTCGGCATGGTCTACGGCACGGTCGCCGCGTACGGGGTGGCCTCGCCGACGCAGAAGCACTTCGGCGGCTCGTCGAAGGAGATCCCGGGCATCGGGGAGATCGGCTACATCGGTCTGACGGCGTTCGTGCTCAACGTGGTCGTCACCGTGGTCCTCACCTTCGTCCTCAAGGCGGTCAAGGCGCCCGAGGGCGTCGACGAGACCAGGCCGGAGGACTACACGGCGGACGCGGGCGACCCGGGCGTCCAGGTGGAGCTGCCGCCGGACGCGAAACGCTGGAAGGGAGGAACCCGACTGTCCTCGCGTGCCGTGAGGAGGAGAACAGTGGGTGACGCCCTTCCCACCGTCGACGACGTCGTCGCGGCGGATCCGGACATCTCGTTCGACGGTCAACAGCTATCGATCCTGTCCCAGGACTCGACCGTGCAGGTCCTGCCCTGGCCGGTCTGCTTCCTGTACGGCGGCCGCGCGGCGTTCTCGATCGTGCTGAACGCGCCCAGCCCGGAGCTGGCGCTCCTCACCGCCCGGCAGATGGCGGACCGGTTCAACCAACAGGCGGCGAACTTCGGCTATCAGCCGCTCATGACCGCACAAGGCGGCTTCTGCCCGCCTTCCTCCGGCTGACCCCAGGAGCGAGCAGACCCCCAGGAGCGAGCAAACTCCCAGGAGCGACCAGGTTTTTCGTCTTGTCGTACCGGCCGTGTGGAAAACTCGGGCCTCCTCTCGCGCCGGTCCGGCACACTCGGCTCCATGGACCTCCTCATCCGCCCCGCCACCCCCGCCGACCACGACACCGTCGCCGAGATCACCGCGCAGGCCTACCTCCAAGACGGCCTCCTCGACTTCGGCGAGAGCGACGCGTACCTGGGCGAGCTGAGGGACGTCGCCAAGCGCGCGGCCGCCGCCGAGGTGCTGGTCGCCGTGGAGCACGACCGCGTCATCGGCGGCGTGACCTTCGTGCCCTCCGGCGGCCCCATGGCCGACATAGCCGGGCCCGGCGAAGCCGAGATCCGCATGCTCGCCGTGGACCGTGCGGCCCGTGGCCGGGGCGCCGGGGAGGCCCTCGTCCGCGCCTGTGTGGACCGGGCGCGGGCCACGGAGGGCTGTGTCCGTGTCGTGCTGTCGAGCCAGCGCACCATGCACGCCGCCCATCGCCTCTACGAACGTCTCGGCTTCGTCCGCACTCCCGAGCGGGACTGGAACCCGCTCCCGGAGCTGGACGACATCACGCTCGTCACCTATGAGTTGACGCTCTGAAGCCGCCCCGACACAACATCTGGGGGTGGCACGGCAGCCCGGCACAAGATGTATGCTCATGCTCGCTGTCGCCGCAGGGGAATCCGGTGCGAATCCGGAACTGTCCCGCAACGGTGTACTTGCGTGCATCCGCACGCCTGTTCAGTCCGAGGACCTGCCGACAGTGCACCCGGCCGTCCGGCCGGTGTGCCTGACGTCCGGGCCTCGCGGAATGGGCCGGTGGACGCGACGCCGCGCGCGCTCGTGAGCTGCCCCCTGCCCTCGGTGAGGCCCCTTGCCGAGCGAGGGAGAGCCCCACGTGACCATCGCGCCCGCCGATCCGGCCTCAGCAGCGGTCCCGTCCCACGACGACGGTCCCGGCGCCGCACTGCTGCGGACCCTGACCGAGCTGACCGCCGACCTCCCCTACGCCGACCCCGGCCGGGTCGCCGCCGCCGCGCTGCGCGGCCGGTCCGCGCACGCGGACGAGGCGGAGCTGCGGGAACTGGCCACGGAGGCCGCCGCCGGCCTCATCTCCGAGGACCCCGCCTACAGCAAGCTGGCCGCCCGGCTGCTGGCGATCGGCATCGCCGCCGAGGCCGCCTCACAGGGGGTCACCTCCTTCACCGAGTCCGTCGCCGTCGGCCACCGCGAGGGCCTGATCGCGGACCGTACCGCCGCGTTCGTCCGGCTGCACGCCGAGCGCCTGGACGCCCTCGTCGACCGCGCCGCCGACGACCGCTTCGGCTACTTCGGCCTGCGCACCCTGCACAGCCGCTACCTGCTGCGCCACCCCCTCACCCGGAAGGTGATCGAGACCCCCCAGCACTTCCTGCTGCGGGTCGCCGCCGGTCTCGCCGAGGACGACACCACCCACGCGCTGACGGAGGTCGCGGCGCTCTACGGGCTCATGAGCCGCCTCGACTACCTGCCCTCCTCCCCCACCCTCTTCAACTCCGGCACCCGGCACCCCCAGATGTCGTCCTGCTATCTCCTGGACTCCCCCAAGGACGAGCTGGACTCCATCTACGACCGCTACCACCAGGTCGCCCGCCTGTCGAAGCACGCCGGCGGCATCGGCCTGTCCTACAGCCGCATCCGCTCGCGCGGCTCCCTGATCCGCGGCACCAACGGCCACTCCAACGGCATCGTCCCGTTCCTGAAGACCCTCGACGCCTCGGTCGCCGCGGTGAACCAGGGCGGCCGGCGCAAGGGCGCCGCAGCGGTCTACCTGGAGACCTGGCACTCCGACATCGAGGAGTTCCTGGAGCTGCGCGACAACACCGGCGAGGACGCCCGCCGCACCCACAACCTCAACCTCGCGCACTGGGTGCCGGACGAGTTCATGCGCCGGGTGAACGCCGACGAGCAGTGGTCGCTCTTCTCCCCCGCCGACGTGCCGCAGCTGGTCGACCTGTGGGGCGAGGAGTTCGACGCGGCCTACCGCGAGGCCGAGGCGGCGGGTCTCGCCCGGAAGACCATCCCCGCCCGCGATCTGTACGGCCGGATGATGCGCACCCTCGCGCAGACCGGCAACGGCTGGATGACCTTCAAGGACGCCGCGAACCGCACGGCCAACCAGACCGCCGAGCCGGGCCACGTCATCCACTCCTCCAACCTCTGCACCGAGATCCTGGAGGTCACCGACGACGGCGAGACCGCGGTGTGCAACCTGGGCTCGGTGAACCTGGGTGCCTTCGCCGACCCGGCGACCGGCGACCTCGACTGGGAGCGCCTGGACGAGACCGTCCGCACGGCCGTCACCTTCCTGGACCGCGTCGTCGACATCAACTTCTACCCGACCGAGCAGGCGGGCCGCTCCAACGCCAAGTGGCGCCCCGTCGGCCTCGGTGCGATGGGTCTGCAGGACGTCTTCTTCAAGCTGCGGCTGCCCTTCGACTCGCCGGAGGCCAAGGCCCTGTCGACGCGGATCGCCGAGCGGATCATGCTCGCCGCGTACGAGGCCTCCGCCGACCTGGCGGAGCGCAACGGCCCGCTGCCCGCCTGGGAGAAGACCCGCACCGCCCGTGGTGTGCTGCACCCCGACCACTACGACGTGGAGCTGACCTGGCCGGAGCGCTGGGCGGCGCTGCGCGAGCGGATCGCGTCGGTCGGCCTGCGCAACTCGCTCCTCCTGGCCATCGCGCCCACCGCGACCATCGCCTCCATCGCGGGCGCGTACGAGTGCATCGAGCCGCAGGTGTCCAACCTGTTCAAGCGCGAGACGCTGTCCGGCGAGTTCCTCCAGGTCAACTCCTACCTGGTCGCGGATCTGAAGCGGCTCGGCGTCTGGGACGCCCGCACCCGTGAGGCGCTGCGCGACTCGAACGGCTCGGTGCAGGACTTCGCGTGGATCCCCGAGGAGGTGCGGCGGCTGTACCGCACGGCGTGGGAGATCCCGCAGCGCGGCCTGATCGACATGGCCGCGGCCCGCACCCCGTTCCTGGACCAGGCGCAGTCCCTGAACCTCTTCCTGGAGACGCCGACCATCGGCAAGCTCTCCTCGATGTACGCGTACGCCTGGAAGTCCGGGCTGAAGACGACGTACTACCTGCGCTCGCGCCCCGCGACGCGCATCGCCCGCGCCGCCCAGGCGCAGGCCACCGTCCCCGTGCAGGCCGGCCCCGACCCCGAAGCGGTCGCCTGCTCCCTGGAAAACCCCGAGTCCTGCGAGGCCTGCCAGTGATGTCCACCCGAAACCAGAACCTGCTCGACCCGGGTTTCGAACTGACCCTGCGCCCCATGCGCTACCCGGACTTCTACGAGCGCTACCGGGACGCCATCAAGAACACCTGGACCGTGGAGGAGGTCGACCTCCACTCGGACGTCACCGACCTCGCCAAGCTGACCCCCGCCGAGCAGCACCTCATCGGCCGCCTGGTCGCGTTCTTCGCGACGGGCGACTCGATCGTGGCGAACAACCTGGTGCTGACCCTCTACAAGCACATCAACTCCCCCGAGGCGCGCCTGTACCTGTCGCGCCAGCTGTTCGAGGAGGCCGTGCACGTCCAGTTCTATCTGACGCTGCTGGACACCTACCTCCCCGACCCGGACGACCGGGCGGCGGCCTTCGCGGCCGTGGAGAACATCCCGTCCATCCGGGAGAAGGCGGAGTTCTGCTTCAAGTGGATGGACTCGGTGGAGAAGCTCGACCGGCTGGAGAGCAAGTCCGACCGCCGCCGCTTCCTGCTCAACCTGATCTGCTTCGCCGCCTGCATCGAGGGCCTGTTCTTCTACGGCGCCTTCGCCTACGTCTACTGGTTCCGCAGCCGCGGCCTGCTGCACGGTCTGGCCACCGGCACCAACTGGGTGTTCCGCGACGAGACGATGCACATGAGCTTCGCGTTCGACGTGGTCGACACCGTCCGCAAGGAGGAGCCGGACCTCTTCGACGAACAGCTGCGGCAGCAGGTGACGGACATGCTGCGGGAGGCCGTCGAGGCCGAGCTGCAGTTCGCCCGTGACCTGTGCGGGGACGGCCTGCCGGGTATGAACACCGAGTCGATGCGGCAGTACCTGGAGTGCGTCGCCGACCAGCGGCTCACCCGCCTCGGCTTCGCCCCGGTGTACGGCTCGGAGAACCCCTTCTCCTTCATGGAGCTGCAGGGTGTCCAGGAGCTGACCAACTTCTTCGAGCGGCGCCCGTCGGCGTACCAGGTGGCGGTCGAGGGCACGGTGGACCTCGACGAGGACTTCTGAGTCCCGCGGTCGGGGCCGGCCCGGGGCCGGCCCCGGCCCCTGGTCCGTCACCGGAGCACGGGCCTCAGCAGCAGCCGCTGCGGACGGAGCGTGATGCCCACGCGGGTGGCGTCGTCGGATCCGGGCACCTGCTCGAAGCGGTACTTCGTCGCCACCGCAGCCGTGATGAGCGTCAGTTGAGCCATCGAGAAGTGGTCGCTCGGGCACTTCCGATTACCCACACTGAAGGGGCTCATGGCATATTTCGGCACCTCCTTGGCGCGTTCCGGAAGCCAGCGGTCCGGGTCGAAGTCGAGGTGCTCCGGGTATGAGTGCGGATCGCGCTGGATCGCGTACGGGCTGTACACGATGTCGGCCCCGGCGGGAATGCGATAGTCACCGAGCGAGGTGTCGGTGACCGCCCGCCGGGTCAATATCCAGACGGCCGGGCGCAAACGCATCGCCTCGACGACGACATTGTTGGTGTGCCGGAGCTTGCGGACGTCCTCGAATGCCACCGGGCGGCCACCCGTTACGGACTCAACCTCTTCTCGGATCTTGTCCGCGTGTTCCGGATGTTCCGCGAGCACCTGGAGCAGCCACATGATCGTGGAAGCCACGGTTTCGCTTCCGGGGGTGAGTATCGCGACCACTTGGTCGTGGATCTCCTGCTCCCCGATGGGCTCACCATTCTCGTCCTTTGCCTCCAGCAATGCCGTCAGCAAATCGTCCGGCTTTTGACCGGACGCCCGGCGCTCGGCGATGATCTCGTCCACGAGGAGATGCAAATCGGCCAACGCCCGGTTGAATTCACGGTTGGCCGGCAGCGGCAGCCGGTACAGCGGGCCGAGCGGGACCACCATCCGCCGGTACATGCCCTGGAAGACGACCGCGAGCGCGTTGCACAGCCGCTCGGCGCGCTCGTCCATGTACTCGCCGCGCAGCAGGCAGCGGGCCGCGATCCGCACGGCCACCCGGAACGACTCCGAGGTGCAGTCGACGATCTCGCCGGGCCGCCAGCGGGTGGTGAGCGCATGCGCCTCCTCCTCCATGATCGGCCCGTACGCGGGGATGGCGTCCAGCCGGAAGGCGGGCTGGATGGTGCGCCGCTGGCGACGGTGGCGAGGGCCGTTGGCGGTGGCCACGCCCTCCTTGCCGAGCAGGCCTTCCAGGGACTCCCAGAGCGGACCGTCGATCTTGAAGTCGGGGCTCAGCGCGAGGGCTCCGGTCAGCGCGGGGGTGGTGACCGCGTACACCGTCTTGGGGCCGAGCCTCAGCCGTACGACGTCGCCGTGCTCCCGGAGCCGGGACATGAACGCCAGCGGATCCCGGACCAGCTTCAGACCGTGGCCGAGGAGCGGTACGGCGCCTCCGGCGAGGGGCGGTTCGCGCAGCGCCGGCGCCTGGGCCCCTCCGGGGGCTGCGGGCTTCACGGACTCGACGGTCATTTCTCACCTGCCGCTTCGTTGTTGACGTACGGGGGCGTGGACCGGTCGTCCCAGCTGTCGACCCGGTACCGGCCGGACTCGTGGTGGAACCAGTAGACGGAGCTGAACCAGTTCCGCATATTCGCGAGGCAGGCCCGCACGGCGAGGCTCAGTTCCTTTCCCCGCACCGTGCCGTCGGCCAGGCCGTCGGCGAACCGCAGCGCGTCCCGTTCGGCGACGAGGAAATCGGTGATGCACGTCTCGACCCGGCGCCGGACTTCGGCGACCGCTTCTTCGAGTGTGAGCCCCTCATGGGCGATGAGACTGATGCCGAGATTATGGACCTCGTCGCCCGCGATCTCCTTGGGCAGGGAACAGAGGTCGTTGTACCAGGCGGCGAATTCCTGGCTCAGCAGCGCCGCCCGGCGATATGCCGGGTGTTTCCTCACGGATTCCGGGAGTTCGATTCCCGCACTCGGTTCCAGCAGATCGGTCCATATCCAGTGGGCGAAGGTGAGACGGCGTAGGTCCAGGTATTCCTGGACGGCGGGCACATACCCTTCGATGCGATTACGGAATTCCCGGTCGTACGCCTCGATCACCGTGTGGAAGTGCCGGGCGAACCGCGCGTTCCAGGTGTCCGGCAGGAACCGGTAGAGCCGCAGCACGCTGTCGGCGAGGCCCGCCACGACAGGGTCCTCGTGCCGCAGGTGCTCCTGGGGCCGGTCCAGTGCCGTGTGCAGTCTGGTGCGCAGCCGGTCCCAGGCCAGGGGGCGGCGGTGGACGATGTCCCGGTCGTGGCGGTCGTCCCAGACGAAGAACCACGCGCTGTAGTCCCCGATGGCCTGCATGACCTCGTCCGGGGCGCCGAGGTAGTACCCCGCCATGAGGTCGGTGTAGCAGAGGCCGTCGGCATGTTCCTCCACCTGCTCCGCCGACATGAGCCGCTTTTCCAGCAACCAGCTACGGGTCTTCTCCTGGAGCCTGGGCCAATACGGATGCGATTGCCTTGGAAACGCCGCCTCGATCACCGGTAGTGCGAGCGACGGTGGAACGGCGACCGCGGTCGCGGTGGTGCTGTGTGGGAAAGGCACGAACAAACCCCTCTCAGCCGCCGGTCGGCACACGCCCCTCCCGTTGTGCCGAGCGTGCGCCGTTGCGTATCCCCGCACATCCCATTCAGCACTACAACTGACCCGTCTGGGAACGGATTTGCTTCACTCACTACGCCATACTGCCGAGACACCCCTCATGCGTGACTGATTCTGGATCTCTTCGCAAGCGATGAGATGCGAACGTACGACGCACAGACGAACGGCGTCCGGTCAGGAAACGAAACCTGGCCGGACGCCGTGCGAAACATGCCCGAAGGGCGGGTGGACCTCAGTCGTTGGGGACGACGGGGTAGCGGGGCTCGTTCTCGGCCATCTGCCGCAGCGCGTCCTTGCGGTCCCGCTTGGAGAGCCGGTCGATGTACAGGTAGCCGTACAGGTGGTCGGTCTCGTGCTGCAAACACCGAGCGAAGTACCCGGTGCCGCGCACCTTGATCGGGTTGCCGTGCTCGTCCTGCCCGGTCACCTCGGCGTAGTCGGGCCGGGCCAGCGGCATGTACGCGGTCGGCACCGACAGACAGCCCTCGTTGCTGTCGTCCAGGCGGCGCTTCTCCGCGGGCAGCTCGACCAGTTTCGGGTTGCAGACCACACCGACGTGCCGCACGCCCTCGTCGTCCGGGCAGTCGTAGACGAAGACCTTCCGGTCCACGCCGATCTGGTTGGCGGCCAGGCCCACGCCCTCGGCGGTGCGCTGCGAGGCGAACATGTCGTCGACCAGCTTGCGCAGCTCGTCGTCGAACTCGGTGACGTCCTGGCACTCCTTGTGGAGCACCGGGTTACCGACGACGGTGATCGGCCGGGAGGTGCCGCGCTCGCGGTACGCCTGCTCGCGCTCCTCGCAGTCCTCCGTGTCGATGACGAAGCCCTCGTCGTCCACGGGGAGCACGCCCACGTGCTGCTGATCGGTGTCCTGCTGCGCCATGACCGACGTATGCCTTCCTAGAAAAACCAAGGGGTTCGATGCGACTACAGGGTACGGGCAACGCGCCTCTCGGCGGCGCGGGGAACTGCGCGATCGCCCCGGGACGGCCCGCACCCCGGCAGCGGCGTCAGCACACTTCTTCGAGATCCCGCCAGTCCCGCGAATCCGGGCTGTCGGCGACCCACCCGTCCAGCAGCCCCCGTACCAGGGAGGCCGGGGCGGCGACGCCGCACTCCCGCTCCGGTACCCACAGCTGTCCGTCGGTCCGATGCCCGAGCGGCCCCGGATGCCCGGGCTCGCTGTGGTCGTGGGGATCCAGGTGCTCCCCGTCCCCCTCGTCCGCCGGCATGCGTGACTCCGAGCACATCCGGCACAGCAGCCGCACCGACGACGACCAGTCCTCCGCGGCGAACCCGGCCTCCGCGGCCAGTTGCTCCAGCGCGTCCCGGTCCGACTCGGTGGCCGCCTCCAGCAGCACGACCCAGGTCGGGACCGGCGAGGGCGCCCACAGCTCGATCTCGTCGAAGACCGGATAGGAGTGGCCCGCGGCCGTGGTCCGCTCCCCGTGCGGCACCCCGTCGTGCAGGACGACCTCGCCCCAGCGCCGCCCGGACGACGGCAGCGGGATGGACAGCACCTCTATCCGGGCGGGGTCGAGCCGCCGCCCCCACACCACCTCGGCCTCGCCCTCCGGCGACAGCCGTACGGCCGCGCTGCCCAAATCCATGCCGACGGGCTCGCCGGCGGCCGTGGCGCCTCCCCCGGCCTTCGGCCGGGAGCTGCCCCCCGGCACGTGCAGCCCGTACGCCTGCCAGGCGCGCCGGGCCAGCGGCCAGTCCTGGAGCGCGGTGGCGGCGATCCCGACGTTCCACCAGTCGGGCGCCCCGGTCTCCCGGTCCAGCAGCGCGACGGCCCTGAGGCCCGCGGCCCGGGCCTGCTCCCAGTCGTGCCGGAACTTGTGCAGCAGGGCGAGGTTGAACCAGGACTCCGACAGCCAGGGTTCCAGGTCGGCGGCCCGTGTCAGCAACGCCCCCGCGTCCTCGTACCGACCGTCGCCGATCAGTGTGAACGCGCGGTCGGTGGCCTGCCGCCAGGAGGCGGAGGGCCGGTGCCGTCCCTTGCCGAAGATCCTCACGATTCCCGCCTGCCGTTCCGTGGAGTGGGCCGGCTGTGCCCCCGGACAGCCTCTCGGACTCCCTCTCCTTCGCATCCAACCACGTACGCCTTCAGGGGCGCTCATTACCCATGGGTTACCCACTCATGGGCAGGGTCAGACCGTCCCTGGACAGTACCCGGGCGAGCGCTTCCACCACCTCCGGCGCGTACTCCCCCGCCGTCGCGAGGCGCAGCTCCTCCAGGGCCGTGAGGGGTCCGCCGGGCCCGGCGTCCCGGGCCTTCTCCTCGTAGGCGTTGACCACGCGCACGATCCGCGCGGCGAGCGGCTGCTCCGCGCACGGGTCGGCCTGCCGCTCCACGATCTCGGCGACCTGCGTGCTGCCCCCGGTCTGCCGCACGACGGCCCCGCCGAGCAGCGCGATGCGGCGCTGCTCGGCGGCGGGCAGCACGGCGGTGGCCCCGGCCGGCACCGGGTCGACCAGGCTGAGCTGCCCGATGTCGTGCATCAGCGCCGCGTACTCCAGCACGGCCAGCTCGGGCCCGGACAGGCCCAGGTCCCGGCCGACGGCGCGGCTGAGGGCGGCGACCCGGCGGGCGTGCCCGGCCGGGGTGTAGCCGGCGATCTCGGTGGCGCGGGCAAGGGAGGCGATGGTCTGCCGGTAGGTGGCGCGCACGGCGGCGTACCGGCGCAGCGAGACCTGGGTGAGCAGCAGCGGCACACAGAACACCGGCAGCGCCCACAGCCCGGCGACCGCGACGGCGAGCGCGATCACGGCCCCGGTGGCGCACACCGCGGAGCCGACGCCGGGCATGGCCCGCAGCTCGTCGCGGAGCAGCGGGCCGAACGGCCAGCCGGTGCGGGCGTGGGCCAGCGCGGCGGCGAGCACGGCGTCGCACAGCGCGGTGAGGATGAGCAGCGCGAGCAGCAGCAGCGCGTAGGCGGGTCCGATCCAGCCGTCGAACACGCCTCGGTTGTAGAGCGGTTGGAAGCAGGCGGCGGCGAAGCCCGCGGTGAGCACGCGGCGGGCCAGGTCGTCGTGGGTCGGCCCCCGGCCGCGGGCGAGGTGCGGGACGGAGCCGAGCAGCGAGGCGGTGAGGACGACCGTGACGACCTGGGCGGTGCCGTGGCCGGTGGGCCGTCCGGCGTGCTCGCCGAGCAGCGCGTACGACAGCGCGCCCGCGGCACCGAGCGGGGCCGCCTCGCGGACCCGGTCGGGCCCGGTCCACCTGGTCAGTTCACCGAGCACGACCAAGGCGCCGAACGCCAGTGCGACGCCGCGCTGGGCGAGTCCGGAGTGCAGCGTGACGGCGAGCGAGACGGCGGCGAGCAGCGCGGCGCAGGTGTGGATCAGGACGCGCGGCAGGGCGGGTGTCACCCGGGGCCCGCCTCCCGGCAGGGCGGGTGCCACCGGCGGTCCGCCTCCCGGCACGTCGGGCGTCACCGGTGGGCCCTTTGCCGGCCGGGCAGGGACGCAGCGGGAGGCCGGGGCGCCGGGACCTCGTCGGCGGTCACCGCGGGATGCCAGCCGTACTTGCCCAGGGCCTGGACCAGCGCCTTGACCATCCGGGGGTCGAACTGCGACCCGGCGCACCGCTCCAGTTCCGCGAGCGCCGCCGGCACCGGGCGGGCCCGCCGGTAGGACCGGGTGGAGGTCATGGCGTCGAAGGCGTCGGCGACGGCGACGACCCGCGCGGACTCGGGGATCTGGCTGCCGACGAGCCCGTAGGGGTAGCCGCTGCCGTCCATCCGCTCGTGGTGGTGGAGCACGGCGGCCCGGGCCTCGCCGAGGAAGGAGATGCCCCGCACCATCTCGTGCCCGTACTCCGGGTGCAGTTCGATGATCCGCCGCTCCTCGGGGGTCAGCGGCCCGTCCTTGCGCAGCAGCCGGGTGGGGACGCCGAGCTTGCCCACGTCGTGCAGGATGCCCGCGAACCGCAGGACCTCGACGCGCTCGTCGTCCATGCCCAGCTCGCGGGCGATCATCATCGAGGCCTGCCCGACCCGCTCGCCGTGGCCGCGGGTGTAGCCGTCCTTGATGTCGACGGCCTGTACGAGGGCCCGGATGGTGGCCTGGTGGGCGGCCTGCTCCCGGTGGTACTGGGCGAAGGCCCACCAGGCGACGCACATCGGCAGCAGCACCAGCAGCGCGGCGGCCGGCCCGTAGGGGCTGCGCCACAGCACGGCCATCATCAGCCCGGCCAGCCCGTGCACGGCCAGCGGGGCGAGCGAGCGCGCGAACAGCCCGCGCCAGGCCCGGCGGGGCGGCACATGCTCGGCGAGCACCAGGACACTGCCGTCGAGGAAGGCGAGCACCGCGCAGAAGACCGGCACCGCGGCCGCGGCGGGCAGCAGCGCGTACGGGAAGTCGGCGGCCCCGACCGCGTCCGGCCCGCCCAGCGCCCGGAACACCCGGGCTGCGGCCCAGACGGCGAGGACCAGCTCGGCCGCCCGCCAGACGCGGCGCAGCAGCACGGGCCGCTGTTCGACCCGGGACAGCAGCGCCCCCGGCACCGCGACCAGCGCGGCGGCGGGCGGCGACAGCAGGAAGGCACCGGCCAGCAGTACGGGGTGGCACGTGCCGGGGGATCCACGGCCGGTGATCCGCTCACCGCAGGCGTGCAACACCGCCAGCAGCGCGATCGCCCACCAGGGCGCGCGGCCCGTGGACAGCGGTTCCAGACAGCTCAGCGCGCCGAGGGCGACACCGGCGACGTACACCCGTGCCCGAGCCGGAACCGCCTCCATGCCGACGCCCTCCCAGCCCCCGTCCGTGCCGTCCTGGCTCGGAGCCTAGGACGGCCGGGGGAAAGGTGCGGACCGATGGTCGGCCGATTAGCACGTTCGGGTGACGGCGATGGCGCGCGCCGGGTGCCACGCGGACCGGTGCGGGGTTCCTCGGGACGGCGCGGGGGGTCCCTCGGGACGGGGCGAGGCTCAGGAGTCCTGCGGTGTCGCCGTCACATCGTGCTCGGGCACGGTCTGCCCGGAGCGGATCAGCTCGATCCGCCCCATGACCTTGGCGCGCAGGTCGGTCGGCACCTCGTCGTGCCCGCAGCACCGCTTGACCAGCTTCTTCACTGCCTGCTCCAGCCCGTACTTCTCCAGGCAGGGAGAGCACTCCTCGAAGTGGTGCTGGAACTTGTCCCGGTCGAGGGGCGGCATCTCGCTGTCGAGGAACTCGTACAGGTGGTCCAGGACCTCACTGCAGTCCGTCTCGTGCGGCTCTCCGCAGCTCATGAGCCCGAGCCTTTCGCTTCGTTCGACGACTCTCCGGCGCCGGCCGGGACCAGCCCGCGCTCGCGGGCGTAGTCCTCGAGCATGCCGCGCAGTTGACGGCGGCCCCGGTGCAGCCGGGACATCACCGTTCCGATGGGTGTCCCCATGATGTCCGCGATCTCCTTGTACGCAAAGCCCTCTACGTCGGCCAGGTACACGGCGATGCGGAACTCCTCGGGGATCGCCTGGAGCGCTGCCTTCACGTCCGAGTCGGGCAGGTGGTCGAGCGCCTGCGACTCCGCGGAGCGCAGACCCGTCGACATGTGCGACTCGGCACGGGCGAGCTGCCAGTCCTCGATCTCCTCGGCCGCGCTGCGCTGCGGTTCCCGCTGCTTCTTGCGGTAGGAGTTGATGAAGGTGTTGGTGAGGATCCGGTACAGCCACGCCTTCAGGTTGGTGCCCTCGCGGAACTGGTGGAAGGACGCGTACGCCTTGGCATACGTCTCCTGCACCAGGTCCTCGGCGTCGGCCGGGTTGCGCGTCATGCGCAGTGCGGCCGAGTACATCTGGTCGAGGAATTCGAGCGCGTCCCGCTCGAAGCGCGCGCTGCGCTCGGCGGTGGTCTCCGCGTTCGTGTCCGCGCTGATGCCCTGGCCCTCGGGCAGCTCCGCCTGGCCGTTGTCGGTCCCTGCGTCGGTACCGCTGACCGGACCCACCTCCTCAAAGCTCCGAAAGTTCCGGACGGGACCCAAACCGGTCCCACTCGTTTCGGAGGATAGACGACCCACGGTCGGGGACGCCTGTCGATCCGGTCCGCCCGCCGCCCGGATCGGGGCGGTCTTGGCCGCATGCAGCACCGTCCAGTCCAGGTCGGCACGGCTGCTGCGGCTCGGGCAGAAGGTCGAACCCATGCGGCGGACTTCCTCTCCTACGGCGTCGGTGCTGGTGGTCAGCACTTCTGTGCTGGTGGTCAGCACTTCTGTCCGCCTCAACAGCGGCCGCGGGCGGAGCATTCCCGGACTCCTTCCGAAGCCGTGCCCGAGTTCCCTGCCCGAGGGCCCGAGCGCTCACCGGAGCGCCCCGCCCGCGCCCGAGTGCCGCGCCCGCGCCCTTGTCCGAGTGCCCTACCCGAGCGAGCCGGCCCACTTCACGACCGCGTCCGTGACCATCGCCAGCGCCTCCGCCTGATCCAGCGGCGCCCGCTTGGGCACGGCGAGGCCGTGATCGGCGTACGCCACCTCGATCAGCTCGAAGTCGCCGTCGGGGAACTCCGCGGGCCTCCCCCACGGGTCGTTGCCGCCCTGCACGACGAGCGTGGGCGCCCCCGCGCCCAGCAGTTCCTCGGCGCGGGACTTCTCCGGCTTGCCCGGCGGGTGCAGCGGGAAGGCGAGCGCCAGCACTCCGGCCGCGCCCAGCTCGGCGGCGGTGCGGCAGGCCACTCGGGCACCCGCGCTGCGCCCGCCCGCGACAACCGGCAGGCCCTGTCCGGCGAGAGCGGGCCAGACGCCCCGCCACCCGGTGTCCAGCGTCTTCGGCGCGGGCGCCATCTTCTTCCCGGCCACCCGCCAGGGCTGCTCCACCAGGGCGACGGTGATCCCGTGCCCGGGCAGCGCGGCGGCCAGCGCCTGGAGGTCGCGGGCCTCGATGCCGCCGCCCGCGCCATGGCTCACGGCGAGGACGAGCCGGGCCTTGCGCGCCGGGTGCCAGGTGACGCGGGCGTCGCCCGCGTCCGTGCTGATGATCTCGGTCGTCACATCAGAAGAGTGTGCCCTCCTCGGGGCCCTCCAGTTCCTTCAGCAGCTCCGGCCCGTTGTTGCGGACATTGCTGACGGCCGTGCTCACCGGGTAGGCGCGCATCAGGCCGGCCGGGGGCGGTGCCAGCAGCTCGCGCAGGTCGTCCGGGTCGGTGCGGGACGGGTCCAGCCAGGCGTCCCAGCGGTCCGGGGTCAGCATCAGCGGCATCCGGGGGTGGATCTCGGCGAGCGCGTGCGGGCCGTCGGCGGGGGCGACGGCGAGCGGGTCCGTCTCCGCCTCGGTGGTGATCACCGAGCAGGTGACCCACCAGGCCCGCGGGTGGTCGTCGGGGAGGGTGCGGTCCCGCCAGAACTCGTAGATCCCGGCCATCGCGAAGACCGAGCCGTCGGCCGGCAGCACGAAGTACGGCTGCTTGCGGGGCCGTTTCTTCTTCCCCTCAACCTCCAGGTCCCGCTCCTGCCTGCCGGTGACCCACTCGTAGTAGCCGTCGGCGGGGACGATGCAGCGCCGGGCGGTGAAGGCGCGGCGGAAGGCGGGCTTCTCGTGCACGGTCTCCGCGCGGGCGTTGATCATCCGGGCGCCGCCCTCGGGGGTCTTGGCCCAGGACGGCACGAGCCCCCACTTGAGCGTGCGCAGCTGCCGAACCGGACGGGGGTCGTCCGCGTCTTTCAGAGGGCGGTCGAGAACGGCGTAGACCTCTTTGGTCGGCGCCACGTTGTAGTCGGGCGCCAGGGTCTCCTCGGGCTCCCACTTCTCGACCTCGAAGATCCCGGCGAGATCCTCGGGCCTACGACTCGCTGCATACCGTCCGCACATACGTGCCACACTGCCAGACTCCGCCCGACCACAGGGAGCACACCGGCCATCATGGACAGCACCACAGCGACCTCCCTCTGGGACGAACTCGTCGGCACCCAGCCCGAGCCCGACCTGTGGGTGGTGATCGCCACCCTGGTCGCCGCGCTCGCCGTGATCGTCCCGCACGGCCTGTGGCGGCTGTCCCGCAACGCGATCACCATCGCCCACGAGGGCGGCCACGGTCTGGTCGCCCTGCTCACCGGCCGCACCCTCACCGGCATACGGCTGCACTCCGACACCAGCGGCCTCACCGTCAGCCGCGGCAAGCCGTACGGCCTCGGCATGATCCTCACGGCCGCCGCGGGCTACACCGCGCCCCCGCTGCTGGGCCTCGGCGGGGCGGCGCTCCTCGGCTCCGGGCGCATCACGTCGCTGCTGTGGCTGGCGACGGCGCTGCTGCTGGCGATGCTGGTGATGATCCGCAACGCGTACGGCGCGCTGACCGTGGTGCTGACGGGCGGCCTGTTCGTGCTGGTGTCCTGGCTGGCCGGCCCCCAGGTGCAGGCGGCGTTCGCGTACGCGGTGGTGTGGTTCCTGCTGCTGGGGGGCGTACGCCC
>NZ_MUND01000579.1:526-894 GCF_002154375.1 Streptomyces glaucescens | reverse complement strand
CGGCGCGCGGGAGCCGACTTGGCGGCTCTCAGCGGGGTGTCATCGAATGTCACGGCGGAGAACGTATGCCCGAACAGACGCCTGTTCGGCCGCACTACCGAATCATGGCCCGGCATGACGGATTCGTGGACCGGTGCTGAGCAGTTGTTGGTGCGGGCGAGGGCAGGGCTTGGCCCAGGCCAGCTCCGGGTGTCGGGCTTCAGCGTTCGCCGGGTGCCGTGTCGTCGTCCCAGGTGCGGGTCGAGCGCGGCTCGGTGTACGGCTCCTCCTCCGGCGGGTGGCCCCCGGCGATGGCCCGCTGGCGGACGGTCTCGGCGTCGAACTCCAGGCCGAGCAGGATCGCCAGATTGGTGATCCACAGCCAGACG
>NZ_MUND01000579.1:0-485 GCF_002154375.1 Streptomyces glaucescens | reverse complement strand
GGGGCTGGCCCAGTACAGCAGCGCGATCATGAGGGTGACCAGCAGCACCAGGACGGGCCACTTGGCGATGCCCCACACGGTCAGCGCGGTGTCGCCGAGACCCAGGAGGTCACCCGCCCGGCGGGCCAGGCCGCCCGTGAAGACCACGATCAGTGCGCTGATCACGGCCATGATCAGCAGGGAGACGGTCAGTCCCAGACGCACCGGCAGGATCGCCCACACCGGCCGTCCCTCCGGGATGTCGTAGACGGCGTTCGCCGTGCGCATGAACGCCGCCACATATCCGGACGCGGACCACACCGCGAGGACGAGACCGATGATCGCCATCAGGGAGCCGGTGCCCGCGTTGCCCTGGAGCTGTTCGACGGCGCGCGTGATGATGTCGCGGGCTGAGCCGGGAGCCAGCTGCTCCAGGTTCTCCATCACCTTGTCGGTGGTTGACCTGCCGGAGATGCCGAGCAGCGAGACGAGCACCAGCAGCGCGG
>NZ_MUND01000578.1 GCF_002154375.1 Streptomyces glaucescens | reverse complement strand
GCCGGCCCCCGGGGGCCGGCCCCTGCTGCGGGAGCTGCTGGCGATGCGGGTCACCGCCGCGCCGTTCGGGGCGACCGCGCCGCTCAAGCCGGTGCAGGACGCCCGGGGCCGGGTCATCCGGACCGCGGACTGGCCGCTCACCGGAGCCGTGCTGGTCAGCATGCGGGTCGTGTTCGACACGGCGGGCAAGGTGCCGGTGCGGGCCGAGTTCCAGTACGTCGAGGGCAGCAGCTCCGACCAGCGGGCGGAGAACCTGCCCGTGCCGCAGTTCGCCACCTTCCCGCTGGGCTCCGGGCAGGTCGACCTGTCCGTGCGGCCCGGTCAGGACCGCGACGGGAACCGGCGCCCGGCCCACCCCGGGGAGCCCGGCGTCACCGCCCGGCTGCACTCGGGGCTGCCCGAGCGCACGCTGTCCGTGTCCCGGCCCGACGAGGACGGCCTGGTGCACGTCGTCGTCGAGCACGGCGCCGACCGCCAGGAGGTACCGCTGCGGCCGGGCATCGGCGAACAGTTCACCCACGGCGACCACGAGGTGAGCCTGCGCTACGCCGTCGGCAGCGCGGAACCCCACGTCGAGGTGGTCATCGCGAGCAAGCCGCAGCCCGTCAACCGGCACGTCCTCCAGCTCGACACCGTCCACGCCGGCATCACGCCCGGCAGCTGGGTGGCGGTCCGGCGCCCCGCCAAGGGCGCCGAGGGCGGTTTGCCCGGGGACGCGCGGCTGGCGTTCGTCACCACCCAGGTCGTCGCGGCGCGTACGGCGGCGTACAGCAACTACGGCATCACCGGCCGCGGCACCGAACTCACTCTCGCCGACCCCTGGCTGGACGAGTTCGACGTGCTGCTCTCGCACATCCGCGACACCACCGTGCACGCCGCCGGGGAGCCGCTGCGCCTCGCCGACGAGCCGCTCGGCGAGGACGTGCACGGCGACGAGATCGAACTCGCCGAACTGTACGAGGGACTGCGGCCCGGCCGCACGCTGATCGTCACCGGTGAGCGCAGCGACATCCCGGGCGCCGCCGGGGTCACCGCCACCGAGGTGGTGACCGTGGCGACCGCCGATCCGGCCGTCGACCCGCACCTGCCGGGCGACCGGGTGCACACCCGGCTCACCCTCACCGCCCGGCTCGCCCACCGGTACCGGCGCGAGACCGTCCGCATCCTCGGCAACGTCGTCGAGGCCACCCATGGCGAGAGCCGTGAGGAGGCCATCGGCAGCGGCGACTCCGACCGCGTCAACCAGACCTTCGCGCTGTGGCAGTCCCCGCTCACCTGGCTCGCGGACGACGGTCCGCTCGGTGCCCGGCCCGTGCTGGAGATCCGGGTCGACGGCGTGCTCTGGCACGAGGTCGACAGCCTCGCCGGACGCGGCCCCACCGAGCGGGTCCACATCACGGGCACCACCGCCGACGGGCGCACCACGGTCACCTTCGGCGACGGCGTGCACGGCGCCCGGCTGCCCAGCGGACACGAGAACGTCCGCGCCCGCTACCGCTTCGGCACCGGCAAGGCCGCCAACGTCCCCGCCGACCGCGTCACCCAGCCGCTGTCCCGCCCGCTCGGCGTCACCGCGGTCACCAACCCCCGCCCGGCCACGGGTGGTTCCGACGCGGACGGGCCGGCGCTGACCCGCCGGACGATCCCGCTCGCCGTGTCGGCCCTGGACCGGCTGGTCTCCGCCGCGGACTACGAGGACTTCGCCCGCTCCCGGGCCGGCATCGGCCGGGCCGCCGCACGCGAACTCTTCGACGGGCGGCGGCGCGTGCTGCACGTGACGGTGGCCGGCACCGACGACGTGCCCCTCGACCCGGACTCGGACACCCTGCGCGCCCTGCGCGGTGCCCTCACCGAGTACGGCGACCGGGGTCTCCCCGTGCGGGTGGACGTCCGCGAGGCGGTCCTGCTGCTGATCGCCGCGAAGGTGAGGACCGCCCCCGACCACGCCTGGGAGATCGTCGAACCCCGGCTGCGCCGGGCCCTGCTGCGCCGCCTCGGCTTCGAGGGGCGCGAACTGGCCCAGCCGGCCCGGCTCTCCGAGGTGCTGGCCACCGCCCACTCGGTGCCCGGCGTGGACTACGTCGACGTCGACGTCTTCACCGGAGTGTCCGCCTCCACCGGCCCGGCCGAACTCGCCGGACTGCTCCGCGACCCCGGCCCGCCCAGGACGACGGTGGCCGCGCCGCCGGCGGCGTACGACGAACGGATCCACACCGTCCGCGCCGAGGACGGCGAGACCCTGTCGTCCGTCTGCGCCCGGTACGGCATCCCGCTCGCCGAACTGCTGCGCCTCAACCCCGGCATCACCGACACCCGGCGCCTGCCGCGCGGCCGGTCGGTGTACGTCTTCCGCGGCATCCGCCCGGCCCGGCTCGCCCTGCTGACGCCGCGCGCCGCCGACACCCTGATCCTGACGGAGGCCAAGTGATGTCCGAGGACGTCCGGTTCGAGAACGCGGGACCGCCGGCGTCCCGCAACCCCGACTCCCTCGCCGGCCTGCTGCCCCGCTGGCACCGGCTGCGCGACCTGGAGGAGGGCGAGCCGCTGCGGGCCCTGCTCGCGGTGATCGCCGAACAGCTCGACCTGGTCCGCGACGGCGTCGAACAGGGCTACGCGGACCTGTTCGTGGAGACCGCGGCGCCCTGGGTGCTGCCGTACCTCGGCGACCTGGTCGGCCACCGCACCCTGCCCGGCTACGAACGCGTCCTCACCACCGGACTGCACGCCGGCGGCCGGTCCGCGCTCGCCGAGGCGGTCGCCCCGCGCGCCGATGTGGCGGCGACCGTCGCCAACCGGCGGCGCAAGGGAACCCTGCACCTGCTGGAGGAGATCTCCCAGCAGGTGGCGGGCTGGCCCGCGCGGGCCGTGGAACTGTCCCGGCTCGTCGCCCACCACCAGCCGGTCAGACTGGGCGTCACCGGTCACCGCGCCGAGCGCGGCCGGCTCGCCGACCTGCGCGACGGCGCGGCACTCGACCTGGCCGGGAGCCCATTCGGCGCCACCGCCCGCACGGTGGACGTACGGCGCGCCGACTCCGCGCGGCGGCAGGGCGGCTGGTCCCCCGCGGGCGTCGGCCTGTACGTGTGGCGGCTGAAGGCGCACTCGCTGACGTCCTCCCCGGCGTACTGCGTGGACCGCGCCCGCCACCTGTACACCTTCTCCATCCTCGGCAACGACACCCCGCTGGTCACCAAGCCGTTCCCGGAGCCGTCGCCGACCCACCTGGCGACCATCGACAACGTGCCCGCGTTCATCCGGCGCAGGCAGCTCCGCGACCGGCTGCTCGACCACTACGGCCCCGGCAAGAGCTTCGTCATCCGGCGCGACGGCGAGGACCGGCCCGTACCGCCGTCCGACATCGTCGTCGCCGACCTGTCCGACTGGCGCTACCGGCCCCGGCGCGGCCAGGTCGCCGTCGACCCCCAGCTGGGCCGGATCGCGTTCGGCGCGCGGTCGGCGCCCCGGCAGGGCGTGTGGGTCGACTACCACTACGCGGCCGCCGCCGACATGGGGGGAGGGGAGTACGACCGCCCCGACCGGGTCGCCCGCCCGGACGCCGCCGTCTACCGGGTCGGGCCGGGCCGGCGGTACCGGCAGATCATGGACGCCTACCGGGCCTGGCAGCACGACCGGCGGGCCGGACGCGCCACCGGGTCCGAGGGCGTCATCGAGATCACCCACAGCGGCGCCTACCAGGAACAGCTCGACTTCGACCTCGACCCCGGCGACCGGCTCCAGCTGCGCGCCGCCGAGGGCACCCGGCCCGTCATCCGGCTGCTCGACTGGTACAGCAACCGGCCCGACGCGCTCAACATCCGCGCCGCCGCCGAGGACTGCGCCCCGCACGAGCGGCCCCGCGTCGTCCTCGACGGGCTGCTCGTCGCCGGGCGCGGCATCAACGTGACCGGGCCGATGGGCGCCGTCACCGTCCGGCACTGCACCCTCGTGCCCGGCTGGTCGCTGGAGCCCGAGTGCGACCCGCACTCTCCGGAGGAGCCCAGCATCGTGCTGGAACGCACCACCGCCTGCCTCCAGATCGAGCACAGCATCCTCGGCACCATCGAGGTCATCGGTGACGAGGTGAGCGAGGACCCCCTCGCCATCCATCTGCGCGACAGCGTCCTCGACGCCACCGCCGACGACCGCGAGGCGCTGTCCGCGCCGGACTGCCGGCACGCCCACGCGGTGCTCCACCTGCACCGCGCCACCGTCATCGGCGAAGTGCACACCCACGCCGTGGAGATCGCCGAGAACTCCGTCCTCACCGGGCGGCTGCACGTGGCCCGCCGCGGCACCGGCCGGATGCGGTACTCGTACGTCCCGCCGGGCTCCCGCACCCCACGCCGGCACCGCTGCCAGCCCGACCTGACCCCGGGGGTCCGGCCGCTGTTCGTCTCCCAGCGCTACGGGACGCCCTGGTACGGGGTGCTGTCCGACCGGTGCGCCGAGGAGATCCGGCGCGGCGCGGACGACGGCGCCGAACTCGGCGCCTTCCACGACCTGTACCGGCCGCAGCGCGAGGACGGGCTGCGGGCGCGGCTCGCCGAGTACACGCCCGCGGGCACGGACGCCGGGATCTTCTTCGTGACGTGAGCCGCAGCATCACCGACTCCAAGCGCTCTTATCCGAACCAGGGGGACCCCCTTCATGCACGCTGACCTCTCCCGCCTCACGTTCCGCCCGGAACGGCACTACGCGGCGGTCGTCGCCCAGCAGGGCCGCGTCCAGCTCGACGCCGACACCAACGAGCAGACCGCGATCCAGCTCCACCACACCCGCACCCTCGCCGCCGACCTGATCGGACCCCACGGCGGCCCCCGCGACGCGGCCGGCTTCCGCATCGACTACGTGGGCGGCCGGCACGACCTCGACACCTTGCACATCCACGGCGGCCGCTACTACGTCGACGGCATCCTGTGCGACGCCGACCGCCCGGCGCCCGGCGTCCCCGTCCCCGACGAGGACGACCAGGAGGCCGCCACCCCCGAGACACCCGCCCACTGGACGTACTGGGACCAGCCGGACGCCTTCCTCGACCCGGAACGCCCCGGCGACCGGCTGCCCTCGCCCGCCTCCGCGCCCTTCGTGGTCTACCTCCAGGTGTGGGAGCGCACCGTCACCGCCGCCGAGGACCCGGCGCTGCGCGAGGTCGCCCTCGGCGCCGCCATGCCGGACACCGCCGCCCGCCTCAAGGTCGTCTGGCAGGTGCTGCCGCTGTCCCTCGGCGCGCTGGAGATCGAGGAGAGCGAGCCGTCCAGGGAGACCGTCCGGGACGCCTTCGCACGCTGGGCCCGGCGCCGGTCCGTCCCCTCCGCACGGCTCGCCGCCCGAGCCGAACGGCCCGGCCACGCCGACGAGGACCCCTGCCTGGTCAAGCCCGACGCCCGCTACCGGGGCGCCGAGAACCAGCTCTACCGCGTCGAGGTGCACGCCGGCGGCGAAGCCGAGGACGCCACCTTCAAGTGGTCCCGCGAGAACGGCTCCGTCGTCCTCCCCGTCGACGAGATCGACGGCACCTGGGTGCACCTGGCCGGTCTCGGCCACGACGGCAGGCTCGACCTGGACGTCGGCGACCACGTCGAACTGACCGACACCGCCCACGCCTCCCGCCTCGACGCCCTGCCGCTGCTGCGGGTCGAGGAGCTCGACCTGCCCGGCCGGCGTGTCCGGCTCTCCGCCGAACCCGCGCCCGGTGTCGGCCGGCTGCCCCACCTGCACCCCTTCCTGCGCCGCTGGGACCACCACGCGGGCCCTCGGCGCAAGGGCCGCACCACCGCCCTGCGCGGCGGCGCCGTCCCCGTCACCGAGGGGGAGTGGCTGCCTCTGGAGGACGGCGTCGAGGTGTACTTCGCCACCGGCGGCACCTACCGCTCCGGCGACCACTGGATCATCCCCGCCCGCACCGCCACCGGCGGCGTCGAGTGGCCCACGGACACCGCCCGCCGCCGGTGGCGGTGCGGG
>NZ_MUND01000577.1 GCF_002154375.1 Streptomyces glaucescens | reverse complement strand
GGGAGAGGGGTACCGGGGCGACGACGTCCTCGGTGAGGACCGTCAGCGGGGCGGCGTCCGCGGCGACGGGGCGGCCGGTGTCGGCGAGCAGGCGGCGCCAGCGGGCGGCGAGGTCGGCGAGCAGGGCGGGCCGTTCGGTGGCCGGCGTGGACGCGAACCGCCGGGTGTCGTGGGCCAGCTCGGTGATCCGGTCCGCGAGCGCGGCGTCCGCGGGCCACCGGCGCAGCCAGTCGGCGAGGGCGAGGAGCGGGGCGGGGTGCTGCGGGTCGACGGGCTCCACGGGTACGAGCAGCCCGGCGCCGGCGAGCCGGTGCACGAACGCCGTGACGGCGGCGGCGTCCCTCTCGCGGCCCAGGCCGGCCGCGAGGCGGACGGACAGGGTGCCGAGGGTGAGCGGGCCGTCGGTGAGGATCGCGGCCAGGGTGTCCAGCGCCGGACGGGCGGCCACGTCTACCTCGTCCTCCTGGCTGACCAGGTAGCGGCCGCCGGCGAAGAGCGGCTCTGCGCGGGCGTAGCGGGCCCGTCCGTCCGCCACCCGTGCGCTGCTCGTCAGGCGGTGCGGGAGGGAGTGGCGGCGGCGTGGCGCGTCGAGCAGGGCCGTGGTGAGCGCGGCGACGAGCGTGCGGTTCTCCTGGACGACGGGGGTGAGCGGGACGGTGGGCCGCGCGGCGGCGGGCCGCGGGGCCGGGCTCCGGCGCACCGGGCCGGAGCGCCCAGCGGGGATCCAGCGCGTCGGACCGGACCGACGAGACGGTCTCCGGTCCATCGGCGTGCCGGGCCGGCCGGGGAGCGCGCCCCGCGGCTTCCGCACCGGCCTGTGGCGCCGCTCCTCCTCCGGCCCCCGCAGGCCGGGCCGGGTGCGGGTCCCGCGGACCGTCCGCCCGTGTCCGCTGATCGAAGTCGGCCATGCGGACGCGGAGTTCGGCACAGCGGGCGGTGGCCCGGTGGTGGTCGTCGCGGGCCCACGCGAGGTCGCGGCGGAGGGCGTCGGCCGCCTCCCGGGTGGGGGCGGAGGCGAGCAGGCGTCCCAGTTCGGCCAGGCGTTCGGCGGCGTACCGCTGCTCGCGGAGCATCACGTCGAGCCGGTCCCCGAGGGCGGCCCGGCCGCCGGGCCGGGCGTCGTGGGCGGTGAGCGCGGCGGCGTGCAGGGCGCGGGCCCGGTCCTTCTCGGCGGCGGCGGTCCCGGGCCCGTGCTCGGCGGCGAGGTCCTGGAGGAGCGCCTCCACCACGTCCCAGGGCGGGATATCCCGCCCGTCCAGGCAGGCCCGCATACCGTCGGGGTCGCGCCGCCAGAACACCGCGCACCATCCGCCGCCCGGATCCAGCCGGGCCAGCAGGCCGTCCAGGTAGTTCGCGAACTCCCGCACCTGTACCGGGAGTTGATCCACAGTCATCGCCCACTCCCCGCCACGCCGGAGCACTCGGGTCCGTAGCCAACACGAGCCGTGTTACAGGCTCGCTACGGGGAGTTTTCAGCGGGGGCGCGAGCGCCTCAGGCCGCCGCGGGTTCGGCGGTGACAGCCGTGGCCACGAGCAGCTCGTCCAGGGACAGGCCGAGGGTGCCGGCCAGGGCCGCGACGGTGAAGAACGCCGGGGTCGGCGCCCGCCCGGTCTCGATCTTGCGCAGCGTCTCGGCGGAGACGCCGGCGCGGGCCGCGACCTCGGCCATGCTGCGGCCGCCGCGGGCCTCCCGAAGCAGCCGGCCGAGTCGTTCGCCGCGTTCCCGCTCTTCGGCGGTGAGTGGAGTGCGCACCATGGCGCCCATTCTAATACCGCCCACGCGGGCGCCCATTCAAATACCGGTATAGTAATTGGCATGGTGGAACTGAAGACGGACCATTCGATCGACGCGATGTACGAAGCGGGCCAGGTCGTCGCCCGCGCCCTGACGGCCGTACGGGACGCGGCGGACGTCGGTGTCTCCCTGCTGGACCTGGACGCCCTCGCCCGTGACGTGCTGCGGGAGGCGGGCGCGACCTCCCCCTTCCTGGGCTACCGCCCCTCCTTCGCCCCGACCCCGTTCCCGGGCGTGCTGTGCGCCTCCGTGAACGACGCGATCGTGCACGGCATCCCCACCCGCTACCGGCTGCGCGACGGCGATCTGGTCTCCCTCGACTTCGGCGCCGAACTGAACGGCTGGGTCGGCGACTCGGCGATCAGCCTCACCGTCGGCAGGCCGCGCCCTGCCGACCTCCGCCTGATCGAGACGGCCGAGCGCGCCCTCGCCGCCGGGATCGAGGCCGCCGTCGTCGGCAACCGCATCGGCGACATCGCCCACGCCATCGGCACGGTGTGCCGCGAGGCCGGCTACGGCATCCCGGACGGCTTCGGCGGGCACGGGATCGGCCGCCGGATGCACGAGGACCCGGGGGTGCCGAACGAGGGGCGCCCCGGCCGCGGTCTGCCGCTGCGCAAGGGCATGGTCCTCGCCATCGAGCCGATGCTCGTCGCGGGCGGCACGGACGGCTACCACGCGGCCCCGGACGGCTGGACCCTGCGCACCGACGACGGCTCGCGCGCCGCCCACGTCGAGCACACGGTGGCGATCACGGAGGACGGCCCGCGCGTCCTCACGGCCCGCGCCTCCTGACGGCCCCGCGTCCCGACAGCCCGCCGAGCCGGCCCGGGCGCGCCTTCCGCCCCTGCGCGGGCCGCTCCCTTGCGGCCCGTGCGGGCCGCGGGCGCCGTTCCCGTGGGCGGCGGTGGCTCGATGTGCCCCCTCTCAGCGATCGTGCGAAGGTGTTCTACGAGCGCCCCCCGCGTGTGTAACCGGTTCCCGCCCGGGTTACCCGGCTCCGGCACGTCGATCAGCGAGGGCGTCCCCGACCCGCGCAGGGACGCCGGATGGGAACGCCATGACCAGCGGTTTCACCGGACCGGAGGGCTACGACCCCTTCGGAGAGTTCCTCGCCCGCTTCTTCGGCGGCCCCCGCCCGGCCCCGCGCCAGATCGACATCGGCCGGCTCCTGAGCCAGCCGGCCCGGGATCTGGTGCAGGGTGCCGCGCGGTACGCCGCCGAACACGGCAGCCGGGATCTGGACACCCAGCATCTGCTGCGCGCGGCCCTGTCCGCAGAGCCGACCCGGAGTCTGCTCAGCCGCTCCGGCGTCGCCGACCCGGACTCCCTGGCGTCGGAGATCGACGAGCGCTCGGGACCGGTCAAGTACACGGAGGGCGAGGCGCCGCCACCGACCTCGCTGTCCCTCACCCCGGCCGTCAAACGGGCCCTGCTCGACGCGCACGACCTGGCCCGCGCGAGCGGCACCGGCTACATCGGCCCGGAGCACGTCCTCAGCGCGCTCGCCAACAACCCGGACTCGGCGGCCGGACACATCCTGAACGCGGCGCGCTTCTCCCCGGGCGGCATGCCGGCCGAGGCACCCGAGGCCGGGCAGCCGGTCCGGCCGGGGGCCCGTGCGGAACGGCCGCGGCAGAGCGCGACGCCGACTCTCGACAAGTACGGCCGCGATCTCACCGACCAGGCCCGCCGGGGCCGTATCGACCCGGTGATCGGGCGGGACGACGAGATCGAGCAGACCATCGAGGTGCTGTCCCGCCGGGGCAAGAACAACCCGGTGCTGATCGGTGACGCGGGCGTCGGCAAGACCGCCATCGTGGAGGGACTGGCGCAGCGGATCGCCGACGGGGACGTACCGGACGTACTGACCGGCCGGCGGGTGGTGGCCCTCGATCTCACCGGCGTGGTCGCCGGAACCCGTTACCGGGGCGACTTCGAGGAGCGGATGAACAACATCGTCGACGAGATCCGCAGCCACTCCGACCAGCTGATCGTCTTCATCGACGAGCTGCACACCGTGGTCGGCGCGGGTGGCGGGGGCGAGGGCGGCTCGATGGACGCCGGGAACATCCTGAAGCCGGCCCTGGCGCGCGGCGAGCTGCACATCGTCGGCGCGACCACGCTGGAGGAGTTCCGCCGGATCGAGAAGGACGCGGCGCTCGCCCGCCGCTTCCAGCCGATCCTGGTGCCGGAGCCGACCACTGAGGACGCGCTGGAGATCCTGCGCGGGCTGCGCGACCGCTACGAGGCCCACCACCAGGTCCGTTACAGCGACGAGGCGCTGATGGCGGCGGTGGAGCTGTCCGACCGCTATCTCACCGACCGGCGGCTGCCGGACAAGGCGATCGACCTGATCGACCAGGCGGGCGCGCGGGTGCGGCTGCGGGCCCGCACCAAGGGCACGGACGTACGGGCCATGGAGCGCGAGGCCGAGCAGCTGGTCCGGGACAAGGACCAGGCGGTCGCGGACGAGAGTTACGAGGAGGCGATGCGGCTGCGGGACCGCATCGCCGAGCTGAAGCGGCGGATCGCCGAGGTCGCCGGGGACGGCGAGGCCGACGAGGGCCAGCACCTGGAGGTGACCGCGGAGGCGATCGCCGAGGTGGTGTCCCGGCTCACCGGCATTCCCGTCAGCCGGCTCACCGAGGAGGAGAAGGACCGGCTGCTCGGCATGGAGGAGCATCTGCGCGAGCGGGTGGTCGGCCAGGAGGAGGCGGTACGGGTCGTCTCCGACGCGGTGCTGCGCTCCCGGGCCGGGCTCGCCTCGCCCGACCGGCCGATCGGCAGCTTCCTCTTCCTCGGCCCGACCGGCGTCGGCAAGACGGAGCTGGCCCGCGCCCTCGCCGAGGCGCTGTTCGGCAGCGAGGACCGGATGGTCCGCCTCGACATGAGCGAGTACCAGGAGCGGCACACGGTCAGCCGCCTGGTGGGCGCCCCGCCCGGCTACGTCGGCCACGAGGAGGCCGGGCAGCTCACCGAGGTGGTCCGCCGCCACCCGTACTCGCTGCTCCTCCTCGACGAGGTGGAGAAGGCCCACCCGGACGTCTTCAACATCCTGCTCCAGGTGCTCGACGACGGGCGGCTCACCGACTCCCAGGGCCGCACGGTCGACTTCAGCAACACGGTCATCGTGATGACCAGCAACCTCGGCTCGGAGGCGATCATCCGGCGCGGCGCGAGCATCGGGTTCGGGCCGGGCGGCGGGGAGGCCGACGAGGAGGCGCGCCGGGAGCAGATCCTGCGCCCGCTGCGCGAGCACTTCCGGCCGGAGTTCCTCAACCGGATCGACGAGATCGTGGTGTTCCGCCAGCTCACCCCCGACCAGCTGCACCGGATCACCAACCTGCTGCTGGAGCACACCCGCCGGCTGCTCACCGCGCAGGGCGTCACCGTCGAGTTCACCGACGCGGCCGTGGACTGGCTGTCCCGGCAGGGCTACCAGCCGGAGTACGGCGCCCGCCCGCTGCGCCGTCTGGACCAGCCGGCGCAGCGGGCGGGCGCCGTAGGCCGGGTCGTTGCCCTCGTCGGCGAGCCAGGCCAGCGCCTCCTCGGTGATCTCCAGGCTGAGCCGGCGCTCGGCGA
>NZ_MUND01000576.1 GCF_002154375.1 Streptomyces glaucescens | reverse complement strand
GGACACGGCCTAGGGGGTGTCCGGGGCGGGGACCCCAGGGCCGCGCGTCCGGAGAGGCCCAGGGCGGCACGTCCTGGGGAGGCCCTGGGCCGCGCGTGTCCTTGGGCGGGCGAGGTGGCGCGTCTCGGCGTGGGGGCGAGGTGAGGGATCTCGGCCTCCGCCCGGCGCGTCGGTTCCGCGCGAGCAGGTGCCGCACCGGGACGCCTGGTGAGCCCCGCTCGGCTTCGGCCGCGGGGGCACGGCACGCCGGGATCGAACAATCGACAGGCGGGACGCGGGCGCCGTGCGGCGGCGGGCGGTGGCCGGTTCCGTCAGCCGAGGACGAGCGGGAGTCTCCCGGCCGACTCGCCCAGTTCGGCCCGCTCCGCCTCGGTCGGAGCGCGCCGCCCGGTGCCGACCAGCAGCGCCGTCGCGTCGGAGAAGGCCGCGGGGAACGAGGTCCCGGCGATCCGCTCCAGCATCTCGCGGGATCGGGCGAGCCCTTCCGCGGGCGGTCCCGCCGCGTGCGGGAGGTGTGCGGTCAGATCGAGGTGGTGCAGTGTCCATTCCAGGACGTACGCCGAGAGGTAGTCGCCCGCGGTGAGGACCTGGCCCTGGGTTTCCACCCGGAGGGCCGGGTCGGCGAGTTCGGCGGCGCGGCCGGCGGCGGAGCCGACGTCGTCGAGGTGGAAGGTGAGCAGCCCCGGATCCTGGTAGGCGGCGGCCAGCCGGACGGTCAGCGCGTCGAGCGGGTCCTCACCGGTCGGCGGTGTATCGGTGACCTCCCAGTAGGTCACGGCGTCGCGGGTCGGCTCCCTCGTGGTGGGGGTCACGAGGGTGATCAGGACGTCCTGCGCGTCGATGATCAGATGGCACACCAGGTCCCGAACCAGCCAGCCGGTACACCCGGACGGCTGTGCGAAATCCTCGCCCGAGAGCGCCGCGACGGCCGTGCGCAACGCCGACCATGAGTGCGAGAAGAGGTTCACATCGGCACGCTAGTGCGGTGCCCGGACGCGGACAAGCACATGGCCGGGCGGTCACCGGAGCCCGTCACGGGGGTCCATCGGTCGTGCCCCCGTCACTCGCAGCCCGTCAGCGGCCGGCCGAAGACCGGTGGGGTCCAGGCCGCGTGGCGCAGGACGGCCCGCAGCGTCGCCCCGGAGGGGGCCAGCCGCATGGCCGTGTTGCCCAGCGCGACGGCCGCGGGGTGGGCGAGTTGCTGACCCAGGCGGCCCGCCCGGCGGGCGGCGCGCGCCACGGACTGGCTGCGGGGGCGGCGTTCGGCGTCGTAGCGGGCCAGCGCCGCGTCGACGGCGGGCTCGGTGGCGAGCGCGGCGGTCAGGGTGACGGCGTCCTCCAGGGCCTGGCAGGCGCCCTGGCCCAGGTTGGGGGTCATGGCGTGGGCCGCGTCGCCGAGGAGGGCGATCCGGCCGGAGACGAAGGCGGGCAAGGGGGTGGCCAGTTCGTACATGTCGTGGTGGAGGACGGCCTCGGGCCGGGTCGCGTCGAGCAGGGCGGGGATCGGATCGTGCCAGCCCTCGAAGCGGCGGCGCAGCGCGTGCAGGGGGGCGGCGTGCCGTATGCCGGGCGGTGAGGTGAGGACCGCGTGCCATTCCGCCCGGCCGTCGGTGAAGGCGATATGGCCGAACTCCGCTCCCCGGCCCCAGGTCAGCGAGAAGTCGTCCGCCAGGTCGACGGGGCGCTCGGTGATGGCGCGCAGGACGGTCGAGCCGCTGTAGGCGGGGCCGGGGTGGTGGGGGAAGAGCCGGGCGCGCAGCCGGCTGTTGACCCCGTCGGCCGCCACGACCAGGTTTGCGTCCAGCACCTTGTCCCGGGTGGTGACGGTGACTCGGTCGCGGGCGGGTTGGCCGGCGGACGTCGCCTCCGCTCCGACGAGCAGGCACTCGGCGGGCAGCGCCTCACGCAGCAGCCGGTGGAGGACGGCACGGGGGATGCCGCCGATGGGCGTGCCCAGCTCGCGTTCGAGGGCCGCTCCGTCCATCCGGGCCAGCCGCCGGCCGGTGGGGGTGCGGGTGCCTCCGGTGTACTGCGGGCGGGCCGCCGCGCGTACGGCCGCGCCGACGCCGAGGGCATCCAGGGCGCGCAGTCCGTTCGCGTGCAGGGAGATGCCCGCACCGGCGTCGGCGAGGGCGGCGGCGCGCTCCAGGACCGTGACGTCCCAGCCGATGAGCCGCAGGCCGATGGCGGCGGCCAGCCCTCCGATGCCTCCCCCGACCACCACCGCACTGGTGTCGCCCATGCCCGGCCCCCTTCCCGTCCGCCCCCACTGGGGCTTCTACAGATGTAGAAGGAGCGTACTGCACACGCACGACACGTCCTCTACAGGTGTAGAAATAGGGATGTGGCCACCGACCGACGCGCCCTTCTCGCCGACGCCGCCATCGGCGTGCTCGCCGACCTGGGGACACGAGGACTGACCCACCGCGCCGTGGACCGGGCGGCCGGCCTGCCGCCCGGCACCACGTCCGCCTACTACCGCACCCGGCAGGCGCTGCTCACCGCGCTGGTCCGGCGGCTGGTCGACCTCGACCAGGCCGAACTGCAGGCGGCGGGCGGTGCCGCTCCGGTGCCACGTGACGCCGCGGAGCTGACGGCCCGTATCGCCGCCCTCGCCGGGCGGCGCCTCACCGGGGACGGCCGCCGGCGGTCCCTCGCCCGTTACGCGTGCGCCATCGAGAGCGTCCGCCATCCCGAGCTGCGGGACATCCTCGTACCGCGCGAGAACGCGGCGCGTGCGGCCGTGCGCGACTTCCTCGCCGCCCAGGGCGTCCCGGACCCCGAGGAACGCACCGTCACCCTGCTGACGTGCGTGGACGGGCTCGTCTTCGACCGCCTCGTCAACGGCGGGGACGTCGGCGAGCGGGAAGTGCGCGGGCTCGTGGCGGCCGCCCTGCGCTGAGCCGCCCGGTTCAGGCCAGGTGGGCGAAGACCACGAGGTTCTCCGTGTAGTCCTTCGCCCTACGGTCGTAGTCGCCCGCGCAGGTGATGAGCCGGACCTCCGCCTCGGGCGTGTCGGCGTACACCCGGTCATCGGGGAAGTGGTCCTTGTCGAACGTCTCGACGCTGTCGACCACGAAGGACGCCTTGCGCCTGTCGGCTCGTTGGACGTGGAAGACGTCGCCCTTCTCCAGCTCCCCGAGGTTCACGAACACGGCTGGGGACGTCACCGTGTCGACGTGCCCGGCGATCACCGACGTACCGGCCTCCCCCGGCGACGGACCGTCGGCGTGCCAGCCCACGAGGTTGACGTCGTCGGCGGGCGGGGCTTCGAGCTGTCCTCCGGGGCCGATTGCCAGCTCCGTGAAGGGGGCGTCGACCGAGATCTTCGGGATGAGCAGTCGTACGGGCTTCGAGCGAGGCAGATACTTCTGCGACTGTCGTGTTCGCGTCGGCCTCGGCGTCGCCTCCCGATCCGTCTCCTGCGCCTCGGCCGGCTGTCCGGCGGGCGGAGCCGACGCGGCGGACGCCACCACGTCCCGCGGCGCGGGGAGGGAGTCGGACGAGGTACCGGGCGGCGCGGGGTGCCGGCCGGTCAGACTCGTGACGAGGATCAGGGCGGCCACGGCACTCATCACCAGCACGCCGGTGCGGGATCTCCGCCCGTCCTGGGCGGGCTCGTGATCAGCGTGGTCGGGCGAACCAGCCGGCATGGGAAACCACCTCGCTAGGGCACGACAGCACATCGGACGGGGTGACGGGAGAGCCACCGGCCAGGCCGCCACGCGGCACGCGCGTGGCGGCCGCAGCGGCTATCGCAGCGGGCGAGGGTCAGCCCGCGCCCTCGGCCGTCTTCCTGCGACGCATCGCGTAGAGGCCGGTGCCGGCGACGGCGAGGACGGCCATGCCGCCCGCAGTCACCGACGGTCCGGCGAGGGCGCCGCCTCCGGTGTGCACACCACCGCGGGGCTTCTCGTGGTCACCGCCCCAGGAGTCCTTCTCCTTCCAGGAGCCCTTGTCGTGCTCGTCCTTGTAGCCGGAGTCGTGGCCGCCGTCCTTGTGCGAGCCCGACTCCTCGCCGCCGTCCTTGTACGAGCCGGAGTCGTGACCGCCGTCCTTGTAGGAACCGGAGTCGTGACCACCGTCCTTCTCGTGCTCCTTGCTGTACGAGGAGTCTTCGTGGTCCGAGCCGGAGCCGACGGCCGCGTAGGCGCCGGGCGCGCCCAGGGCCAGAGCCGCAGAGGCCCCCGCCACGGCCACGAGCATGCGAGCAGAACGCATCTGATCATTCCTTTCGCCGACGGCCGGGCAGCTGGCACTCGGACAGCTGACCAACCCGACCCCCGACGTGCTCAACCGTCGGCCAGTCGCCCGCCCGCCGCTACTCGGGGCGATCAGTCGGGTGAGCCCTGTCACCGCCGAACGGATGACCCCGCCGGGGGCGTGAAGCCCGAGAACGCCGCATCCGAGCGCCGCTCCGTCCCCCCGCGCTCCCTCCCCCACCAGGTGTTCCGCGGGGCGCGCACTGCCGATCGCCATGAGATCACCACTACGCTGGGTCCCGGCTGCCCGGCGCGGCACACCGGCCGCCCTGAGCGGAGCACCGGCTGCCCGATCGGCGGGCAACCGGGCGACCGGGCAGCCCGGCGGCGGCCGTACGGTTCGGGAGGCAGCTCATGGAGTACTACGATCTCGGCGCTCACACCCGTCCCGTGACGACCACCTCGGCACAGGCCCAGCTCTGGTTCGACCGCGGCCTGGTCTGGACGTACGCCTTCCACCACGAAGAGGCCGTCCGCTGCTTCGAGGCGGCCGTCGCGGCCGATCCCGACTGCGCCATGGCGCACTGGGGCATCGCCTACGCCCTCGGCCCCAACTACAACAAGCCGTGGGAGTTCTTCGACGAGAAGGAACTCACCCGGACCGTCGAGCGCACCCACGCCGCCGCCGAACGGGCGAACGAGAAGGCGGCCGGTGCCACGCCCGTCGAGCGGGCGCTGATCGGCGCGTTGCGCGCCCGCTACCCGCGGTCCCGGCCGGTCGAGGACTGCTCGGTGTGGAACGCGCCGTACGCCGACAGCATGCGCGCCGCCTATGAGCAGGCCTCCGACGACCTGGACGTCGCCACCCTGTACGCCGACGCGCTGATGAACCTCACTCCGTGGCAGCTGTGGGACCTGCGCACCGGCGAGCCCGCCGAGGGAGCCCGCACGCGCGACGCCCGGGCCGTGCTCGAACGGGCGCTCGACACGCCGGGCGGGCGCGATCACCCGGGCGTCCTGCACCTCTACATCCACCTGATGGAGATGTCCCCGACCCCCGAGACGGCCCTGCCGGTCGCCGACCGGCTGCGCGGATTGGTGCCGGACGCCGGCCACCTCCAGCACATGCCCTCGCACATCGAAGTGCTGTGCGGCGACTACCGGCGCGTCGTGTCCGACAACAGCGCGGCGATCGCCGCGGACGAGAAGTTCCACGCACGCGCCGGGGCGATGAACTTCTACACGCTGTACCGGTCGCACAACTACCACTTCAAGATCTACGGCGCGATGTTCCTCGGCCGGTCCCAGGTCGCCCTGGAGACCGCCGACCGGCTCGAGGCCTCCATCCCCGAGGAACTGCTGCGGGTGCAGAGTCCGCCCATGGCCGACTGGCTGGAGGGCTTCCTCGCCATGCGGGTGCACGTGCTGATCCGGTTCGGCCGCTGGGCCGACATCCTCGCTCTGCCACTGCCCGAGGACCGGGAGCTGTACAGCGTGACCACCGCGATGCTGCACTACGCGCGCGGCGTCGCCCTCGCGGCGACCGGCCGGGTCGCCGAGGCCGGTGCCGAGCGGGAACTGTTCCGCGCCGCACTCGGCCGGGTCCCCGGCACGCGGACGCTGTTCAACAACACCTGCGTCGACATCCTCGCCATCGCCTCCGCCATGCTCGACGGCGAACTCGCCTACCGGAAAGGCGACTTCGACGAGGCGTTCGCCGCGCTGAAGCGGTCCGTCGCCCTCGACGACAACCTGCCGTACGACGAGCCGTGGGGCTGGATGCAGCCCACCCGGCACGCACTGGGCGCCCTGCTGCTGGAGCAGGGGCGGGTCACCGAGGCCGAGGCCGTCTACCGGGCCGACCTCGGCCTGGACGACACCCTGCCGCGCGCCTGCCGGCACCCCAACAACGTCTGGGCCCTGCACGGCTTCCACGAATGCCTGCTCCGGCAGGGCAGGACGGCCGAGGCGGGCATCATCGCCCAGCAGCTGACGGTCGCCACCGCCTTGGCGGACGTCCCCGTGGAGGCATCCTGCTTCTGCCGCACCGGCACCACGGCGGCCGCACCGTCGCACTGCTGCGAGGCGGACGGGTGAGTACGACGCCGCCGAACGCGGAGGTCGTGGCGTAGGGCGCGCCGCTCCGTACAGGTCCCGTGATCCGGCCCTCCCCGACGGACACGGATTCCCGCTGCCCCAGCCGACCCGAGGAGTCCCGGCGAGCGCTCCAGCCACGTCGCGTGCCACACCCGCAAGGTGAGC
>NZ_MUND01000575.1 GCF_002154375.1 Streptomyces glaucescens | reverse complement strand
CTCCACCACCAGCACCCGGCACCCCGCACCCAGCTCGGCCACCTCCGGCCGCACCGCCTGCGCCCGCGACACCAGCACCACCCCCGCACCCGCCTGCGCGAGGACCTCGGCGAGTCGTCCGCCGGGCCACTCGACGTTCAGCGGGACGTAGGCGGCACCGGCCTTCATCACGGCGAGGGTGCCGACGACCTGCAGATAGCCCTTCTCCGCGAGCACGCCGACGATGCGGGTGCGGTCCGGGAGGGTGCCGGGCGTCGACAGGACGCGGGCGAGCCGATCCGAGTCGTCGTACAGCTCGCCGTAGGTGTGGCTGCGGCCGTTGCCCGCGTCGACGACGGCCACCGCGACACGGCGGCCATCGTCCAGCCCGGCCTCGTACAGGCCGAAGAGGGTGTCGTCGCGGTCCGGGGCCTCACCGGTGGCGTTGGCCGCCTCGATCAGCGCGAGGTCGTCCGCGGGCACCGGCAGGGACGGGAACGTGGCGGTCTCCCAGTCGAGTTCGGCCAGGTGCTCGATGAGCCGGCAGTAGCTGTCGTGCATGGCGTCGAGGACGGCCGGGTCGAAGAGCTGCTCGACGTAGTCCCACTCGGCGACGAACCCCTCTTCCGTCTCGTAGGCCTTGTTGTCGAGCCACACCTGCGGTGTCTGGGAGATGGCGTGGTCGACACCTTGGTAGGTGTCGTTCAGCACGAGTTCGAACATGCTGGCGTCGGCCGGAGCACCCAGGGTGCTGGTGAGGACGACCGGGGCGACGATCTTGTTGATGGGCATGGACTGGCGGGTCTTCAGCAGCCGCTGGAAGTCGACGCCGTCGAAGAGGTTGTGCTCGATGTCGCGGAGCAGGTCTCCGTGGACGCGGCGCAGGGTCTCGCCGATGACGGTGCCGTGTTCGGTGCGGTGGTCGAAGAGTTCCAGGGCGGTGAAGTCGCCGATGACACCGTTGATGTCGGGGTGCAGGGGCAGCCGGTTGAACAGGGTGAGGTTGACGCACAGCCGGTCCTGGCCGCTCCAGTGGCCGAGCACCCGCCCGAACAGTTCCACGACGAGCGCCGTCGGGCTGATGCCGTGCCGGCGACATCGGTCGGCCAGTTTCTCCCAGACGGCGGCGGGGACGACCCGGCTCTTGCGCCGGAAGACGGGGGTGTCGACGCTCGACGGGTGGGCCCGCAGCGGCAGCCGGAGGTCGAGCTGGTAGTCGTCGGCCTTGTCCTCCCAATACTGCTGGGCCTGGATCAGCAGGTCGCTGTCGCGGACCTTCTCGTACTGGAGGACGTAGTCGCGGTAGCTGACGCCGAGGTCGGGCAGGCAGCGCTCCGGATCGGCGTAGAGCTGTGCCCACTCGTCGAAGAGGATGTCGAAGCTCGCCATGTCGATGACGAGGGCGTCGAAGCTGATGTGCAGCCGGAGGACGCCGTCGAGGCGGCTGAGCACGACGTCGAACAGCGGGTAGCGCTCCGGGTCGTACAGCTTGTGGGCGTATCGGCCGCGCAGTTCCTCCAGCTCGGTCTCGTCGCGCAGGTCGTGGAACGGGATGCGGTGGTAGGGGACCTCGCGCAGGAAGCGCTGCTGGCCGTCGGTGAAGACGGTGCGCAGGGCGAGGTGGCGTTCGATGAGCCGGTTGAACGCGGTCTCCAGCCGTTCGTGGTCGACGCTGCCGTAACGGAACTCGCTGTAGACGTGGGTCGAGACGTTGCTGAGTTCGAAGTTGTGGAAGCGGCCCAGGTAGTAGGTCTGCTGGACGTTGGTGAGCGGGAACGGGTCGTGGAGGTGCTCGGTGTCGGTGCCGTCGAGGAGGTGGTCGCGGTAGGCGAAGCTGCCGAGGCTCGCGGCGACGAGCGGGGCGAGCCGCCGGACCGTCTTCTCTCGGAAGACGTCGCGGATGCGGATGTCGCAGCCCAGCTCGCTGTTGATGCGGTTGACGAGTTTGATGCCCAGGATGCTGTTGCCGCCGGACAGGAAGAAGTCGTCGGTGACGCCGACGGTCCGGCGGGTCGCGCCGGTGCCGCCCAGCACCTCGGACCACAGCTCGCACAGGCGGCTCTCCAGCTCGCCGGCGGGGGCGACGTACCCCTCGGTGAGGAACTTCCCGGGGTCCGGCAGTGCCCCGCGGTCCGTCTTGCCGTTGGCGTTCAGCGGCATGCTGCCGAGCGGGACGAACACCGTCGGCATCATGTAATCGGGCAGCAGCCCGGCCAGATGGCGCCGCAGGTCCTCCCGGTCGGGCGGTTCGGGGGCCACGTAGTAGGCGACGAGATAGCGGGCCTCGTCGGCGGACGGGTCGGTGCCGCCGGGTGCGCGGGGCGGTTCGTGGACGAGGACCAGGCTCTGCTCGACGGCGGGGTGGGCGGTCAGCGCGCTCTCGATCTCGCCGAGTTCGATGCGGTGTCCGCGCAGCTTGATCTGGAAGTCGTTGCGGCCGATGAACTCCAGTGCGCCGTCCGGGAGGGCGCGCACCAGGTCACCGGTGCGGTAGAGGCGCTCTTCGGGCACGGCGGGCCCGGTGCCGTCGGTCGCGGCCGGCGGGATGACGAAGCGGCGGGCGGTCAGCTTGGGTGCGTTCAGGTAGCCGCGGGCCAGGCCGGTGCCGGCGATGCACAACTCCCCCACGACGCCCGGGGGCAGCGGTTGCAGTTCCTCGTCCAGGACGTAGCAGCGGGTGTTGGCGACGGGTGTGCCGATCAGCGGCCGTGGGTCGTCGGGGGTGAGGAGGCGGCGCGTGGACCATACGGTGGTCTCGGTCGGGCCGTACACGTTCCAGCACTGGTCCACGGTGGCCGCGAGGTCGGCGGCGAGTCGTGGCGGCAGGGCCTCGCCGCCGCTCAGGGCGCGCACGGGCAGCCGTTTGCCGCCGAGGTTCTGGACGATCAGATGCCACAGGGAGGGCGTCGCCTGGACGACGGAGACACCGTCCTCGATCAGTTCGACCAGGCGGGCGACGTCGAGCAGGTCGGTACGGCCGGCCAGGACGACGGTGCCGCCGTGCAGGAGCGGCATGTACAGCTCCAGCGTGGAGATGTCGAAGGCGACGGTGGTCACGGCCAGCATGCGCTCGCCGCGCCGGAACCCGACGCTGCGCCCGATGTCCTGGGCGATGTTGAGGTAGCTGTGGTGCTCGACGGCGACGCCCTTGGGCCGGCCGGTGGTGCCGGAGGTGTAGATGACGTAGGCGAGGTCGGAACCGGTGACCCGCACGTCGAGGTCGGCTCCGTCGCAGGCGGCCGCCGCGGCCTGTACGTCGTCGGCGTCGGCCACGACGACGGGGACGCCCGGGGCGATGTCGGCCAGGCCGGCGTGGTGCGCCGTGTCGCTGAGGAGCAGAACGGGCCGGCTGTCGGCGAGGATCGCGGCGCTGCGGCGGGCGGGTGACCCGAGGTCGAGCGGGACGTAGGCGCAGCCCAGTTTGAGCACGGCCAGCGCGGCGACGAGCAGATGCTCGGTGCGGTCCAGGTACAGCGCGATCAGGTCCCCCGGTCGGGGGTCGTGGCGCTCCTGCAGCAGCCTGGCGAAACGATTCGCCGCCTCGTTGAACTCCCGGTAGGTCAGGGTCGTCCCGCCGTGGACGACGGCGACCGCGTCGGGCTGCCGCGCTACCTGCTCCTCCATCACGCGGTGCAGGGGCCGGTCGTCGTACGGGGCACGGGTTTCGCGTGCCCGCGCCGTCAGTGCGTGCCGCAGTGGTTCCGGCAGGCACAGCACGTCGCCGAAGGCGGCGGCGCCCTGCTCGAACCGCTCCAGCCGGGCGAGGAAGGCGTCGACGTGTTCGCGCAGCACGGCGAGGAACGGCAATCCGGCAGGGGCCTCCACCTCCAGCCGGCCACTGCCGTCGTCGGCGCAGCGCAGGACCAGAAGGGCGTCGGCGGACTGCGCGGTCCCATCGGCGTCCACGAGAACCCGCGACGGACGCGCCCCCGAAAAAACCTCCCCGAATTCATAGAAGGCGTTCCGCGGAGCCCGGTACAGCGGATCGTTCAGCTGGTCGTAAAGCTCCTGGTGACGCATTCCCCGATCTACGTTCAGGTATTTACGTATTCGACCGGAGGAAGTGTGCACGTCGTGCGCATAGGTCCCGGCCTTGCGCGAGTTCAACACCATCTGCAAGGCCAGGGAAAGCAATTCGAGGCGGTCGGACGTGAGTGAGATCGGCGCGACGGACGGGAAGCGCAGGATTTCCCTCCTCCCGGCGGTCTCCGCGATGTCGGGCCCGACGGCATCAGCCAGATCGAAGCGGTCCTCGGCGCGGTCGGCGACGCGCGCCCGCGCGGCCAGCGCCTCAGCCGCGCGCTCCATCCGCAGCAGCTCCGGCAGGTCGTCCGGGCGCTCGTCCAGAGGCTCGGCCGTGAGGGACTCGTGCCCCTCACGGGAGAGGCGGATCACCGCGTCGACGCACGCGTCGAGAACCGCCGCGTGCGGGTCACCGACGGCCGGTGTCGCACACACCAGCACGTCTCCCCCGGTCAACCGCACTGTGCAGCGCGCCTCGGGACGGGTCGCGAGGGCCCGCAGCTCTGGCGTCAGTACCGGCACGTCCGGGCGGCGTGCAGCGCCGGCCGCGGATCCGAAGACGTAGTCGAGGCGCCGGTCCACGAGCGTGTCCTCGTCGACGACGCCCGCGTTGTGGGTCATCCGAGCCCGCCACTCGGCCGGTCCGACCGGGTCGCAGTCCAGCGTCCAGACGAAATGCCCGGCGTCCGCCAAGTACTCTGCTATTTCCTGCCCGAGCCGGCCGAGTTCCGATCCGACCAGCACGTGAAGAATTCTCACCTTGGCCCTGCCCCTGCCTCGACGACTTCAGCAGCACGCAGAGGCCCAGCACCATGCACCCCCGTGTGCCTTCGGTAAAGGCGATGCACCTCTCCCACGTCGGCTGGACGGGATGGTCATTTCCCTCGCCGTCGGGATACATGCAACAGCCACGGGAAGGCTGTCATTTGCAAACGAGACATGTCAAGGAAGCATCTCGGCCAGACCTCTCGGAGGAAGACCATAAGCCCCACTTGGAATTCCGAATAGGGGTACTTATGAGAGGGGGTGAAGATTGCGCCATCGCCGGGAGCGGTCGATCGCGGCGACGTTCGGCGGGCCGAACGCGGAATGGCGAGGTCCGAAAGGCGTCTCGCCGGGCGGGGCGGGCCGACCGACTGTCCTGATCCCAGCCCTCGCGATCCGTCGGTACACATCGAGCAGGGAGCGCACTGTGACCCCCGGTGCGTCTCAGAGGCTTCGGTCGGCCGCCTGCACGCGCCGTCGTGACCGTCTGGCCCGTCCGGTGTTCTCGGCCGTATCGGCCACTCACAGGGCAGCTCAATCGGCGAGTCGGCGGCAGCAGATGAGCGCAGGCAACCCTGGCGAAGGCCAGGAAGCGGCCGGCCTTGCGCTCGTGGCGCCGGTGCGGGCGCCGGCATCCGGCGAGCCAGGCCATGGCGCGCTCGATGGTCCAGCGGTGCCGGCCCAGCCGCTGCCTGGAGTCGGTGCCCTTGCGGGCGACACGCAGTGTGAGGCCGCGGGCATGCGACCATCGCCGCGGGTGGTTGCACGGACCGGGCGGTGGAGCTTCGCCCACACCCTGGCC
>NZ_MUND01000574.1 GCF_002154375.1 Streptomyces glaucescens | reverse complement strand
GACCGTCTCACGCCAGGCGTCCGGGGCGAGGCCGTGCGCGGAGCGCCGGGGCTCGACGGCCGGCCGGGCGGTCGACGTCAGGACCCCGACGAAGTCGAGGATCAGCCCGGAGGGGGTTGGGGCTGCCGGGGGGCGGAGCGAGCTAATTCCAAGCGGATTCCGGCATGTGGAAGTTTCACTTGGTGAGAGACGGGAGTCGCCGCCTCGCTCTCGATCAGCGCTCCGCGATGCCGTGTGCCCACCCCTGCGCCACCGACGCAGCACCGCCGTAACTCCTCGGCGCCGGCCGCCTCGCCCAAAGGCCGCCTCTTCTGGCCGAGTTGCCGCAGGCAGGTCGTGCGGACCACGGACACGGCCCTCCGTCCTCGCCGCACCGCCGTCCGTGGTGACCTGTACGGCTCACCGCCGGAGCGGTACGACGCTCCGGCGGCCCCATGGTGAAACGATCGCGGCCCCTACTCCGTGACGTCGTGTCCCAGTGCCCGAAGGTCCTCCGCAAGGGCCTTACGGGTGATGGGCCCGACGATGCCGTCGGCCGTCAGGTTCTTGCTGCCCTGGTAGGCCTTGACCGCCTGCTTCGTCTTCGGCCCCACGATGCCGTCACTGGGACCAGGGTCGAATCCCAGCAGCTTCAGCGCTTCCTGGATCGCGTGGGGACTCTTGAGATTGAAGGAAGCCATGATCCCGTCCTCCCTGCGTGAATTTCTGTCCCACCGTCATGAACCTCCCGTTCCGGTCGCCTGCTCCTCTCTCCAGTGTGGATCCCGCGCTCCGCGACGGCGATTCCTGCGGTGGCCGGTGTGAAGGGCCGGACGTAAAGTTGAATTTCAGATCCGCCCCCCGGAGCCGGCCATGACCAGCCAGGACAAGCTCCCGATCATCTACGTCAGAGGATTCGCGGGCGATACTTCAGGAATCAACAAGGCCGTCACGGATCCCTTCTACGGCTTCAACGAAGGATCCACGCATGTGCGGGTGGGACCGGGAGAGAAACCGACCTTCCATCAGTTCGAGAGCCCGCTGCTCCGCCTCCACCTCGATGAGGGCTACCACATCCTCGTCGAAGGCGGCCAGGAATCGTATCTGGATACGCACCCGGAAATTCCCGCGGACAGCATCTGGATCCACCGTTTCTACGACGCGTCCGCCACCAGCTGGAGCGCGAAACCGAAGGAGTTCCGCCTGGAGGACGCCGCCACCGATCTGCTGCGGCTGATCGAGAAGATCAAGGCGAAGAGCGGTGCGCCCCGGGTGCATCTGGTCGCGCACTCCATGGGCGGGCTGGTCTGCCGCTGCCTGCTGCAGAAGATCCTCCCCGACCGGGGCACGGACCCGACGGAGCACGTGGACAAGCTCTTCACCTACGGCACCCCGCACGGCGGCATCTCCTTCGACGTGGGCTTCGGCGTCTTCGAGCGGCTGCGGGACACCTTCGGCATCCAGGGCGGCGACATCTTCGGCCCGCGCCGGATGTACGCCTACCTCACCCCCGACGCCGAACGGCGCGGCGACGAGCCCCCGGACGACTGGGACGCCCGGGCCGTCCCGCAGGGGCCGGGGAGGTTCCCGGTGCGGCGGGTGTTCTGCCTGGTGGGCACCAACCCGGGCGACTACGAAGTGGCGTTGGGCATGTCCTCCGCGATGGTCGGCGCCCGCAGCGACGGCCTGGTGCAGATCGACAAGGCCGCCGTGCCCGGCTCCCACGGGGCGTTCGTGCACCGCAGCCACAGCGGCCGCTACGGGCTGGTGAACTCCGAGGAGGGCTACCAGAACCTGCGCCGCTTCCTCTTCGGCGATCTCCGGATCGAGGCCGAGCTGGTCGGCCACCGGCTGCCCGCCGACCCCGGGGTGAGCTGGCAGGCCGAAGTCCTGCTGGCCATCCGCGGCCTGCCCGTCGTGGTGCACGAACGACAGGCCGCCCACTGGTGCCCCCTACCGCTGCCGAAACCCGCCACCGAGGCGCCGACACCCCGTCCGTGCCGCTGGCGACCACATTCCTGCGCACCGACCTGCCGCGCCCGGCCGACAGCCCCACCATGCGCTACGCCCTGCACGTGCGGATCCTCTCGCTGCGCGCGAACCGCCGGATCCTCGACTTCGGCGACCACCTGGAGCAGACCGCCGACTTCGACGACTCCCTGGTGGTGGACGTCGGCAGCGGTGCGGCACCCGGTATCTGGGCGACCTGGAACTCGCTGATCCCCGGCACGATCAAGGACCACGAGCCGCAGGGCCGCCCGCTGACCGACGAGGACCCCGCCGCGGGCCGCTGGGTCACACACGTCCCGTTCCCCGAGAACGCCCGGCCGCTCCTCGGCGAGCACACGAGCATCCGCCTCTCGGCGACGCCCTGGCGGTGAGGGCCGGTTCCGCCCGCCCGCACCACCCGCCCCGGACTCCGGCGACCGGTGGTTCGCTCCATCCCCCGACAGGGAGGTGACCGGCGATTGAGGTTCGGCGCGCCCGGGCACTCGGCCCGCCATGACCGCGCCACGCAGGATTCTGCTCACCGGGTGGTTCAGCTTCCACGACGGGGAGGCGACCGCCGGGGACGTACTGGCACTCGCCCGGGTCGAGCAGGTGCTCGACCGGGCGGGATGTCCCTACGACGTCGTCTGGAGCCCCGGCTTCCGCCCCCGGGCGCCGCACCTGGACGAGGTGCGGCCCGAGCGGTACTCGCATCTGGTCTTCGTCTGCGGCCCCGTGCACGGGCCGCAGATCGAGGAACTGCACCGGCGGTTCGCCCACTGCGTGCGGATCGCGGTCGGCACGTCCGTGGTCGACCCACGGGCACCGGCCGTCACCGGGTTCCACCGGGTGGTGGCCCGCGACGCGCCCGGCACCGAGCCGGTGACCGACCTGGCGGCACGGGCACCGGCCGCCCCCGCCCGTCCCGTGGTCGGGGTGATCCTCACCCACGGGCAGCACGAGTACGGCCCGCAGCGGCGACACGACCTGGTCGCCGAGCGGGTGACCCGCTGGCTGGCGGGCAAGGACTGCGCCCGGCTGGAACTGGAGACCCGGCTCGACACCCGCGACTGGCGGCTGTGCGCGACACCCGCCCAGCTGTCCTCCGTCCTCTCCCGCCTCGACCTCGTCGTCACGGACCGGCTGCACGGCCTGGTACTGGCGCTGCGCGCGGGCACCCCCGCACTGGCCGTCGACCCGATCGCGGGCGGCGCCAAGGTCACCGCCCAGGCCCGCGCCTGCCGCTGGCCCGCGCTGCTGCCCGCCGAGAGCGTGGACGGGGAAGGGCTGGAGCGGTGGTGGAAGTGGTGCCTGGGGGCGGGACGGGGTGCGGCG
>NZ_MUND01000573.1 GCF_002154375.1 Streptomyces glaucescens | reverse complement strand
TCCAGCAGCAGCTTCTGGTGGTGGGACTCGACGCGGCGCAGATACTCCTCCAGTGTCGGCACGCGCGCGCCCGCGTACGCGGGGCCGAACCAGCTGCCGGCGTACAGGCGGGCGCGCGCGTGCCGACACTGGAGGAGTATCTGCGCCGCGTCGAGTCCCACCACCAGAAGCTGCTGCTGGAGATCAAGAAGCCGGAGCTGTACCCGGGCATCGAGCGGGACACGCTCAAGGTCCTCGCCAACGAGGGCTGGCTCGACCGGGCGCATGTGACGGGCCGGCTGGTGGTGCAGAGCTTCAGCGCGGACAGCATGCGGACCGTCCACGCACTCTGCCCCGCCGTCCGGACGGGGTTCCTCGGCTCGCCGCCCGTCGCGGAGCTGCCCGGGTACGCGCTGTTCGTGGACCAGATCAACCCCCCGTACGGCGCTCTCTCGACCGGTTACGTCTCCTCCGTGCACGCCGTCTCCGGGGCGCACGGGCACAAGCTGCGGGTGTCCGCCTGGACCGTGGACTCGGCGGACACCGCGCGGACCGTCGCCTCGTACGGAGTGGACGGCATCATCACCAACCGGCCCGACGTGGTGCGGGAGGCGCTGGGCGGGGAGTGACGGGCGAACCGGACCCCCGGGGGACCGGGCCGGGCGGCGGGCGTTGTCAGTGGTGGGCCGTACGGTGGGTCGTATGAACAGCGACGGGCGGGACGAGCCGCGGGACGAGCGTGTCGTGTGGACGGTGATCGGCACCGACATCGGCCCGCTGCTCCTGGCCGCGACCCGCGACGGCCTGGTCAACGTGGTGTTCCACGCCACGGACGCCGTGCGTGACCAGGCGCTGACCCGGCTCGCGTCCCGGCTGGGGACCGAGCCCGTCCAGGCGCCCGGCTCCCCGCTGCTGGCCGAGGCGATACGCCAGGTCGAGGCCTACTTCACCGGCCGGCGGCAGGACTTCGACCTGCCGCTGGACTGGTCGCTGATCTCCGGCTTCAACCGGCAGGTGCTGCGCGAACTGGCGTCCGGCGTGCCGTACGGCACGGTCGTGGGCTACGGCGATCTCGCCGGCCGGGTCGGCCAGCCCGGCGCTGCGCAGGCGGTGGGGGCCGCGATGGGCGCCAATCCGCTCCCGGTCGTCGTGCCCTGCCACCGGGTCGTCGAGAGGGACGGCGGGATCGGCGGCTTCGGCGGTGGTCTGGAGACCAAGCGGAGGCTGCTGGCCCTGGAGGGCGTGCTGCCCCAGCCGCTGTTCTGAGGCGCCCCCCATGCGCCGGGAGCGGGCTGCGGAGTCGCGTCAGGCGTAGTGGCGTGCCTCGAAGACGTTGCCGTCGGGATCGCGGAAATAGAAGCTGCGCCTGGCCGTGCCGCGTGCGCCGTAGGAGTCGTGGGCGATCTCCGAGACAGGGACGTCGTGCTCGCGCAGCCGGGCGCGCAGGGCGTCGAAGGCGTCGGACGGCAGCGACAGACAGACGTGGTTGACGGGGTGGCCCGCGCTCTCCGGGGCCCCGGGCAGCATGGTCATGCGCTCCGCCATGGTGAGCGGGGCGAGGTCGAGGATCGTCTCCTCGTTCACCCTGACGGACGGGAAGGAGACCTCGCCCGCGGCGAAGCCGGCGACCCGGAGGGGTTCCAGGCCCACCGCCGTCGCGTAGAACTCCGCCGCGGCGACCGGGTCGCGCACCCAGAGGACGACATGGTCGAGGCGTGTCGTGTGGTCGGTCATGCGCCCCAGGCTGGTGGTGTCCCCCACAGGCCGCAAGCGTTTGAGCGGGCGCGCCGCCCGCCAGGGATGAGGGAGGACCGACGGACAGGAGGCAGTCGCGTGACGCTGGTGGTGTCGGAAGAGGTGAGGGAGGCGGTCGCCGCGGGCCGCCCCGTGGTGGCCCTGGAGTCCACGATCATCGCCCACGGGCTGCCCCGCCCGCGCAACCTCCAGGTGGCCCTGGAACTGGAGGAGGCCGTACGGCAGGAGGGCGCCGTTCCGGCGACGGTCGCCGTCCTGGACGGGCGGCCGCGGGTCGGCCTGGACAAGCAGCAGGTGGAGCGGATCGCCAACGAGGAGGGGATCCGCAAGCTGGGGCACCGCGATCTGGCCCTCGCCGCCGCCACCGGGGCGAGCGGGGCGACGACGGTGTCCGCGACCGCGCTGCTGGCGGCCCGCGCGGGAGTCCGGGTGTTCGCCACCGGCGGGCTCGGCGGCGTGCACCGGCAGTGGACGGTGACCCAGGACGAGTCGGCCGACCTGGGCCTGCTGGCCCGTACCCGGATCACGGTGGTGTGCGCGGGGGTCAAGTCGATCCTCGACGTGCCCGCGACACTGCAGCGGCTGGAGACGCTGGGCGTGGCGGTGGCCGGATACGGCACGGACCGGTTCCCCGGCTTCTACCTGTCCGACTCCGGACATCCGGTGGACTGGACCCTGGACAGCCCGCGGCAGGTGGCGGAGGTGATGCGGGCTCAGGAGACGCTGCGCCTGCCGGAGTCGGCGCTGATCGTGGCCAACCCGGTGCCGGAGGCCGAGCAACTGGATCCCGAGCTGCACGCGCGCGTGC
>NZ_MUND01000572.1 GCF_002154375.1 Streptomyces glaucescens | reverse complement strand
GTCCCGCACGCCGACCGCGCCGGGCGCGGTCGGCGTGCTGGACCGCGGGGCGCCGTCGGAGCAGAGAAGTCGATACGGGGCGTAGTGGCCGGAGTCGGTCGTTGCGCGTCGTACAGAGTGCCGCAGGGGGCAACCGCCATGACGACAGGTCGGCTCGGGCTGGGGGCACCTCCCGGCCGCCAGGCCGGGGGACAAGCCGCGCCGCCGAACGCGGCCTACGCCGGGCAGGTCGTGCATTTCCCGGATCCGGTCCGGGCGGCCCGTCATCCGAGAGGGGTGCGGGTGGACGAGCGCGGCTATCCCGACTTCTCCCCGTATGCGCGGGCGGCGGCGGAGATCGCCGAGCCGCCGGAGGGTTTCGGTGTCGACGAGCTGCGGCTGACCGACTACGTCTCGGCGAACGCGGCGCTGGCGGCGTCCGGGCACGAGCTGTGGGACACGATCCCGGCGGTGGCGACGCCGCACGGCTGGACGTGGCATCACGTGGTGGGGTCGCGGCGGATGGAGCTGGTGCCGGTCGAGGTGAAGGCGCTGCTGCGGCATCACGGCGGGATCGCGACGGCGTCGGTGGACCAGGGCAAGCGGGGCACGCGGCCGTTGCAGGAGACGCGTCCGGCGCATTTCGGGCTGCCGAAGTCGGGTGTGGCGGTGAGTGAGGCGCAGGTGCAGGGGGTCGAGGAGGATCTCGGTTACCGGCTGCCGGGTGCCTACCGGTCGTTCCTGAAGGCGGCGGGTGGGTGCGCGCCGGTGGGCACCGCGCTGGACGCGGAGCTGGGGCTGCTGATCGACCAGCCGTTCTTCACGGTGCGGGACGAGGCCGCGGTGAACGACCTGGTGTACGTCAACAAGTGTCTGCGGGATCACCTGACCAAGGACTATCTGGGGGTCGGGTTCGTGCAGGGCGGTCTGCTCGCGGTGAAGGTGAAGGGCGAGCGGGCCGGTTCGGTGTGGTTCTGCGCGTACGACGACGCGCGGGACGTGGATCCGGCGGTGCCGCCCGCCGAGCGTGTGGAGCGGCTGCTGCTGCCGTGCGGGGACGACTTCGACGTGTTCCTGTCGCGGCTGGCGGGCAGTCCGCCGGAGTTGGAGACGGTGGCGAACTTGATGGTGGACGGCGGTTTCGCGCGGTCCGTGCCGGTGTCCGGGGAGTGAGCTGACCGATGGTGACGTACGCGCAGGCGCAGGAGCGCGCGGAAGAGTGGGTCAACGGCGATGTGCCGTCGTACCAGCATCGTGAGGTGCGGGTGCGGGAGTTCGAGCTGGGCTTCGTGGTGTGGGCGGAGGACCGGGAGGACGGTCCGCGTTCGGACGGCGGTGCGCAGCGGCTGGTGATCGCCCGGGACAGCGGGGAGGCCACGCTGTGGCCGTCGCTGCCGGTGGGTGAGGTGATCCGCCGGTACGAGGAGGAGTACGGCCGTGAGGGTGTGGCGCAGGAGCCGGTGCCGGCGCCGGCGGCCCGGGTGGATCTGAATCAGACGTCGTTCCTGCTGACTCCGCCGGAGTGGTTGCAGGACGCGGCGGACAGGCTGGGCATTCCGGATCAGCGGGAGTCGCGGGGCGGGGCGTCGCGGGACGCGTCGCCGCGGGATGCGGGGTCGCCGGGGGTGGAGCCGCAGGGCGCGGTGTCCGGGCCGGGGGCTCCCGAGGACGCGGTGCCGGGGCCGGCCGCTCCGGCCGCCGGGCCGGCGCTGCCGGAGACCCAGGCGGGTATTCCGACGGGTGCGGCGGGCGCTTCGAGTGCTTCGGGCGCGGCGGGCGCTTCGAGTGCTTCGGGTCCGGCGGTGCCGGGCGGCCCGTCCGGTGCCACGTCCGGTGGCGCGCCGGGTGTGCCCGCGGGGGCCACTCCGTGGGCCGGGACCGACACCAACGCGGATGCCGGTGAGGACCGTTCGGTGCCGCTGCCGGAGACCGTGTTCGCGCCGCCGCTGAGCGGTGTGGACGACGAGGTGCCGCCGGCGGTGGTGCCGGAGGCGAAGACGGCGCTGATCCAGGGTGGCAGCCGGCTTCCGCCCACGGCGATCGCGCCCGCGCTGAACGACCCGGGCGCGCAGGGCGCCCAGGGGGCTCAGGGCGTGCAGGGCGCGGCGGCTGGTGCCGCGGGTGCCCCTGGGATGCCGGGTGCGCCGGGTGTCCCGGGTGGTCCGGGTGCCCCTGCGGCGCAGGTTGCCCCCGCGCCGCCGAGCGCCCCGGGTACGCCGCCTCCGCCCTCCGCGCCGCCCGTGCCGGGGGCGCCGGTCCCGGGCGCCCCGCAGGGGAGTACGCCGCCTCCGGTCCCTCCGGTCCCGCCGGGCAGCGTGCCGCCGCCCGCGCCGCCGGGCAGTACGCCGCCCCCGGGGCCGGGTGCGCCGTCCTACGGTTACCCGCAGGCGGGCGGTGCCCAGCCGGCGCCGCCGCACCCCGGGGACATCGCCGACGCCGCCACCAGCAAGGCGGCCCCGCCGCCGCGTCGTGGCCGGGGCGGGGGCGCGACGCCGCCGCCTCCGCCGGGTGCGCCGGGCACTCCGGGCGCACGGCCGGGCGGTACGCCTCCTCCGGCGTCCGCTCCGGGCACCCCCTCCGGCGGTGCCTACGTGCCCACCCAGCTCGTGTCCGCCCTCGGGCCCGACGGCCCCCAGGGTCCGGCCGGTCCGGGTGCGCCGCAGCCTCCGGGTGCGCCGAACACCCCTGGCGGTACGCCTCCGGGCGGTGTCCACCACGCGGCGACGATGCTGGCCGACCCGTCGCAGATGGGGCCGGGCGCGCCGCAGCCTCCGGGTCCTCCGGGGGCCCCTGGGGCGCCGCAGCCCCCGGGCGTTCCCGGTGCTCCGGGTGCTCCGGGTGCGCCCGGTGCCGTGCATCACGCGGAGACCATGCTGGCCGCGCCGCCGGTCGGCGGTCCGGGCGCGCCCCCGCCGCCGCAGGCCCCGGGTGTGCCCGGTGTCCCGGGCGCCCCTGGGATGCCTCCGGGCGCCCCGCAGCCGATGCCGCCCGCGCTGGGTCAGCCGGTGCCCGGTCAGCCGTTCCCGGGGCAGCCCGTGCCGGGTGCGCAGCCGCCGGCGTACGGCTATCCGCAGCAGGGGCAGCCGACGGTCGGTCCGGGCTACCAGGCCGTGCTGCGCTACCGCGCGCAGGACGGTTCGGAGCAGCAGCTGATCCGGCGCTCGGCGCCGGGCACCCCGCACCCGGAATGGCAGATCTTCCACGAGCTGCGGGCGATGAACGTGCCGCCGGACCAGGTGCTGGAGCTGCACACGGAGCTGGAGTCGTGCGAGCTGCCGGGCGCCTACTGCGCGCGGATGATCCGGGAGCAGTGGCCGCAGGCGCGGATCACGTCGATCGCGCCGTACGGCACGGACCACGCCAGCCGGCAGCAGGGCATGCAGCAGCTGCTGGCCCACCAGGGCGAGTTGCACCAGGTCGCGGACGGTCCCGCGCGCCCCGCTCCGGTGCGCGCGCCGCTGCCGCCGGTGCAGCCGCTGCCGCCGGTTCCGCCGGAGGGTGTGGCGCAGGAGCTGGCGGCGGCGTTCGGGCCGGGTGTCTTCCGGTTCGAGCAGGCGGCGGTGTCCCGGCAGGGCGTGCCGCCGATCGTGGCGCACACCCTGGTGGTGGCCGGTCTGCCGGTCGACATGGGGCCGTTCTTCTGGGCGCAGGCGCAGCCGGGGCGGCCGGTGCCGACGCTGGCGGAGCTGGCGCAGGAGCGCGGGGTGCAGCCCGCGGCGGACGCGGGTTCCTACCTCGTCATGGGCAGCGACTTCGGCAAGGCGATCTGTGTGCAGTACGGCACGGCGAACATTGTCGCGGTGCCGGTGGAGGCCGGGCCGGGCGGGGCGCCGGTGCCGCCGCAGTTCGTGAACACCGGTCTGCCGGAGTTCGCGCGCTGTCTGGCGCTGCTGGGCCGGATGTGGCGGCTGCGGTTCGGGCTGAACCAGGAGCAGGCGGGCCGCTGGACCGTCGACTTCCAGGCCCAGTTGGCCGCTCTCGACCCGGCGGCGCTCGGTTCGCCGGAGAGCTGGTGGTCGGTGCTGCTGGAGCAGATGTGGGACGGGCTGCTGTGACAGCGGCGGCGTTCTGACGGTGTGTGAGCAAGGGGCCTGGCCCGGTCCTCCCCGACCGGGTCAGGCCCTTTTGTGTGCACCTTCCGCGTGAAGTGTCATGCTCCAGGTGCTTTCTGTCGATCCATCAAGATGTGCACGAGATCAGGTGGTCGGTGGAAAGGGGCTCCAGAATGAGCGGTGCGTCGGTGTCCCCGTACGGCTTCGCGACCGTCCGGGGGCGTGGTTACCGTCCTGAACAGGTCGACGCGTTCGCCACGGCGCTCTGCCGGGACCGCGACGCTGCCTGGGAACGGGCGGCCCGCCTCACTGTGCTCGCCAAGGAGATGGAGGCGGAGGCGGAGCTGCTGAGGGCGGCGGTGGCCCGGCTGGCGCCGCAGACGTACGAGGCGCTGGGGGAGCGTGCCCGGCGCCTGTTCCAGCTCGGGGAGGAGGAGGCGGCGGAGGTGCGGGAGCGGGCCCGGTGTGAGGCGCACGAGCGGGTCGCGCGGGCCGAGGAACGCGCGCTGGAGGTGCGCCGGGCGGCGGAGGCGGACGCCGGTGCGCTGCGCGCGGACGCCGAGGAACGGGCCCGGCAGCGGTTGCTCGCGGCCCGGGCCGAGGCCGACGAGATCCGGGTCGCGGCCCGGCGGGAGGTGAAGGAGCGCCGCACCGAGGCGCTCGCCGCCCTGCGCGAGGTGCGCCGGCGCACCGCCGCCCTCCTCGCCGACCAGGAGAAGGACCACGCCGAACGGTGGGAGGCCGCCGAGCGGTCGGCGGCCGCGCGCGCCACCGCGCTGGACGCCCGCCACGCCGAGCTGACGGCGCGGGCCGAGGCCGCGCTCGCCGAGGCCGAGGAGGCCTTCGCCGACGCGGAGGAGTCCGCCCGGTGCCGGCAGGAGGAGGCTCAGGTGCGGGCCGCCGAGATCGTCGCCGAGGCGCGGGCGCGGGAGGAGCGCATCGCCCGTGAGACCGAGCGGGTGCTGCGGGAGCACGGGGAGCGCTGGGACGACGTACAGGCGCACATGGACCAGGTGCGGGACAGCCTCGCGGCGCTCACGGGCGGGCGCACGCCGACGGAGTGAAGCGGGCGCGGCGCGCCGGGCGGCTGTCGCTCACAGCGGTGTGAGAGCCCGTACGACACCGGTGAGCGCCACCAGGGCGGCGCCCGCGCCGAAGGCGGCGACGAAGAGCCCGGCGGCCAGGTGGCCGAACGCCCGCGCTCCCCGGACCCGCGTCGGGTCCTGCGGGTCGTAGGTGACGTCGACGCCGGGGTTGGACAGGCGCTTGAGCACCGTCACCGAGGATTCCTGGGTCAGGGTCCGGCCCGTGACCGTGGTGAACCGGTAGACGGGGTACATGGCCTGCTGTCTGGTCGAGGTGATGTACCGGACGACCTGGCCGGGCACCGTCACCCCGCGCCGCCGCAGGATCCAGGGATCGCGCAGGAAGAACCGCCAGGCGACGGCGAGCAGGACGCACCCCGTGGGGCCGGTGGGCGCGGCGGCGACGACGAGTCCGGCTTCGGAGTCGCTCTCCACGCCGCCGGCGGCCAGGACGATCAGGAGCAGCCAGCCGAGCACCAGCGCCGTGATGCGGGACGCGCGCGTGGACAGTCCCGGCAGTTCGAGGGGGCGCGTGCCGGTGGTGATCAGCGCCTGCCCGTCCGCGACGGGGGTGACCCCGGTCAGCGCGCGCCCCAGCGCCTCGGTGAACGCCTGTACGGCGGCGGTGTTGCGGCTGCGGACGGTGAACGCTGGGGCCGGTCCCGCGCCGCTGATCCGCAGGGCGGCGTAGCGCCAGTCGTCACCCCGCTCGACCGCCTCGACGGCCCGCAGGGGTATCTCCCACACGGTGCGTCCGCGCACGACCCGCAGCTTTCGGCCTTCCAGCCGGAAGGTCCCCCCGCGTCCCTTCAATACCACCTGTGTCTCCCCCATGAGGGCGGAGCCTAGGTCGTGTCCGCAAAGTCCCGTCGTCCGCCCGAAGGGCGGGCCCCGCGGCGTCTGGTGCGTGCTCTCGGCGCGCCGGGCGGAGTCCCTCGTAC
>NZ_MUND01000571.1 GCF_002154375.1 Streptomyces glaucescens | reverse complement strand
CGCCCAAATGAGATGACGTCTAAGCTGGACTGGCTACGCTCAGCCGACCTCCAGGTCGTCGAGGACTACCTCAGTGCCGGGAAGGCCATGGCCGAGCACTCCGCCAGGCGAATGATCCACGAGCGCGGCGGCTACGACCTCGCGACATCAGCCGCCGCGCTCCGCGCCAGGCAGAAGCCACCCAGCCATGCTGCCCGGCTCACCGACCCAACCGACCCCCGCTTCCCTTGACCAAAAACTTAGGGACACCCTCGGGCGGCGTGTGGTGATCATCTGGGACGTCCGCTGGTGGATGCGGTCGCTCCCAGGGCACGATGATGGGACGCGGGATCAGATACGGATACTTAGGCGCTGTTTCTCGGATCTCCTGATTTGGGCGGGGTGTTGGGGTCAGGCTGGCTTCATGGGTCGTGGGGATCTGACGAATGCGGAATGGGCTCGGCTGGAGTCTTTCTTACCTCCTGGTGGTGCGCGGGGAGGTCGGTGGAGCGATCACCGTCGGGTGATCAACGGAGTTCTCTACCGGGTGCGGACTGGTGTGCAGTGGCGGGATCTGCCGGAACGGTTCGGTCCCTGGGAGACGGTCTATAAGCGGCATCGCCGCTGGTCAGCGGATGGAACGTGGAAGATGCTGCTGTCTCGCATCCAGGCCGCCGAAGACGCTGCGGGCGGGATCGACTGGGACGTGTCGGTGGATTCGACCGCGGTGCGGGCCCATCGGCACGCCGCCGGTGCGAGGAAGGCGCCGCCGGCCCTGGATCTTCAAAAGGGGAACGGCCGGGGGACGAACCAGGTCGATCCGGTGCTGCGGAAACTGGCCGTCCGCCTGGAGGAGGTGGTCAGATCGGCGAATGCCTGGGACGCTCCCGCGGCGGATTCACCACCAAGATCCATCTCGCCGCCGACGGACGATGCCGGCCCCTCGCGTTCGTTCTGACACCGGGACACTACGGTGACGGCCCCCAGCTCGAGCATGTGCTGGAGCAGATCTCCGTGCCTCGATCCGGAGTGGGACGGCCCCGCACCCGGCCCGACCACGTGCTGGCCGACAAGGCCTACACGTCCCGAAAGAATCGGCGCTACCTGCGACGACGCGGAATCCGGCACACCATCCCCGAACGTCTCGACCAGCAAAGGCACCGGCACAACAGAGGATCCCAAGGCGGCCGGCCCACCGGATTCAACCGCGAGCACTACAAGAAACGCAACACCGTCGAACGTGCCATCAACCGACTCAAGGGCTTCCGCGCCGTCGCCACACGCTACGAGAAACGCGCCTACATCTACCTCGGCACCGTCTCCCTCGCAGCCCTCATGACCTGGCTCCGCACATGATCCGAGAAACAGCGCCTAGTCCTCGCCGGGCTCCACGCTCGGGGCTTCGACGTGGGAGTCGCCGTATCGCTCCAGCAGTGCGCTCCACAGGTCGGCGGACCATCGGTCCACCGTGCCGGCGAGGTTGCCGGAGGCGTCGGCGGCGCCCAGGGCCAGCAGGGGCAGGCCACCGGCCGCCGCCAAACGCTCATCGACGACAGTGGGGATGCGCTGGTAGGTGGCGGCCCAGTTGCGGTCGCCGACTCCGAGCACGGCGTAGGGCAGGCCGGCGAGCGCGCCGGGCCCCAGTCCTTCCAGCCAGGCGACGAACTCGGCGGCGTCATCGTGGTACAGCGTGCGACTGTGGCTGCGGAGCGGAACGTCTCCTGCCGCACGCTGCACTCGCGTCAGCTCTCAGGGTCAGGCGGCGCCACGAGCGATGCGCCGACGCAGCACGTACGCGCCAACCCCCAGGCCGCCCAGGAGCGCGAGTCCGCCGGCAGCCGATGAGCCGGAGGGGGCAAGACCGCCGCCACCGGTGTGCACGCCGCCCTTCGGCTTGTCGTGCTCACCACCGGCGTCCTTGTACTCGTCCTTCTTGTCCCCGTCCTTGTAGTACTCGTGGTCCTTCTTGTCCCCGTCGTCACCACCGACCGTGGCGAGCAGACCCCCACCGGTGTGCACGCCACCCTTCGGCTTGTCATGCTCACCACCGGCGTCCTTGTACTCGTCCTTCTTGTACTCGTGGCCGTCTTTCTTGTCCTCGTCCTTGTAGTACTCGTGGTCCTTCTTGTCCCCGTCGTCACCACCGACCGTGGCGAGCAGACCCCCACCGGTGTGCACGCCACCCTTCGGCTTGTCGTGCTCACCGCCAGCGTCCTTGTGCTCGTCCTTCTTGTACTCGTGGCCGCTGCTGTAGGAGTGGTCGTCCTTGTCCCAGTCACCGGCGCTGGAGGCGTAGGCGCCAGGGGCTGCGATGGCGAGGGCCGCCGTGGCCGTGGCCGCGGCGAGGAGAGTGCGGGCAGAGCGCATGGGTGTTTCCTTCCGTCGCAGCCTGCGTCAGCTGACGTGTTGTCGGCTGGTGAGAACCGCAGCGGCGACGTGGCTAACGTCAGCCCAGATGTGCACGTGCTACCACCCGGGCGGGTATCCGAGTGAAGGCATGTCTGGTGAATGGATGAGGCACTCGGCTGTTCGTGTCCCGCCGGCAGTCAACGCGCTCATCAATGCCCAGCGGACGGCCTGGCGCGCCAGCGCTAGACAGGCCGCAGGCTTGAGCTGCGAAGAGCTGGCCGTTAGGTCATGACTCGGACGGCGGCCTCCTGCCCCCTTGGGTCGTTCGGCCGTGTCCCGCTGGCGCCTGCCTGCGCTGCGGATCAGACTGAACGGCGGGCTCACCGACTCGCCTGTCGCCTTCGCCGGTAAGCCTGTGCCGCCACCGTTAGCAGCGCGGCGGCGGCACCGAGGAGTCCTACACCGTCAACGACTCCTACAACGTGGTCTGCGGCAACGTGATCGGGCTGCCTGTCCGGCCGCAGGCAAAAGCCGCCCGGTTACCGGCGGCGGCCGCTGCCGAACCGGCTGCGGGCTTCACGGCCGGCGCTTCGGCCGCCGTGCGTTCGGCTTCCTCCGCTTGGCGGCGCGCGACACGCTCAACAGCGGGATGCCGCAGGCAGCGGAGCTGGACAAGGAGGGCAACGCGAGCGCCGGCCCGGCGGATGCGCTCACTGCCGGTGCCGGATCTCTGCCCACAGCCCCACGGCCCGAGCATCGTTCGAGGCCGCCGCGATCAGCGAGGCGGCCCGTACGTTGAGGAGTCGACATGCCCGAACACCACGCCGCTCGCCCCGATGACCCGCATACGGCCATCAGCGCCTTCACTACCTCCGTGCCGTCCAGGCCGACGACACCGGTGCCGCCCGCGAGTTCGCCGCCGTTGCACCGCGGATGCCCGAGCTGCTCGTCGACGTCGCGACGCGGATCGTCGTCCCTCAGCGCCGTCAGCGCGGGCGCACCCCCTCCCGGGAAGCCACCGGCAGCCGCCGTGCGCCCGCCCACCCGGGTGAACCCGCGGATGAGTCGCCCAGCCAGACGCCGGCGAACCGTATCTGTGGGACATAATGAAAAACCTGATGCGTGCCGCGGCCGTCGCCGCCCTCGCCCTCACCCCGCTGGCCGTTCCGGCCTCCGCTTCCAGCGAGCCGCCGCGCCGCGGCTGGGATCGAATGCCCGTCCGGCTACGTCTGCATCTACCCAGAGATCAACTTCGGCGGGCAGCCCTGGGTCCGCCGCGCCTCCGACGGCAGCGTGAAGGACCTCCCGACCGCGATCCGGGACTGCGGCAGCTCGATCCGCAACAACTCCGACCGCACTGCCCGCGTCTACGAAAAGCGCAACCACTCCGGCCGCTGGGTCTGCGTCACCCGCAGCGGCGGCTCCATCCACGACCTGCGCAGCTACAACCTCAACGACCAGACCCGCTCACTGAAAATCAACCGCAACGACTGCGGCTGACCCCCGCACCATCCGTGTCGGCCGCAACCGGCAGCAGGCGACAGCCCCGGCCCTGGGACTCACAGGCCGACGCGCCCACCACTGCACCCGTCCTGCACCCGTCCCCAGCACCTCGCCGGAGCGTGCGTCTGACTCCCGCCTGCGGGCGCACCCCGCCTGCACGACACCGTGTCCTCACACCGCCACCCGCTACGAAGATCCCATTCCGATGTAGTGCAGCCAATCCTGGCGCCATACGGACGGGACGTCGATTCCGACGAGGAGGAGACCATGGTGAGCGGCGAGCACCTGGTCGTGCAGGTGCTGATCCGCGGCCAGGCCCGCATCCGCTCGGCGAGCGGGAGACCGGCCGCAGCGTCCGCCGCGGCGAGATCGAGGACCGAGCGGGCCAGGAGCGGGGGCATCTCAAGGGCCGTTCCCAGGAAGACCCTGGCGTCGACGCGGACTTCGTCCATGTCGACGCACGCGGACCACGGCTTCCGAACGGGCGCGGTGATGTCGCGGCGCAGCAGGCCCGCCAGAGCGTTTCGGGCCGGGCGGGCCCAGCGGAACGGCCCGCCAGCAGCGGCCAGGCGCAGCAGCGCACCGAGCACCAACGGGCCAGCGGCGCCGAGCTGGACGGCGTGGTCAGCCAGCCACGGCCGGGCAGCCCCGGGGGATGCGGTGGCGAGGTGCTCGAAGAACGGGGCGGCCGACCAGACACCGGCCGCCTCGTCGGCCGCGAGCAGGTGCGGGGCGTGCTCGTCAAGGAGCCAGGCCGCGGCCGGGCCGGAGCGGAAGAAGAACGCGGTGGCGCGCGGGTCCGCCCAGCCGGCCAGTTCCCGCGCCGCCGGCCGCCCGGCTTGTGAAGGGCGGCCAGCTCGAGGTCCCGCCCGGCGCGGCCGGGCGGCGGCACCGGCAACTCCCGGGCGGCGGCCAGGAGCCGCCGGTAGAGGGCCGCGGCGCGGGCCGGGTCGGCCACGCCGCCGTGCAGGGTGCCCGACGCCTTGCTACACAGCGCGGGCCGCACGCCCAGGGCATCCTCCTGGAAGGCGCCGAGCGGGACACCCACCAGGCGCTCGGCAATCCCCGCGGCCCGGGCCCGGTGATACCAGCCCGGCCGGGCCAGCTGCCCGCGCAGGATATCGGTCGCCCGGCGTACCCGCGCCCGCGCTTGGGCATCGGCGCCGTACATGCCCGCGCCACCGGCGGCGAACGCGGCCGGTGGCCATCCGGCGACGGCGGTGTGATGGCGCGAGTGCGGGCGGGCAGCGGTCCGCGGGTCGGGCGGGCCGGCTGACTGAAGCTGGCGCAGCCCGGCCAGCAGCGGGTCGAAGCCGACCAGCAGCGGGGCGGGCAGGACCGGCGACCAGGCCCAGACCCACAGCCAGGAGGCGAGCGGCTCGTCCCCGCAGCCGGCCTGGCCCAAGTCGGCGGCAGGCAGAACCTGGTCGACCTCGGCGACGGCAGGGCCGGACCGAGCGCCGCGCGGGCCCGCTGATGCAGCCGGTAGCCCGCTCGGGCGGGCAGGCACCCAGCACGAGAGCGGCCAGCCGAACGCCTTCCGCTGTCGAACGGCCAGCCAGCAGCCACACAGTGGCCTCGACCGCCCGGTCCCACCACTCCCCTACGTCCGCTGAGCCGGGGCCCACGGTGGGCGGGTGAGCGGCGAGGTGAGCGCCAAGCACCCGGTCATTACGGTTTCCGCCGGTCAGCGACCCCGCGAGCAGGATGCCCTGGCCGTCGGTGATCGCACACCTCTTCGACGGAAACGACTAGGTTCTGTCTCTTTGGT
>NZ_MUND01000570.1 GCF_002154375.1 Streptomyces glaucescens | reverse complement strand
GCGAGCAGCCGGCCGCGCTCGGCGACCAGTGTGAGCGCGTCCTCCAGCGAGAGCACGCCCGCCAGGCAGGCGGCGGAATACGCCCCCAGGCTGTGGCCGATCACCGCGTCGGGCCGGACGCCGAGGTCCGTGAACCAGCGCGCCAGCGCGTACTCGACGACGAACAGCGCCACATGGGTGAACCGGGTGTCCCCCACCCGGTCGGTGCGGCCGAGCAGGTCGGCCTCGGAGGCGTCCGCGCCCGCCGCACCGCGCAGCAGCTCCCGGCAGTGGTCCACGTGGGCCCGGAATCCCGGCTCGCTCGCGTACAGGGCCCGGCCCATGTCCCGGTACTGGGCGCCCTGCCCCGGGAACAGGAACACGACGGGCCGGCCGGGGCGGTGGGCGACGGGCTCACGCGCCGGCTCGGCCAGCCGCTCCACGAGGTCCTGGTGCCCGCCGGCCACGACGACACGGCGGTGCGGGAAGCGGTGCCGTGCCGTGTGCAGCGTGTACGCCAGCCGTTCCAGCGGGACGTCCGGGTGGGCGGCCGCGTGGCGGGCCAGGGCCCGGGACTGCCGGTCCAGGGCGTCCGGTGCGGGCGCGGAGACCACGAAGAGCGTGTGGGTGCGCGCCTCGTGCCGCAGTTCGGCCGGGTCGGCGGGGACCGGGGGCGCTTCCTCCAGGACGACATGGGCGTTGGTGCCGCCGATGCCGAAGG
>NZ_MUND01000057.1 GCF_002154375.1 Streptomyces glaucescens | reverse complement strand
GATGGAGTACGTGAACGGCATGATCACGACAGTGAGGAAGACTGGTATGGCGGTGGCGCGGTCGCCCCAGTCCACGTGACGGGCGTTCATCATCATCATGGCGCCGATGACCACGAGGGCCGCCGCGGCGACCTCGCCCGGCACGATCGCCGTGAGCGGGGTGAAGAAGAGGCAGGCCGCGAAGAACAACCCGGTGACCACGGAGGCCAGTCCGGTGCGGGCACCCTCGCCGACGCCGGTCGCCGACTCGACGAACACGGTCTGGCCCGACGCTCCCGAGACGCCGCCGATCGCGCCGCCCGCCCCGTCGATGAACAGCGCCTTGGACAGGCCCGGCATCCGGCCCTTCTCGTCGGCCAGCTTGGCCTCGGTGCCGACGCCGATGATGGTCGCCATGGCGTCGAAGAACCCGGCGAGCACCAGGGTGAAGACGATCATGCCGACGGTCATCGCGCCGGCTTCGCCCCAGCCGCCGAACTCGACGTTGCCGAAGATCGAGAAGTCGGGCATGGAGACGGCGCTGCCGTGGAGTTCGGGCGCGCCGCTCGCCCACTGCTCGGGGTCGATCACTCCGGCGGCGTTGAGGATGACGGCGAGGACCGTGCCGCCGACGATGCCGATGAGGATGGCGCCGGGGATGCCGCGCGCCTGGAGCATGAAGATGCCGAGCAGGGTGACGGAGAAGAGCAGCACCGGCCAGCCGGCCAGTTCACCTCCGGGGCCGAGGAGGACGGGGCCGCCGCCGATGTCCGGGTTCTCGTGCACGAACCCGGCCTTGACGAGGCCGATCAGGGCGACGAACAGGCCGATGCCCATGGTGATGGCGTGCTTGAGGGCGAGCGGGATGGCGTTCATGATCATTTCGCGGAGGCCGGTGACGACCAGCAGCATGATGACCACGCCGTACATCACGCACATGCCCATGGCCTGCGGCCAGGTCATCTGCGGGGCGACCTGGGAGGCGAGGACTCCGGAGACGGACAGGCCGGCCGCGAGCGCCAGGGGCACCTTGCCGACGAACCCCATCAGCAGTGTGGTGAGGGCCGCCGCGAACGCGGTCGCGGTGATCAGTGCCTTCTGGGCGAGCGTGTCCCCCGCCGCGTCCTTGCCGGACAGGATGAGGGGGTTGAGGAGGAGGATGTACGCCATCGCCATGAAGGTGGTGATGCCGCCGCGCACCTCACGCGCGACCGTGGATCCTCTGTGGGTTATGTGGAAGTACCGGTCGAGCCAGGACCGTCCGGCCGGAACGCGGGTTCCCGCGCCCGCGTCCTCCGCGACGGTCCTCGGCTCCAGTGACTGCTGGGTCATGTGGGCCTGCTCCCAAGGTTCATAGGGACACCCGCATGGGACCCGCCAGGGTGGCGGCTGCGGGATTTGGGAAGGTGCTTCGGCCGCACGACCCGGGGGACGGCCCGAGACGAACGATCAGTCGTGCTGTCCAAGTCCCGCGAGCGGTGCGGTGCTTGGGGTGGGTACTCCGGGCGGCGCGGGGAGGCTGTGACGTTCCTGTCGCGCCGCCCGGAGGGTCTTATCCGGTGCCGGTCAGGTGCTCGGGGCGGACCGGCGTCCGGTTGAGCTCCAGCCCGGTCGCGTCCCGGATCGCCGCGAGGACGGCCGGGGTCGACGACAGGGTGGGGGCCTCGCCGACGCCGCGCAGCCCGTACGGGGCGTGCTCGTCGGCGAGTTCGAGCACGTCGACCGGCATGGGCGGCGTGTCGAGGATCGTGGGGATCAGATAGTCCGTGAAGGAGGGGTTGCGCACCTTCGCCGTCCTCGGGTCGACGACGATCTCCTCCATCACCGCGATGCCGAGGCCCTGGGTGGTGCCGCCCTGGATCTGGCCGATGACGGAGAGCGGGTTGAGTGCCTTGCCGACGTCCTGGGCGCAGGCCAGTTCGACCACCTTGACCAGGCCCAGCTCGGTGTCGACGTCGACGACCGCGCGGTGTGCCGCGAAGGAGTACTGGACGTGGCCGTTGCCCTGGCCGGTGTGCGGGTCGAAGGGTTCGGTCGGCCGGTGCCGCCACTCCTCCTCGGCCTCCACCACCTCGTCGTCGAGGACGTCCGCCAGGTCGGCGAGGATCTCGCCGCCGTCGGTGACGACCCTGCCGTGCTCCAGGAGGAGTTCGGCGGTGGCCCAGGCGGGGTGGTAGGAGCCGAACTTGCGGCGGCCGATCTCCAGGACCCGCTCGCGGACCCGCTCGCAGGCGTTCTTCACGGCGCCACCGGTGACGTACGTCTGCCGGGAGGCGGAGGTCGATCCGGCGCTGCCCACCCGGGTGTCGGCCGGGTGGATGGTCACCTGGGCGACGCCCAGCTCGGTGCGGGCGATCTGCGCGTGGACGGTGACACCGCCCTGGCCGACCTCGGCCATCGCGGTGTGCACGGTCGCCACCGGTTCCCCGCCGATGACCTCCATGCGGACGCGTGCGGTGGAGTAGTCGTCGAAGCCCTCGGAGAAGCCGACGTTCTTGATGCCGACGGCGTAGCCGACTCCGCGGACGACGCCTTCCCCGTGCGTGGTGTTGGACAGGCCGCCGGGCAGCTGCCGCACGTCGGCGCCCTCGCTGGACTCCCAGTCCCGTTCCGGCGGCATCGGCATCGCCTTCACGCGGCGCAGCAGTTCGGCGACGGGAGCCGGGGAGTCGACCGGCTGTCCGGTCGGCATCAGCGTCCCCTGCTCCATGGCGTTGAGCTGCCGGAACTCCACCGGGTCGAGGCCGAGCCGTTGTGCGAGCCGGTCCATCTGGGCCTCGTAGGCGAAGCACGCCTGGACCGCGCCGAAGCCGCGCATGGCTCCGCAGGGCGGGTTGTTGGTGTAGAGGGCGAGGGCCTCGATGTCGACGGCGTCGACGGCGTACGGGCCGGCCGACAGGGAGGAGGCGTTGCCGACGACCGCCGCGGAGGTGGAGGCGTAGGCGCCGCCGTCCAGGACGATGCGGCACTTCATGTGGGTGAGCTTGCCGTCCTTGGTGGCGCCGTGCTCGTAGCGCAGCTTCGCGGGGTGGCGGTGGACGTGCCCGAAGAAGGACTCGAACCGGTTGTAGACGATCTTGACGGGTTTGCCGGTGCGCAGGGCGAGCAGGCAGGCGTGGATCTGCATGGACAGGTCCTCGCGGCCGCCGAACGCGCCGCCGACGCCGGCCAGCGTCATCCGCACCTTCGTCTCGGGCAGGCCGAGCACGGGCGCGATCTGGCGCAGGTCGGCGTGGAGCCACTGGGTGGCGATGTAGAGATGGACGCCGCCGTCCTCCTCGGGTACGGCGAGGCCGGACTCGGGGCCGAGGAAGGCCTGGTCCTGCATGCCGAAGGTGTACTCGCCCTCGACGATCACGTCGGCCCGTTCGCGTGCCGCCTCGACGTCGCCGCGCACGATCGGCTGGCGGTGGACGATGTTCGGGTGCGGGACGTGACCGGCGATGGGGGTCCCCCCTGGACCGTCGCTTGCCGGAGGTCCTTGGGGGAGGTCGTCACGGTTCTCGTGGACGAGGACCGCGTCGGGGGCGAGCGCGGAGGCCTCGTCGGTGATCACCGGCAGCTCGCGGTACTCGACGTCGATCTTCGCGGCGGCGCGGCGGGCGGTCTCGGGGTGGTCGGCGGCGACGAGCGCGACCGGTTCTCCGTGGTGACGCACCTTGCCGTGGGCGAGGACCGGGGTGTCCTGGATCTCCAGGCCGTACGTGCGCACGTCGGTGGGCAGGTCGTCGTACGTCATGACGGCGTACACGCCCGGCGTCGCCAGTGCCTGGGAGGTGTCGATCGACACGATCTCGGCGTGGGCGACGGTGGAGCGCAGGGTCTGGCCCCAGAGCATGTCCTCGTGCCACATGTCGGACGCGAACGCGAACTCGCCCGTGACCTTGAGGGTCCCGTCGGGGCGGAGCGTGGATGCGCCGATGCCGCCCCGGGCCTGGGAGCCCTGGGTGAGCTTGGTGGGTGCGCCGGTGGTCGGCATGGTCGGACCCCTCTGACTACCGGGACGCCGCCAGGCGAACCGCGTCCATGATCTTCTCGTAGCCGGTGCACCGGCACAGGTTTCCGCAGAGCGCCTCGCGGATGTCCGCGTCGGCCGGGTTCGGGTTGCGCTCCAGCAGCTCGTCGGCCATGACGAGCAGGCCAGGGGTGCAGAAGCCGCACTGGACGGCGCCGGCCTCCAGGAACGCCTGCTGGATCGGGGACAGCTCGGTGCCCTCACCGGTCCGGGAGTCGCCGCCCTCGGCCTTCCACCGCTGGGCGTCCCGCAAGGGCGTACCGGTTTCACTCCCGCCCGTACCGCGGGTGCCGCCGCCCTCGGCCCGCTGCCTGGCGTGGTCCGCGAGGCCCTCCACGGTGACGACGTCGCGGCCTTCGGCCTGCCCGGCGGCGACCAGGCAGGCGCAGACCGGCACGCCGTCGAGGCGTACGGTGCACGAGCCGCACTCGCCCTGCTCGCAGGCGTTCTTGGAGCCCGGCAGCCCGAGCCGTTCCCGCAGCACGTAGAGCAGGGACTCGCCCTCCCAGACGTCGTCGGCTTCCTGTGGCCGTCCGTTGACGGTGAGGCTGACACGCATCACGCGGCTCCCTTCAGGGTGCGGCGGGTGCCGCGGTACGACTCCCAGGTCCAGGTGAGCGTCCGGCGGGCCATCACGCCGACCGCGCGGCGGCGGTAGCCCGCGGTGCCGCGGACGTCGTCGATGGGGTTGCAGGCGGCGGCGCACAGGTCCGCGAACCGCTGGGCGACCGACGGGGTGATGGTCTCGCCGTTGTCCCAGAGGCCGTCCTCCTCCAGCGCGGCGTTCAGGAACTCCTCGGCGGTCTTCGCCCGGACCGGCGTCGGGGCGGCCGAGCCGATGCCGGTGCGGACCGTGCGGGTTGCGGGGTGCAGGGCGAGGCCGAACGCGCACACGGCGATGACCATGGCGTTGCGGGTGCCGACCTTCGAGTACTGCTGGGGGCCGTCGGCCTTCTTGATGTGCACCGCGCGGATCAGCTCGTCGGGGGCGAGCGCGTTGCGCTTGACCCCGGTGTAGAAGTCGTCGATGGGGATACGGCGGCTGCCGCGGGCCGCGGATTCCGCCTCGACCTCGGCGCCCGCGGCCAGCAGGGCCGGGTGGGCGTCGCCCGCCGGGGAGGCGGTGCCGAGGTTGCCGCCCACGCCGCCGCGGTTGCGGATCTGCGGCGAGGCCACCGTATGCGAGGCGAGCGCCAGGCCCGGCAGCTCGGCGCGCAGGTTCTCCATGATCGCGGCGTACGGGACGGAGGCCCCCAGGCGCACGGAGTCCGCGCCGCTCTCCCACTCGGCCAGCTCGCCGATGCGGTTCAGGTCCAGGAGGTGGTCCGGCCGGCGGTGGCCGAAGTTGATCTCGACCATGACATCGGTGCCGCCCGCGATCGGCACAGCGGCGGGGTGCTCGGCCTTGGCGGCGAGCGCCTCCTCCCAACTGGCGGGGCGAAGGAAGTCCATGACCGGCTCTCCTTCTTCGTTCTCGTGGGGGTCGTGCAGATCGAGCCAATCCGTGTGCGGCACTCCCGGCTCGTTCATCTGTTGTTCACGCGGATGGGAGCCAGTACACAGCGCTGTGCTCCGAGCGGGTCAGTCACCGAAACCATGAAGGAGTTGGCTGGCCACGACGGTCATCTTGTAGATTCGTATGAACGGAGGTTCTCGGCAACCTCTCTGTTTTCCTCTGGAAACGCCCGGTCCGTCCCGCGTGACCAGGGACACCCTCCGAGGAGACGGCGAGCAACCGCACCGGACGACCGTGTGTCGGTCCGTCGAACGGTCCGCGGACCGAACCCCACCACCACCATCAGTTTCATCGTAAGTTTCGAGACAAAGAACGGCGGCGACGAGAATGCGGCTGCGCGCACTGCTGGACACCGACGCGCTGGGCCTCAGGCTGCTCGGCGGCGAGGACGAGCTGGACCGCACCGTGCGGGGCGTGATGACCACCGACCTGCGGGACCCCAGCCGCTATCTCTCCGGCGGCGAGCTGGTGCTGACCGGCCTCGCCTGGCGCCGGGACGCCGCCGACTCCGAGCCCTTCGTACGGATCCTCGCGCAGGCCGGGGTGGCGGCCCTCGCGGCCGGCGAGGCCGAACTGGGCGACATCCCCGAGGACCTGGTCACGGCCTGCGCCCGGCACCGGCTGCCGCTGTTCGCGGTGCACGAGTCCGTGGCCTTCGCCACGATCACCGAGCACGTCGTACGGCAGGTCTCCGGGGAACGCGCCGGCGACCTCGCGGCCGTCGTCGACCGGCACCGGCGGATGATGACCTCCGGCCCCGCGGGCGGCGGCCCCGACGTCGTCCTCGACCTGCTCGGCTCCGACCTGGACCTGCGCGCCTGGGTGCTGTCACCGACCGGACGGCTGATCGCCGGGTCCGAGGCCGCCGGGCCCGCGCTGCCCGCCGAGCTGTGCGCGACGCTCGCCGCCGAGCACCTGGCCGCCGCCCGCACCGGCCGCCGCGGCCCGCACCGGGTGCCGGCCGGCCCGACCACCTACTCCCTCTTCCCGATCCGCAGCAGCGCCCGCGCCCCGCAGGCCGCCCGGGACGTACGCGAGACCGTGCTGTCCGACTGGGTGCTCGCCGTCGAGGCGGACGCCGGGGACTGGGCCGAGGAGCGGCTCGACCTGCTCCAGGGCGTCACCCAGCTGATCGCCGTCGAACGCGACCGTCGGGACGCGGCGCGCACCGTGCGGCGGCGGCTCGCCCAGGAGGTCCTGGAACTGGTGCAGACCGGCGCCGCGCCCGCCGAGATCGCCGCCCGGCTGCGGGTGGCCGCCCCCGTGCTGCTGCCCGGCCTCGGCGCGGCCCCGCACTGGCAGGTCGTCGTCGCCCGGGTCGAGTGGGACGGCGGCGAGGTCGAGACCGGCCCGGTCGCCCAGTCGCTGCTCGAGGAGATCCTGGTCGACCCGCTCGCCACCGGCCCCGAGCCCTCTGACCGCATCGCCGTCGCGCACGTCGGCGACGAGGCGATCGCCCTCGTCCCGCTGCCCGCCGTCGCCGCCGAGCACGACGGCTCCGAGACCGGCGTCCTCGCCGACACCCTGCTGGCCGCCGTACGGGAGCCGCTGTCGGCCGGCCTGGACGGCGACGGGCGGGTCACGCTCGGCGTCAGCGCGGCCGTGCACTCCGCCGAGGGGCTGCGCGGCGCCCTGGAGGAGGCCCGGCACGCCCGCCGGGTGGCGGGGGCCCGCACCGGCCGGGTCTGCGCGGCCGGCCACCAGGAACTGGCCTCCCACGTCCTCCTGCTGCCGTTCGTCCCCGACGACGTCCGCCGCGCCTTCACCGCACGGCTCCTCGACCCGCTGCGTGACTACGACCGCCGCCACCGCGCGGAGCTGATCCCGACCCTGGAGGCCTTCCTGGAGTGCGACGGCTCCTGGACGCGCTGCGCGTCCCGGCTGCACCTGCACGTCAACACGCTGCGCTACCGGGTGGGCCGCATCGAGCAGTTGACGGGCCGTGACCTGTCCCGCCTGGAGGACAAGCTGGACTTCTTCCTGGCGCTGCGCATGAGCTGAAACCTGTGCGGGCGACAGCCCCACGACTTTGTGAAATCCTTCACCCACCCTCTTGGCCGGGCCGTGGATCCGTGCTGAGATGCGGCCACCACTCAACAGCTCGATGGCGTGCTCGGGGAGGGCGAGGTGGCGTATACCGCCATGTCTGGTAACGGAACGACCGCCGGTGACGATCCACTCCAGACCGCGGTATGGCGGCTGCGCTCGCGGGCCTGCTGGGCCGACGCCGCCGCACTGCTCCAACCGGTCACCCCGGCGGCGGCCCTGCAACGGGCCGCGCTGCTGGTGGAACGGTGCCTGTACACCGAGCAGGGCTGGGAGGAGGCCGAGGACGCGCTGCGCACGGCCGAGGCGCTGGCCCACGACGACGAGGAACGGGGCGCCGCCGCTTGTGAACGCGGGTACTTGGCCTACGCCGCCACGCTGCTCGGCGTGCGCGACCGGGCCGACGAGGCGCGCGCCGCGCTCGGCCGGGCGGCCGCGCTGATCCCTCCGGGGTCGCCGGCCCGCGCGCTGCTCGACTTCCGTCGCGGCCTGCTCGCCGAGAACCTCACCCGGTCCCCGCAGGCCGCGCGGGCCGCGTACCGCCGCGCCCACACCGGCGCCCTCACCCACTCCGACGCGCTGCTGCTCTCCTTCACGTGGCGGCACCTCGCCGGGCTCGCCCTGCGCGACGGCGAACTGGCCGAGGCCCGGCACGGTTTCGCCGAGTCGCTGCGGATCCGCGAGGAACTGGGCTACCTCGTCGGTACGGCCCCCGCGCTGGTGTCCCTCGCGGACGCGGAGACGGAACCCGAGGCCTCCCGCCTGCGCGAGGAGGCCCGCCGCCTCTTCCACCTCCTGGGCGGCGTCCCCACCTGGCTGGCCCGCCAGCTCACCCCCCAGGCCCCGGACGCGGCGACGGCGTGAGGGACCGGGTGCCGGCGGCACGCTCGGGACGGCGCGTCCACGCCGTGCCGCGTGCCGTGCCCGGTGCCGTGCCCGGTGCCCGGGGCGGGTGCGGGTGCGCTGTGGCTTGTCGCGCAGTTCCCCCCGCCCCCTGGGTGCGTGACGGCTCGACACCGAAGGCGGGTGCGGGCGCGCTGTGGTCTGTCGCGCAGTTCCCCGCGCCCCCTGGGTGCGTGACAGTTCGGCACCGAAGGCGGGTGCGGGTGCGCTGTGGTCTGTCGCGCAGTTCCCCGCGCCCCCTGGGTGCGTGACGGCTCGACACCGGGGGCGGGTGCGGGCGCGTCGTGGTCTGTCGCGCAGTTCCCCGCTCTGCTCAGGAAGGGGGCTGAATGCCTGTGGGGGGGGTTCCGCGCCTCGGGCTTCGATCGCGAACGCCGCGCAGCCCCAGCCCCAGCCCCGGTCCAGTCAGGACCCGGTGGTGCCGAAGTGCTCGCCCAGCCGTACCCGTACACCCTCCGCGTCGCCGGCGATCAACGCGTCCAGCAGTCCCACGTGCTGGGCCGCGTCGGCCATCAGCTCGGTCCGCGCGTGTCCCACCGCCGCCCCGCCCAGGGGCCACTGCGCCCGCCGGTGCAGGTCATCGGCGATCCGCACCAGCTGCGCGTTGCCCGCAAGCCCCAGCACGGCCCGGTGAAACGCCCGATCCGCCTCGGCGTACGTCACCCGGCACCCGGACGCCGCCGCCCGCACCGTCGCCTCCGCGAGGGGCCGCAGCTCGGCCCACCGCGCGGCCGGCACCGTGCGGGCGAGCCGCAGCAGCACGGGCACCTCGAGCAGCGCCCGCACCTCGGCCAGCTCCGACAGTTCGCGCGCGTCCCGTTCGACGACCCGGAAGCCCCGGTTCGGCACGACCTCGACGGCCCCTTCGAGCGCGAGCTGCTGCATGGCTTCGCGGACCGGCGTCGCCGAGACCCCGAACCGTTCGCCCAGCGCGGGAGCCGAGTACACCTCGCCGGGCCGCAGTTCTCCGGTGACCAGCGCGGAGCGCAGTGCCTGGAGGATCTGCCCGCGCACGGACGACCGCTGCACGACCGGCCGGGCGGGCTCCGCCGCGGGCGGCGCCTGGGGCATCGGCCGCTCGCTGTGCGTGTGCTCGCCACGGGCCGCGGCGGCGTCCCCGCCGGAGGGCCTGGGCGCGGGCGCCGCCGCCCGCCCCTGCGCGGGCACGCGTACGGCGGACATTTTCCCGCTGCCCGCGGAACGGTCCGACGCCGGGAGATCCGATGCCCCGCAACCCGTCTCGGCGGGACCGTGCGCGGCCTGCTTCACAGGGTCCTCCTGACGGACTTGTCGGCGGTTGTCGGCGGTTGCCGGGGGTTTCGGCGGTTGGGGAGATTACGGCCGGTTGTTACTCATCCGTCAAGCACCTTAGGCGGACAACGCGGTAGTTCAAATTTCCGCGAGATTGAGTAAGGTAAGCCTTACCTGTTCTCGATCTCGAAGCGGTGGTCCCGGTATGCCTGTGCCCTCGTCGGCCGTCGCGGACGCGTACGCCCGCCTCACCGAGGTGTTCCCGGGACTCGCCGTCACCGAAGTGGGCCCGGCGGACCCGGCTCCCGAGGGCGGCGGGTGGGTCTCCGCCGCCTCGCTCGCGGAGGGCGCGGACCACCTCGACGCCTTTCTGGCCTGGGACGACGCCCAAGTCGTGCGGGACTACGGACAGCAGGCCCGCCCGGACGTGATCGCCAGCTTCGGCCTGCACCGTTACGCCTGGCCCGCCTGCCTGCTGATCACCGTGCCGTGGTTCCTGCACCGCCGGGTCCCCCGCTATCCCGTGACACATGTCTCGTTCGACCGCTCGGCCGCGGGTCTCTCCGTGGGCCGCATGGCCGTACGGCCCACCGCCTTCGCCTGCCTCCCCGGCGACCCGGCCGCCGCACTGCCCGGCGCCCGGGTGGTCTCCGGCGAGGAGGCGCTGCGCGCCGAGGTGCGGGCGGCGGTCGCCGAGCACCTGGAACCGGTCCTCGGCGGCTTCGGCCCGCGGATGCGCCGGCGGGGCCGGGCGCTGTGGGGCATGGCGACCGACGAGGTGGTGGAGGGGCTGTGGTACGTGGCCCATCTGCTCGGCGAGCAGGAGCGGGCGCGGCACGAACTGGAGCTGCTGCTGCCGGGGGCGACGAAGCCGTACGTCGGCTCGGCGGCCTTCCGGGAGCTGACCGGCCCGGACGGCGAGTCGCTGCCCACCCGGGACCGGGCGAGCTGCTGCATGTTCTACACCGTGCGCCCGGAGGACACCTGCGCCACCTGCCCGCGCACCTGCGACGCGGACCGGATCGCCAAGCTGACGGCCGCCGCCGCGTGACCGGGTGTCACTTCCGCCCCGGGAGTACATCCACGCACCTGCCGTCCGCGCGGTCACACACGGTTCATCAACCTCTCGCGTAGGGGACGGTAGGGCGCGACCGCCCCCGGAACCGCTCGTCAGGATGGTCTTGTTCGAACTCAACCACCGTATGTCATACGGGAGTTCGACCAGAACGGTGACTCGTGCGTCCCTGCCGCACTCCCTTGGCGGCCTCTTGCCGCGAACGCCCCTGAGGGCTCGTGGGTCTGGGCCACTATGGCGGGCGTCACGCCCTATCCCGAGGCAAGGGACCACCGGATGAGACTGACCGAGATATCGCTGAACTGGCTGCTTCCGGGCGCCGTACTGCTCCTGGGCATGCTGGCGGCGGTGGCGGTGCTCGCGCGCGGCAGGCGGACCGCGGGGAAGGACGCGCGCGCCGACGACTCCTGGGAACGCAATGAGGAACGCCGCAGACGCAAGGAGGCCGTCTACGGCACGGTCTCCTACGTCCTTCTCTTCTGCTGTGCCGCGGTCGCGGCGGCGCTCTCCTTCCACGGCCTGGTCGGCTTCGGCGAGCAGAACCTCGGCCTCTCCGACGGCTGGCAGTACCTGGTGCCGTTCGGGCTGGACGGCGCGGCGATGTTCTGCTCGGTGCTCGCGGTCCGCGAGGCCAGCCACGGTGACGCGGCGCTCGGCTCCCGGATACTCGTCTGGACGTTCGCCTTCGCCGCCGCCTGGTTCAACTGGGTGCACGCGCCCCGTGGCGCGGGGCACGCCGGTGCCCCGCACTTCTTCGCGGGCATGTCCCTGTCCGCCGCGGTGCTCTTCGACCGGGCGCTGAAGCAGACCCGCCGGGCCGCCCTGCGCGAGCAGGGCCTGGTGCCCAGGCCGCTGCCGCAGATCCGGATCGTGCGCTGGCTGAGGGCCCCGCGGGAGACCTACCGGGCCTGGTCCCTGATGCTCCTGGAGGGTGTGCGCAGCCTCGACGAGGCCGTCGAGGAAGTGCGCGAGGACAAACGCCAGAAGGAGCAGGAGCGGCTGCGCCGGCGCGACAAGGAGCGCCTGGAGCGCGCCCGGCTGAAGGCGATCAGCCGGGGTCACCGCGGCTTCGCCGGCCGGGGCGGCGGACGGCAGGTGGAGCTGTCACCGGTGGAGCAGGGCTCCGAGATGGTCTCCGCGGAGCCTGCCATATCCCCGCCCGAGCCCCTGCCGGTACGCAACCGGCCCTCCCTGCAGCCGGTCCGCGGCGGATCCGCTGACCCGGTCAGGGTCGACCTCACCGCGGAGGACGACACCCAGGCCCTGCCGCGCCTCGACCACCTGGAGCGCAAGCTCAAGGATCTGGAGCAGCAGTTCGGCTAGGGGGTGTCGTCGAACTCCCGTCGCCGTCCGCAGGACGGCCCTGCGGCGTCCGGTGCGTGCTCTCGGCTCGCCGGGCGGAAGTCCGCGTACTGGGCGTACCCGGACTTTCGTCCGGTGCGGCGAGAGCACGTGCCGGGCGTCGCGGGGCAGACGGGAGTTCGACGACACCCCCTAGGCCGGACCGGGACCCGGAACCGGGCGACGACGGACGGGGGTGCGGCCGCACGGGCCGCCCCCCGTCCCGTTCGCCGTCGCTCCGCCGTGATCCCTACGCGGCGTCCGCGTCCAGCTCGAACCAGACGGACTTGCCCACCGCGTGCGGCCGTACGCCCCAGGCGGCGGCGAGCGACTGGACCAGCAGCAGGCCGCGGCCGTTCGTACCGTCGTCGGCGGCCGGTACGCGCAGCCGAGGCCGGCGGGCCACGAAGTCCCGTACCTCCACCCGGAGGCCGCGCGGCCCCACGGTCGCCGTCAGGATCGCCTCGTCGTCGGTGTGGACCAGCGCGTTGGTGACGAGTTCGCTGGTCAGCAGCTCCGCCACGTCGGAGCGGCCGGGACTCCCCCAGTGCCGCAGCAGTTCGCGCAGTGCCCGTCGCGCCTCCGGGACGGCCCGTAAGTCGGCCCGCTCGAGTCTGCGCCTCAGTTGTGGCGCCGGGGCCTGCTCCGCCGCGCCGTCGGTCCCGTCCTCCGTCGTCCCCGTCGAGAAGGCCCCGACCGTGGTGGGCCCGCCTCCTCGTACCTGCCTCTTCATGTCCCCCGCCCGCGTGCCGATGTCGGTTTCCCTCCTGCTCGAACACGTTCACGGGGATCCTTGCCCAGCGGGCACCGGGCCAGTCCTGCGGGATCGTCGACGACCAGGTGTTCGGCCACGGCCGGCGCGGCGGTGGGCGGCCAGAGCGGCTCCGTGGGGCGCGTCAGGCCGCCCGGTCGAGCGGCGGAGATCGGCTCAACTGTCTATTGCGGGCTGCCGATCCGGCCGTACACGGCCAAGAGCTGGGGCGGGTGTTCTCCCGGCGGCGGCCGTTCGGCGTCCGGCACCGTCCGGACGCCGGCGGGACGAAAGTGGCCGGAATGCGACCGTCCCGGGCCGGTCGCGCCCGCGTTCGGATCAGTAGAGCTTGTTCACCGCCGTCGCCGTCGTCTTGCGGAAGGCGCGGACCGGTGCGTCCCCGAAGTCGCCGAGCTGCGCCCACTCCACGACGGTCACCGTGCGCCCGTCGCGCCCCACCGACAGCAGCCGGATGTCCGTGGCACCCCAGGACGTCTGCGTGTGCAGGCCGTGGACGCGGGCACCCTCCTCGGCCCGCACCCTTCCGTAGCTCCGGTAGGCGGCCTCGGTCTCGGGGTCGTCCTGCTCGATCCGGTCCGCGCAGGAACGGATGAGCGCGTTCATCCGGTCGGCCAGCGCCTTCGCCTTGGCGGCCGAGCCGGCGACGATGGTGAGCTGGCGGGCGGCGGCGTCGAGGTCGGTGTGGAACGGGCGGTAACGGGAGTCGTAGCCCGGGAACACCTCGTCCAGACAGAGCCGCAGCTCGTCGGGCACGCCGTCGGTGACCTTCCCGGCGGTCCAGGCCGAGGAGGGGTGGGGCGGCAGCTCGGCGGCCGAGAGGAAAGCGGGCCCGGGCGCGGCTCCCGCGGGGGCGGCGAGCGCGGTGAGGCCGGTGACCGCGGCGACGGCGAGTGCGGCGAGCGCGGCGGCTCGGGTACGGACGGGCATGGGTCTCCCCCTGTGCGACTGGGTCGGTGGATGTGCCCAGCATCGGCAGGCGGCGGTGACGCGCGCAACAGGGGATGCCGCTTCGCTCGGCATGGAACCATCCCACCCCGTCTGACGTGCACGTACAGGGAGTTCCTGGGATGCCGTCCCGGGGACGCGAGCGCACCGGGGGAAGGGTGTCCGGACAGGACGACGGCGTCGCCGGGTTCGCGGCGCTGCTGCGAGAGCTGAAGGAGCGTACGGACCGCAGTTACGGTTCGCTGGCCCGCCGTCTGCAGATGAACACCTCCACGCTGCACCGTTACTGCGCCGGTGACGCGGTGCCGCAGGACTTCGCCCCCGTGGAGCGGTTCGCCGCGTTGTGCGGCGCGACGCCCGAGGAGCGCGTGGAACTGCACCGCCGCTGGCTGACGGCGGTGGCGGCACGCCGGCGACCGCGGGCGGAGGCCGTGCCCGCGGCGCCGGTGGACGCACCGCCCCCGCAAGCAGCACCGGCAGCCCCGCCGGAACCAGGACCGCAACCACCGGAACCGGAAGCGGGACCGGAATCACCGGGACCGGAAGCACGACCGGAACCACCGGGACCGGAAGCACGACCGGTACAGGTGTCGGCACCCTGGTACCGGCGGCGTCCGCGCCTGGCCGTCGCCCTCGCCGCCGGCTGCGCCTCCCTGGCCGCGGCCGGCAGCCTCGCCGCGCTGCCCACCGGCCGCGGCTCCTCCGCCGGGGTCGCCCCGTCCGTCCGTACGACGGTCGCGGCACCCACGACCGGGACACCGAGCAGCCCTCCGCCCCGCACGCCCTCCGCGTCCCCTGACGCGACTTCGGCCGCGCCCGGCCCGTCCCCGGCGGGGACGAGCCCTTCCCCAGCGCCCTCGCGGACCCGCACGCCGGCGGCGGCTTCCCCCACCGATGGGGCCCTCCCCCTCGTCTGGACCGCCGACTCGCAGGTCTGGGCGCACGGCTGCGGCCACGACTACGTCATCGGCAGGCCGCCCGCCCAGGTTCCGCCGCCCCCGGCCCCGCAGGACGCCGGGACGTGGGCGGCGGCGCAGGGGGCGGTGCACGGCCGGGAGACCACCGTGCGGATCTCCGTGCAGGGCCGCTCCGCCACGGCCGTGGTCCTGGAGGCGCTGCGGGTACGGGTGGCCGGGCGTGCCGAGCCGGCGCCGGGCCACGTGTACGCCATGGACGAGGGCTGCGGCGGCGCCATCACCCCCCGGCGTTTCGCGGTGGACCTGGACAAGGACCGGCCGCTCGCCCGCCCCGTCGCCGGGAACGACGCGGGCACGCCGATCCCGGCGGTCCGCATGCCGTACCGGGTGTCGGCCGAGGACCCGGAGGTGCTGCTGGTCACCGCGCGGACGGCGGGCTGCGACTGCCGCTGGTTGCTGGAGCTGGACTGGTCCTCGCAGGGCCGCACCGGCACGGTCCGGATCGACGACCGGGGCCGCCCGTTCCGGACCAGCGCCGTCGAGGGCCTGCCCCGGCACACCTACGACACCTCGGCCCGCCACTGGAGTCCGGGCGCCTAGATGCGGTGTCCGGGGACGCCGGTGACACGCGTGCTGGTGCGCACACCACCACCTGACCAGGGCACACGCCACAGCGGGGGCAGGGGGAGTCCGTCAGCTCACCCAGTGGCCCTGCCTCCCCCCGCTGGAGGCAACCGCCGCTCATGGCTCAGCCGCTGTTCACCGTCCGGGGCGGCCGGGCCCGGCCAGGGACTACGTCCTTGCGGGACCCGGCCAGCCAGGTCAGGGGACGTCAGGACGAAGACCGACAACGACGCAGTCCCTGGCGCACCGGGGCCGCGGTCGAGGCGCCGGTCGCCGCTTCGCACTCCCGGGAGCGGGCTACCCGCGGCCGGCCCGCCCCTCGGGTGGTGCGGCCGGGTCGTCGGTCTGCTGTTGCGCGAGCCGGGTCGCGGCCAGGGTCAGGCTCGCCTCGATCTCTTCCAGGACCTGGACGGCCTCGGCCTGCCGCTTCTCGGGCATTTCCCCGGCGGTGCACTCCTCCAGCTCCGCCCAGATGTCGTCGACCTGGTGGCGCAGGGCGAGGCTGGCCTCGGTGGGCTCGATGATGGTCGCCCGCTTGTCGGTGGGGCTGGGGCGGCGGCGGACGAATCCGGCGTGTTCGAGTCGCTTGATGGTGCGGGTCATGGTGGCCGCGTCGGATCCGAGCAGTCGGACCAGGTCGGTCTGGCGCTGTGGCCCGTGGTCCCACAGCTGCATCATCACCAGTTCCTGGCCGGGGTGGAGGCCGACCCGACGCAGGAGCTGCCCGGCGAGCGCGCGGTGCAGCCGGGCCACCCGGAAGATCGCGTGGGCCATCGGCCCGGCCTGGACCGAGGGCGGCATCGGCACGTGGGCCGCCTCGACAGCGTCCGGCCCGGGAGGCCCGGAATCTGGGCGGATCATGTGATGCTGCGCTCCTCCATGTAACTGCCCGAACATATACACCCCCATTCTAGCGCCCACAGCCGCCGAACAGGCGTCACTCAATCAGGGAAACATGCTGCTCCCGGCCACTTTCCCCTTGGCGAGACACCCGAGGGAATGCCAAGGCTGATTTACTTGTTCGAGCAGGTAACGTCAGATCGTCTGACGCCGACGGCCCTGTCACAGGCCCGTACGAACCAAGGGAGCGACGATCATGAACAAGGCTTTCACCCCCTACGACCTGGCCGGCACACGGCTGGCCAACCGGATCGTGATGGCACCGATGACGCGCAGCCGCGCCTACGGGCCCGGTCGGTCCGCCACGGACCTGATGGCCACCTACTACGGCCAGCGGGCCAGTGCCGGGCTGATCGTCACCGAGGGAACCCAGCCGTCAGCGGTCGGCCAGGGTTACCCGAACACCCCGGGTATCCACTCCGGCGAGCAGATCGAGGCGTGGAAGAAGGTCACCGGCGCCGTCCACGAGCGCGACGGAGTGATCTTCCTGCAGCTGATGCACACGGGGCGGGTCGGCCATCCGAGCCTGACGGGACTGACCCCGGTCGGACCCTCTGCGGTCAGGGCGGCGGGCCAGGTCTACACCAGCGAGGGCCCGCAGGACTTCGTCACCCCTCACGAGCTGACCGGGGCAGAGATCGCCCAGACCGTCGCCGACTACACCACCGCCGCCCGCAACGCCGTCGAGGCCGGCTTCGACGGCGTGGAACTGCACGGCGCCAACGGCTACCTGATCCACCAGTTCCTCGCCCCGAACTCCAACACGCGTACCGATGCGTGGGGCGGTTCCCCGGACCGCCGCATCCGGTTCGCGGTGGAGACGGCGCAGGCCGTGGCCGAGGCGATCGGGCCGGAGAAGGTCGGCTTCCGCATGTCGCCGGGCAACCCCTACAACGACATCGTGGAGACCGACCCGGACGACGTGGAGGTCACCTATTCCGCGTTGGTCGAGGCCCTGGCCCCGTTGAACCTGGCCTATCTGCACCAGATGGAGTCCGCCGGGGCCCGCGAGTTGACGGTCCGGCTGCGCCGCCAGTGGCCGGGCACCTTCGTCCTCAACCCGTTCACCGGCGCGGAGCCGACCGGTCCTCAGGAGCTGGACCTGATCGAGGACGGCACCGCCGACCTGATCGCCTACGGCGCCCTCTTCCTGGCCAACCCCGACCTGCCCGAGCGCCTCGAACGCGGTGGCCCCTTCAACACCCCCGACCGGGCCACCACCTACGGCGGCGACGAACACGGCTACACCGACTACCCCGCCCTGCCCTGACCCGACACACGCACCCGGAACACGGACGAAGGCACCCGCAATGAACACCGGCCCACCGCGCACATGAACACCGTTGCCGGCAACGAGATCCTCGTGCTCGCGGGGGACCGCAGACTGCCCGGCCCTGCGTACTTCGGTCTCAACCCCGGGTTGATCAAGACCGACATCCGCTCCGACTATCTGGGCGAGGGCAGCCTCATGCACCGTCTGGCCGAAGTCGTGGTCGGGCTGGCCGGTCCCTCCCCGAAGGTCTACGCGGCGCGGATCGTCCCCCTGCTGTTCGCTGACGACCTCGACGGTCGCACCGCCCTGATGGTCAACAACAAGGCCCAGGTGATCCTGCCAACCGCTGGACTCGGCATGGACTACAGCGACCGCTACCTGGACCCCTCCGAAGCGCTGCTGCGCCGCGCCGTCGGCTGACCCCAGGGCGGCACCTGCCCGGGGACCGGGCTGATCGTTCCTGCGCGACCGCCGCCAGAAGGGGGACGGCCCCACCACCCTTCGACCGCGGTCAGGGCCTGGGCACGTTGCGGAGGTTGGAGCGGGCCATCTGGAGCATCCGGCCGACACCGCCGTCCAGCACGATCTTGGAGGCGGACAGCGCGAACCCGGTCACCATCTCGGCCTTGATCTTCGGCGGGATGGACAGGGCGTTGGGGTCGGTGACGACGTCGACGAGGGCGGGCCCCTTGTGCTTGAAGGCGTCCTTGAGGGCGCCGGCGAGCTGCTTCGGCTTCTCCACCCGGACGCCGTAGGCCCCGCAGGCGCGGGCGACGGCGGCGAAGTCGGGGTTCTTGTTGGTGGTGCCGTACGAAGGCAGCCCGGCGACCATCATCTCCAGCTCCACCATGCCGAGCGACGAGTTGTCGAACAGCACGATCTTCACCGGCAGGTCGTGCTGGACGAGGGTGAGGAAGTCACCCATCAGCATGGAGAACCCGCCGTCGCCGGACATCGCCACCACCTGGCGGCGGCGGTCGGTGAACTGCGCGCCGATCGCCATCGGCAGCGCGTTCGCCATCGAGCCGTGGGAGAAGGACCCGATGACGCGGCGGCGGCCGTTGGGGGTGATGTAGCGGGCCGCCCAGACGTTGCACATGCCGGTGTCGACGGTGAAGACGGCGTCGTCGGCGGCGACCTCGTCGAGCACGGACGCCACGTACTCGGGGTGGATGGGGACATGCTTGTCGACCTTGCGGGTGTACGCCTTGACGACCCCCTCCAGCGCGTCGGCGTGCTTCTTCAGCATCTTGTCGAGGAAGCGCCGGTTGTGCTTGGTCTTCACGCGCGGGGTGAGACAGCGCAGCGTCTCCTTGACGTCGCCCCACACGGCGAGGTCCAGCCGGGAGCGGCGGCCCAGGTGTTCGGGCCGCACGTCGACCTGGGCGATGGTCACGTCGTCGGGCAGGAAGGCGTTGTACGGAAAGTCGGTGCCGAGCAGGATGAGCAGATCGCACTCGTGGGTGGCCTCGTAGGCGGCGCCGTAGCCGAGCAGCCCGCTCATCCCCACGTCGAACGGATTGTCGTACTGGATGTGTTCCTTGCCGCGCAGGGCGTGCCCCACCGGTGACTTGATCTTCTGCGCCAGCTCCATGACCTCGGCGTGCGCGCCCGCGGTGCCGCTGCCGCAGAACAGGGTGACCTTCCGCGCCCGGTCGATCAGGTCGACCAGCTTGTCGATCTCCGCGTCGCCGGGGCGGACCGTGGGGCGGGCGGTCACCAGGGCGGTCTCGGCCGCCTTGTCGGGGGCCGGTTCGGCGGCGAGGTCACCGGGGAGGGCGACGACACTGACGCCGCCGCGGCCGACCGCGTTCTGGACGGCGGTGTGCAGCAGCCGGGGCATCTGCCGGGGGTTGGAGATCAGCTCGCAGTAGTGGCTGCACTCGCGGAAGAGGTGGTCGGGGTGGGTCTCCTGGAAGTAGCCGAGGCCGATCTCGCTGGACGGGATGTGCGAGGCGAGGGCGAGGACGGGCGCCATGGAGCGGTGGGCGTCGTACAGGCCGTTGATGAGGTGCAGGTTGCCGGGCCCGCAGGAACCGGCGCAGGCGGCCAGCCGTCCGGTGATCTGGGCCTCGGCACCGGCCGCGAAGGCGGCGGTCTCCTCGTGCCGGACGTGGATCCATTCGAGCGCGGAGTTGCGGCGGACCGCGTCGACGACCGGATTGAGGCTGTCGCCCACGACGCCGTACAGGCGTTTCACCCCGGCGCGGGCGAGGATGTCGACGAACTGTTCGGCGACGTTCTGCTTGGCCATGGATCCCTGCGCCCCTTCGCTGTGCGGCACGTCCGGTCGGGTCCCCTCGATCCATCAATCCACACCGTGCGCGATCACGCCTCCCAGACCGCCGCCGCCGAACGGTCGTCGGCGTACCCCTTCACCCGGGTCTGGACGTCGGTGAGGAACCCGGCGAGGCCCGGCGGCCGCGGGTGCGACCACCGTTCGGTCAGATGGACGGGGAGCGCGGGCTCGCCCCGCAGGGGCTCGGCGAGTCCGGCCGTGCACATCAGCAGGACGTCACCCGGCCGGGCGATGGAGGCGCGGAAACGGAACGGTTCGCGGGGCGGCTCGGGGCGCTGGTCGTACGGGCTGGGCGGCGCCGGAATGCCCAGGTCCGTCGTGAGCCGGTCGCCCTGCGGGGTCTCGGAGGGCGGCGAGCCGAAGCCCACCACGGGCTCGCCGGTGGCCTCGGTGACCTGCGGTTCGATGTCGTGCCAGCCGCCGTCGCGGAGCCGGAACAGACCGCCCGCGCCGACGCCGAAGAAGATTCGGGTCCGGCAGGCGGGGTCGGCGGGCAGCAGCAGACAGCGCAGGGTGGCCGCGTACTCCTCCGGGCGCAGCCCCTGGTCGGCGGCGCCCGCCCGGAGTCGGCCGAGGCTGCGGTCGGTCAGCCGGTGCAGGCCCGACTTGAGGTCGCCGCGGCGGCCCGCGCGGATGTCGTCGGCGAGGCGTGCGTGGCTGCGGCCGACGGCTCTGCCGATCCACCGGCACAGCTCGGCGGCGGCGCGGTGCGCGCGGGGGGTGGCCCTCGCCCCCGTGGCCATCGCGACCAGCAGCAGCGCGTGTTCGCCGGTGCCGAAGCGGGCGGTGAGCAGCGCGTCGCGGCGAAGCTCGCCGCGGAAGCGGGCCGAGTCACCGCGGACGGAGGCGGCCCGCAGGATGCAGGTGCCGTACCGGGCACCGTCGAGCACGGTGTCGGGAACCAGGTCGCCGAGGTCGTCGGGGTCGGCGGCGGGGAGGGCGGTCGGCTCGGGATCGTAGGTCGGGGGCCCGGAGCCGACGTGCGGGAGCGGAGCGGTGGGTGCACCGGGCGGAGCGGCGGGTGTGCCCGGCGCTCCGCCCGGTGCACCCAC
>NZ_MUND01000569.1 GCF_002154375.1 Streptomyces glaucescens | reverse complement strand
GTGCGGGGGGTCTCGGGGGCGCCGCACGCGGCGAGTGCGGCGCCGAGCGCACAGACGGCGGCGATACGTCGTACGAGAAGGATCATCGTATGAACGTAAGGGGGTGAAGCGGGCGAATCGGACCCGCGCCGCCGTCGGTGCGCTCAGCGCCCGCCGGAAGTCACCCGGCCGGACGGCCGGGGCCGGACGCTACCGGCGCCAGGGGCCCGTCACCGCGAACGTCGTCCCGGGCGTGTAGCAGTTGACGTACATCGTCCGGCCGTCCGGGGAGAAGGCGACGCCCGCGAACTCGCCCCACTCCGGCTCCTCCTCGGTGCCGATGGCCTGGCGGTTGCGCGCCATCTCGTACACCTCGCCCTTGCGGGTGACGCCGAAGACGTGCTGCGCCCCGTTGCCGTCCTCGCAGACCATCAGGCCGCCGCTGGGCGCGAGGCAGATGTTGTCCGGGGACTCGCCGGGCAGCTGCACGTCGGTGTCCGGGCCGAAGACGACCACCAGGGTGAGGTGCCGCCGGTCGGGGGTGTAGCGCCAGATCTGCCCGAAGTGGTCGGCGGCCGACCCTTCCTCGCTGCGGGCGTACGACGACACGAAGTAGACGCTGCGCCCGCCCCAGTAACAGCCCTCCAGCTTCTGGGCGCGGGTGATGCCCTTCCTGCCGTAGTCCTGGAGGCGGACCGAGGTCTCCTTGGCCAGCGGGTCGGGGACGTCCACCCACTCGACGCCGTCGAAGCGGGCGCCCGGCTCCCGGACGGCCGACAGGTCGGGCACGCCGGGCACCCGCATCGCCTGGAGACGCCCGCCCGCGCGCAGCGCGCCGGTGCCGCCGAGCGGCTTGTTCGGCAGGAAGCGGTAGAAGAGGCCGAAGGGCTGGACGAAGGCGTCCTCGGTCTCGTAGACGATGCCGTTCCTCGGGTCGACGGCGACCGCCTCGTGCTGGAAGCGGCCCATCGCGGTCAGCGGGACCGCCCCGGTGCGGCGCGGGTCGGCCGGGTCGACCTCGAAGATGAACCCGTGGTCCTTGGCGTAGCCGTTGGTGCCCGCCCGGTCCTCGGTCTCCTCACAGGTCAGCCAGGTGCCCCAAGGGGTGGGCCCGCCCGAGCAGTTGACGGCCGTGCCGGCGACGGCGACCCGCTCGGACAGCACGTTGCCGCGGGCGTCCAGGGTGAGGGCCGTGCAGCCGCCCTTGCCCGCCGGGTCGTAGGTCAGGCCGTCGACCGTGGGGACGCCGAGGCGGGCCGTCGCGCGGTTCTCGTGGTTGCGGACCAGGTGGACCCGGCCGCCGCGGCCGGGCAGCGCGGCCATGCCGTCGTGATGGGAGGGCACCTTGCCCTCACCGGAGCGCAGCGGGTCGCCCTCGCGGGAGAGCACCTTGTAGCGGAAGCCCTCCGGCAGGTCGAGCAGGCCGTCCGGGTCGGGGACGAGCGGGCCGTAGCCGGTGTGGCCCACATGCTGGGCGGCGGCCGTGCCCGCGAACAGCTCGGAGACGGCTCCGGTGAACGCGATGCCCACTCCCAGGGCACCGGTGCGGGCGAGGGCCTGACGGCGGGACACAGACATGGATGAACCTTCCTGCTGGCGGACAGGACAGTTGATCCGCTGTGTCTACCATCTACCGTGCGTCACGGGAACAACACGCGTAGCACCTTCATGGGTCGAGCGCGGGCGGAGGGCCCGGTTCCGTGGTCCGTTCCGCACCCGGTTCCGCACGGTGTCCCGCCCCCTGGTCCCCGCCCCGCTCCAGGAAACGCAGCAGCTCCACCGGGATCGGCAGTACCAGAGTGGAGTTCTTCTCCGCGGCGACCGCCATCACCGTCTGGAGCAGGCGCAACTGGAGGGCGGAGGGGGCGTCGGCCATCTGATGGGCGGCCTCGGCCAGTTTCTTCGACGCCTGCAGCTCGGCGTCGGCGTTGATGATCCGGGCCCGGCGCTCCCGGTCCGCCTCGGCCTGCCGGGCCATGGAGCGCTTCATGGTCTCCGGCAGCGACACGTCCTTGATCTCCACCCGGTCGACCTGGACGCCCCAGCCGACGGCGGGACTGTCGATCATCAGCTCCAGGCCCTGGTTGAGCTTCTCCCGGTTGGAGAGCAGATCGTCGAGGTCGCTCTTGCCGATGATGGAGCGCAGCGAGGTCTGAGCCATCTGGGAGACGGCGAACTTGTAGTCCTCGACCTTGACCAGCGCGCTCTGCGCGTCGACGACCTTGAAGTACACCACCGCGTCGACCCGCACGGTCACGTTGTCCCGGGTGATGCCCTCCTGGGCCGGCACCGGCATCGTGACGATCTGCAGATTGACCTTGTGCAGCCGGTCGACGAACGGGACGATCATGGTGAACCCGGGGCCGCGCACGCCGTCCAGGAGCCGGCCCAGCCGGAAGACCACCCCGCGTTCGTACTGCTTCACGACCCGCGCCGCCGCCGCGACGTAGACCACGCCCGCGGTACCGGCCACCGCGACCGCTCCGAGCAGCTCCTCCACCATGACGACCCCCTCGTCCAGAGGCCCGAAGCCCAGAGGCCCGAGCCGAGAAGCCCGGAACCCGGATGTCTGAGATGTTCGATGGTGTCACGATATGCCCGACGCCCGGTCCGGGGCCACGGTGGGCCCCGGCCGGGCGCCGGGCGGGACGATCGTGCGCGACGCCGCGCGGGATCGAGCGATCAAGCGATCAAGGCGCCGGAGGACCGGGCGTTCGGGCGATCAGGCGGCCATGGTGAGCTTCACCGGTTCGATGCCGCTGTGGCTGTGCCGCTCGGCCCAGCTCTCCAGCGCCGTGCGGCAGGCGTGGTCGAGGTGGTGCAGACCCGACAGGTCCAGCTCGACCGGGCGGTCCTGGGGCAGCGACTCCAGACTGCCGAGGATCTTCGGCAGCCGCAGGAACGTCGCGTTGCCCGACAGGCACGCCTGGACCGGACCGGCGCCCTTGTCGACGACCTCCAGCTTGACGTGCGAGGCCTCCCAGGCGGTCTTGACGACCGACAGGGCGATACCGATGAGGACGCCCTCGAACATGTTCACCGCCACGATCGACACCGCGGTGACCACGAGGATCAGCGCCTCACCCCGATGTCCCCGCCACAGCGCGGCGATCTGCCGGAACGGGATCAGCTTCCAGCCCGCGTGGACCAGGATGCCGGCCAGCGCGGGCAGCGGTATCAGGGCCAGCGCGGACGGCAGCAGCGCCGCGAACAGCAGCAGCCAGACGCCGTGCAGCACCCGGGACGCCTTGGTCCTGGCGCCCGCCGCCACGTTCGCCGAGCTGCGCACGATCACCGCGGTCATCGGCAGCGCGCCCAGCGCGCCGCACACCGCGTTGCCCGCGCCCTGCGCCATCAGCTCCTTGTCGTACTCGGTGCGCGGACCGTCGTGCAGCCGGTCCACGGCCGCCGCGCTGAACAGCGACTCGGCGGACGCGATCAGCGTGAAGGCCAGCACGGTGCCGAGCAGCGCCGGGCTCGCCAGCTCGCCGAACGCGTCGAGGCCGGGCGGCTGGACGGAGTCCAGCAGGCCGTTCACCTCGACCGTGGCCACCGGCAGGCTGAGCGCCAGGGTGGCCACCGTCGCCAGGGCCACCGCGGCGAGCGCGCCCGGCACGGACTGGGCCTGCTTGGGCAGCTTCTTCCAGCCGACCATCACCGCGATGGTGCCCGCGCCGACCGCCAGCGAGGCCAGCGCATCGGTGCTGCCGAACGCGTCGACGGCCGCCCCGGGCAGCCCGAGGATCTTGTCGACACCGGAGGCGGGCGCCTTCAGCCCCGCCGCCGCGTACAGCTGCCCGGCGATGATGACCAGACCGATACCGGCCAGCATGCCCTCGACGACCGAGAGGGAGATCGCCCGGAAGTAGCGCCCCAGCTTCAGGGCGCCCATCACGAGCTGGAGCAGCCCGGCCGCGAGCACGATCACGCCGAGCGCGGGCAGCCCGAACTCCTGCACCGCCTCGAAGACCAGCACGGTCAGTCCGGCCGCGGGGCCGGACACCTGAAGGCTGCTGCCGGGCAGCAGACCGGTGACGATGCCGCCGACGATGCCGGTGATCAGGCCGAGTTCGGCCGGTACACCGGAGGCCACGGCCACGCCGACGCACAGCGGCAGCGCGACCAGGAAGACGACGAGGGAGGCGGCGAAGTCCTGCCTGAGGTAAGGGTTCTTGGTCATGGCGGGACTCACAGCGCCTCGAACGCGTCGGTGTCCGCGCGGTGTTCGCGGACCCGGCCGGTGTGCACCTCGTAGTACCAGCCGCGCAGCCGGAGCCGGCCGTCCGCCAGCCGCCGCTCCACGCACGGGTAGGACCGCAGCCGGAGCAGCTGGGACAGCACGTGGTGCTGCACCGCCTCGGCGACCTCGGGGTCCGCCGGGTCGGTGGCCTTCGGCTCGTCGGCGGCGTGCGCCAGCCAGTCGCGCACGGCGGGCACGGTGGCGAGGTCGTCGCCGCGCACCAGCGCGCCGACGGCACCGCAGTGGGAGTGCCCGCAGACCACGATGTCCTGGACGCCGAGGACCTCCACGGCGTACTCGATGGTGGCCGCCTCGCCGGTGGGGGTGCCGGAGGCGTACGGGGGCACGATGTTGCCCGCGGTGCGCAGCTCGAAGAGCTGGCCGGGACGGGCGCCCGTGATCAGGGCCGGGACGACCCGGGAGTCGGAACAGGTGATGAACAGGACCTCGGGGGACTGGCCTGCCGCGAGGTTGGCGAACTCCTCAGGGCGCTGTCCGAACGTGCGGGCGTTGTCGATGAGGGGCTGCATGGTGTGGTGACTCCTCCTGGCGCGCCGTGGGAGCGCGTCGGGCGTACATGACAGAGGTGTGTGTGGGGGGTCGCTCTGCTGATCAGCAGCGGAACACCTGGAGTGCGGCCGGAGTGTGGGATCTGGAGAGCCTCGACGCGTGGTCGCGCACGACGCTGGGCGCGGGCGTGTCGAGTCCGGCCCCTGGTTCCGGGTCCCGGGGCGGGAGCGGCCGTCCGGCCGTCCCGGGTGGGGACCCGGTGGTGCGGTGGCGGTCGCGGTGGGGCGGGGGACCGGTCGGGTCCCCGCAGAACGGACCGGCGTGCAGCGCGGGCGACTCGGGGGCCGGCGCCGTAGCGGAAGGGGTGATTCCAGCCTGGGCGCCGCCCGTGCGGGGGCGATCCGCATGCGCGTGTGCGAACGATGCGGAAACGGCGAGGAAGCCAAAAGTGAGCAGCACGGCGGTGGAGTACCGCAGTGCGGTCCGTACCGTCGCAGCTCGGAACATACGTTCCCTTCCGCCCAGTTCACGTCTCTAGTCCGGACCAACGGTTGGTCAACGGCTGGTCAAGAAACACGTTAACCCTGCAAAGTCGTTTGCAGGGTTAACTCAATGTTTCCAGCGGGAGAGAGCCCTAAAAGTGAGGGGTATTTGGCCGGAAGCTGATCTTGATCATGACGTAGTACTCCGGTAAGGCCTACGGGGCTTCCCCGGGCGCCACCAGGCGCTTGGCGTCACGGGCCAGCGCGGTCAGGCGCGAGATCGCCCGGAAGTACTTCTTCCGGTAGCCGCCCTTCAGCATCTCCTCGCTGAACAGCCGGTCGAACGGCAGCCCGGAGGCGAGGACCGGGACCTCGCGGTCGTAGAGCCGGTCCGCGAGGACGACGAGCCGCAGCGCGGTCGACTGGTCGGGCACCGGCCGGACCCCGGTCAGGCAGACCGCCTTCAGCCCGTCCGTGAGCGCGCCGTAGCGGCTCGGGTGCACGCGGGCCAGATGGTCCAGCAGCCGCGGGAAGTCGTCGAGGGAGGCGCCCTCGGTGGCGCGCGCCGCCTTCGTCACCTGCTCGTCGGAGAACGGGGCCGGGGCCTGCGGCAGACCGCGGTGGCGGTAGTCCTCGCCGTCGATGCGCAGGGCGCGGAAGTGCGCGGACAGGCCCTGGATCTCGCGCAGGAAGTCGGCCGCCGCGAAACGGCCCTCGCCCAGCTTGCCCGGCAGGGTGTTGGACGTCGCGGCGAGTGCGACACCCGCCTCGACCAGCTTGCCCAGCAGCGTCGACACCAGGACCGTGTCGCCCGGGTCGTCCAGCTCGAACTCGTCGATGCACAGCAGGCGGTGCCCCGACAGGGTCCGCACCGTCTGCTGGAAACCGAGGGCGCCCACGAGGTTCGTCAGCTCCACGAACGTGCCGAAGGCCTTCAGGGCGGGCTCGGCGGGAGTGGCGTGCCAGAGGGAGGCCAGCAGGTGGGTCTTGCCCACGCCGTAGCCGCCGTCGAGATAGACGCCCCGGGGGCCGGCCGGGGCCTTCGGGGCCTTCGCCCTGCCGAAGCCGAGGAAGCCGCGCCGGACCGTGCCCTTTCCGCCGGCGCGCGCGCCGCCGAGACCCGCCGCGAAGGACTCCAGGACGTGGACGGCCTCGGTCTGGCTGGGCTGGTTCGGGTCCGGGATGTACGTGCTGAAACGGACCGAGTCGAACCGGGGCGGGGGGACCATCTCCGCGACGAGGCGCTCCGCGGGGACGTGGGGCTCGCGGGCGCACAGGGAGAGGGGTGCTGCCGGGTCGGCTATCGGCGGG
>NZ_MUND01000568.1 GCF_002154375.1 Streptomyces glaucescens | reverse complement strand
CGCTCTCGGCCGGGACGGCCGGGCCCGCCTACACTGCCTCGTTCTCGATCCCCGGGAAGGGAGTACGCCGTATGACCGAGGCCGTGTCGGTGACGAACTGGGCGGGCAACATCACGTACGCCGCCAAGGAGCTGCACCGCCCGCACTCGCGGGCCGCGCTGCGGGCGCTGGTCGCGGGCAGCACGCGGGTGCGGGTGCTGGGCAGCGGGCACTCCTTCAACGAGATCGCCGAGCCGGGCCCCGAGGGGGCGCTGCTGTCACTGGCCGGGCTGCCGCCGGAGATCGAGGTGGACACCGCGGCGCGGACGGTCCGGGTCTCGGGCGGTGTCCGGTACGCGGAGCTGGCCCGCGTGGTGCACCGGCACGGGCTGGCGCTGGCGAACATGGCGTCGCTGCCGCACATCTCGGTGGCCGGTTCGGTGGCGACCGGGACGCACGGGTCGGGCCTGGGCAACGGGCCGCTCTCGACGGCCGTGCGGGAGGTCGAGCTGGTCACCGCCGACGGGTCGGCCG
>NZ_MUND01000567.1 GCF_002154375.1 Streptomyces glaucescens | reverse complement strand
CGGGCGGCCGCGGCCGCCCGCTCGCACTGCGCCAGCGTGTACTTCGCCAGCGTCGCCCGCACATACGGAATCGACGCCGCGCCCATGGAGAGGGAGGTGACCCCCAGACCGGTCAGCACGCACGCGAGCAGCGGGTCGGACGCCGCCTCACCGCACACACCACAGCTCTTGCCCTCGGCCCTCGCCGCCTCGGCGGACAGCGCCACCAGGTCGAGCAGCGCCGGCTGCCACGGGTCCTGCAGACGGGAGACAGCACCCACCTGACGGTCGGCGGCGAAGGTGTACTGCGCGAGGTCGTTCGTCCCCAGCGACAGGAACTCGACCTCCTGGAGGATCGAGCGCGCCCGCAGCGCGGCCGACGGGATCTCCACCATCGCACCGAACTTGGCCCGCAGCCCGGCCGCCCGGCACGCGTCGGCGAACGCCCGGGCGTCCGTACGGTCCGCCACCATCGGGGCCATCACCTCGAGGTGGACCGGCAGGCCCTCGGCTGCCTTCGCCAGCGCCGTCAGCTGGGTGCGCAGCACCTCGGGGTGGTCCAGCAGCGTGCGCAACCCGCGCACACCGAGCGCCGGGTTCGGCTCGTCCGCCGGAGTCAGGAAGTCCAGCGGCTTGTCCGCGCCCGCGTCGAGCACCCGCACCACGACCCGGCCCTCCGGGAACGCCTCGAGCACCTGCCGGTAGGCCTCGACCTGCTTCTCCTCGGACGGAGCGTTCTTGTTGTCGTCCAGGAACAGGAACTCGGTCCGGAAGAGACCGACACCCTCCGCGCCGGCCTCGACCGCCGCGGGCACATCCGCGGGTCCGCCGATGTTGGCCAGCAGCGGCACCTTGTGACCGTCGGAGGTGGCCCCCGGCCCCGTCGACCCCGCCAGTGCCGCCCTGCGCTCCGCGGCCGCCGCCTCCAGCTGCGCCTTCTTCTCCTCGGTCGGGTTCACGAAGACCTCACCGGTGCTGCCGTCGACGGCGACGACCGTCCCCTCGGCCAGCTCACCGGCACCCGGCAGCGCCACCACGGCCGGCACCCCTAGTGCCCGCGCCAGGATCGCGCTGTGGCTGGTCGGCCCGCCCTCCTCGGTGACGAAGCCCAGCACGAGCGTCGGGTCCAGCAGCGCCGTGTCGGCCGGAGCCAGATCACGGGCGACCAGTACGTACGGCTCGTCGCTGTCCGGCACACCCGGCATCGGCACGCCCAGAAGGCGGGCGACGATACGATTTCGCACGTCGTCGAGGTCGGCGACGCGACCGGCCAGGTACTCACCGGCACCGGCCAGCAGGTCCCGGTAGGCGGCGAACGCGTCGTACACGGCGCGCTCGGCCGTGCTGCCCACGGCGATCCGCCGGTCCACGTCCGCGATCAGCTCGGGATCCTGGGCCATCATGGCCTGCGCCTCGAGCACCGCCTGGGCTTCGCCCCCCGCCAGATTGCCGCGCGCCATCAGGTCGGCCGCCACAGCGTCCACGGCCTGGCGAGCGCGCCCCTGCTCACGCTCCGCCTCCTCGGCCGGGATCTGCTTGGCGGGCGGTTCGAGCACCGCCGTTCCCATGTGCCGAACCTCGCCGATCGCCACCCCGTGGCTCACGCCGACGCCTCGCAGCGTTGTCTCCATCTCACCCGTCTCCGATAGTGCGGCGGGCCCCGCCGCCGCGATGGTTGTCCTGCCTGGCCGTCCTACGACGGCAGTGACGTCACTTCCAGACGAAGAGACTGTCGCCGACCTTGACGTCACCGTCCTCGCGGAGCTCGGAGAGCGCCTCGGCGGTGGCCTCGAGCGCGACGACGGGGCAGACCGGCGACTTGCCCGCCGCCTCGACGGCCGCCGGGTCCCAGCGCACGACGGCCTGGCCGCGCGTCACGGTGTCGCCCTTGTTCACCAGCAGCTCGAAACCCTCGCCGTTGAGCTGCACGGTGTCGATGCCGAGGTGGGTGAGCACCCCGTGCCCGTTCGGGTCGACGACCACGAAGGCGTGGGGGTGGAGGGAGACGATGACTCCGTCGACGGGGGCGACCGCCTCGGAGGGCTCCCGTACGGGATCGATGGCGGTGCCCGGGCCGACCATGGCCCCGGAGAAGACCGGATCCGGCACGGCGGCCAGTCCGATGGCGCGTCCTGCCAGCGGGGACGTCACGGTGGTCATGGGAAGCCTCCCGGGGGGTGGAGATACATGGGCCGTCACTGCCTGTCCCGGACGGTGCACTGAGCAGCAGCGTATGTCACAGGAAGTGCGGGTTCCGCACGATAGCTCCTGAATAGAGGTCTAGACCACCTCCTCGCTGGATTTGCCCCCGCTCCGCGGCCCCGTGTACAGTCGTACTCCTGCTGAGGCCGAGTGACGCCTTCGAGTGTCCCAGCCCAGTGGCACCCAACTTGCCAGATCCTATCTCGGGGTCTCCTTCTGTATGCCTGCGGGAGGGTGGTCGGAGAGACGGAAAAACACTGGTAGAGTTGGAGACACCGAAGGGAAGCGCCCAGAGGAAAGCCCGAGAGGGTGAGTACGAAGGAAGCGTCCGTTCCTTGA
>NZ_MUND01000566.1 GCF_002154375.1 Streptomyces glaucescens | reverse complement strand
CAACCCGGAGCAGCTGTTCGCGGCGGGCTACAGCTCCTGCTTCCACAACGCGCTGATCCTGGTCGGCAACCGCGAGGGCTACGACCTCAGCGGCTCCACGGTCGCCGCGAAGGTCGGCATCGGCCCCAACCGCCACCGCGGCTACGGCCTCGCGGTCGCCCTCAGCGTCTCCCTGCCGGTCCTCGACCCGGACCTCGCGTCGAAGCTGGTGGACGCGGCCCACGAGGTCTGCCCGTACTCCAACGCCACCCGCGGGAACATCGACGTGACGATTCTGCTTGGGTGAGTCGGGGACCCGACCCGTACCGCAGGACGAGGAGGACGGACGTGGACGCGAACGGCACAGTGGCCGAGGGCTTCGAGCCGGTCAGGGACGCGTTCGTACGGAACTTCGGCACACTCGGCGACCGCGGCGCGGCCGTCACCGTCTACCGGGACGGCCACAAGGTGGTCGACCTGTGGGGCGGCACCCGGGACATCGACGGCACCGAGCCCTGGCAGCCCGGCACCGCCCAGATCGTCCGCTCCGCCACCAAGGGCGTCGCCGCCGCCGTCCTCCTGCTGCTGCACCAGCGCGGCGAGCTGGACCTCGACGCGCCGGTGGGCAAGTGGTGGCCGGAGTACGGGGCCGCGGGCAAGGAGCGCACCCTCGTACGGCATCTGCTCGCGCACCGCGCGGGGGTGCCGGCGCTGGACCGCCCGCTCACGGTCGCGCAGGCCGCCGACCCGGTGCTCGGCGCCGAGGCGGTCGCCGCGCAGGCACCGGCGTGGGAGCCGGGCACGGACCACGGTTATCACGCGCAGACCTACAGCTGGCTCACGGCCGAGCTGGTGCGCCGGGTCACCGGCCGGCCCATCGGCGAGTGGATCGCCGACGAGATCGCGGGCCCGGTCGGGGCGGACTTCTGGCTCGGGCTGCCCCCGGCGGAGGCCGCACGGGTCGGGCGGGTCGGCCGGGTGACGGTCGAGGAGGCGGCGGGGGCCCTGCGCACCCGCCCGAAGCGCGCGGTCTCCGACGCCTACGCCGACCCGGAGTCCCTGACCCGCCGGGCCTTCGGCGCGATCACCCCGCAGCCCGACGAGAACGACCCGGTCTACCGCGCCGCCGCCCTGCCCGCCTCCAACGGCATCGCCACCGCCGACGGGCTGGCCCGGATCTACGCGTCGCTGATCGGCGAGGTCGACGGCGGGGTCCGGCTGTTCACCCCGGAGACGGCCGAACTGGCACGCCGCGAGCAGTCCACGGGGCCGGACCGGGTCCTGGTGGTGAGCACCCGCTTCGGCCTCGGCTACATGCTGCACGGCAGCGCGTCCCCGCTGCTCTCCCCCGGTTCCTTCGGCCACCCGGGCCGCGGCGGCGCGCTCGGCTTCGCCGACCCGGAGTCGGGGATCGCCTTCGGCTACGTGACGAACGGTTTCCGCAAGAGCGTCACGGCGGACCCGCGTGCGCAGGCCCTGGTGAGGGCGGTCCGCACCGCCCTCACCGGCAGCTGACCCGCGCTCACACGTGGATGGGGTGCGAGATGCGCCCCGACGCCGAGTCGATCTCCTCGTGCGCCTTGGTGAGCAGCCGCATCGCCAGCTCGTTCAGCGCCCGGGCGCCGGCGATCTCCTCACCGACCCTGGGCTGATTCGCGTCCGTGTGGTGCCTGCTGGCCTGGCCGTGGGAGCGCACCTCGCTGCCGTCCGGGAGCCGTACCAGCGCCGCGGCCTCGGTGTGCCGGTCGTCCTCCTTGAACTCCAGCTCCACGTGCCAGCCCACTGCGGTATGCATCGTCATGACGATCACCTCCGGAAGAACCTGCTTCCAGGGTGCGCCAGATGGCGTACGGACGCATCCAATCAGGGACATTCCGGGCACCTTCGTGGACCTGTCCGGCCTCAGCCCGCGCGCAGCATCAGCCCGATGCCGACGACCAGCAGCCCGGCCGCGGCGATCCGCGGCGCGCCGAACCGCTCCTTGAAGAACACGGCACCGATCACCGCGCCCACGATGATCGACGACTCCCGCAGGGCGGCGATCGGCGCCAGCTCCGCGCGGGTCTGCGCCCACAGCACCAGCGCGTACGCGGCGACGGACATCAGCGCCCCGAGCAGCCCGAGGGCGGCGAAGGGCCGCACGGTGGCGAGGAAGGCGCCGCGCCACCGGTGGAGGGCGTACGCCGGGATGACCGTCCCCTGGACCAGCATCAGCCAGGCGATGTACCCGAGCGACGAGCCGGAGGCGCGCACGCCGAGCCCGTCGACCAGCGTGTACGCGGCGATGGTCAGCCCGGTCGCCAGCGCGGCGCCGATCGCCGCCCAGTCCGGGCGCCGCCCGCGCAGCCCCCACAGCGCGACACCGGTCAGCCCGGCGCAGGACAGCGCGATCCCGGCGGCGGCCCAGCCGTTGGGCACCTCATGCGCGAAGACCGCGGCGAGCACGGTCACGACGAGCGGCGCGCTGCCGCGGGCGATGGGGTAGGCCTGCCCGAAGTCGCCGAGCCGGAAGGACCGCATGAGCAGGGCGTAGTAGGCGATGTGGACGGCGGCGGAGCCGAGCAGGTACGGCCACGCGGCGGCGGCCGGCATCGCCGTGAACGGCACCAGCGCCAGCCCGGTCAGCGCGCCGCCGCCGGAGATGAGGGTGAACCCGACCAGCTTGTCGGTGATGCGGTGGGCGATGGCGTTCCATCCGGCGTGGGTGACCGCGGCCGCCAGCACGGCCGCGGTGACCAGCGGGGTCACGCGCCACTTCGCTCGCGGACGTCCACCAGGGTGCCGCCGGCGTGTGCGACGAGGGTCTTCGGTTCCATCGGGAAGACGGTGTGCGGGTCCCCGGCCGCCGCCCACACCACGTCGTGGTCGAGCAGGCCCCGGTCGGCGAGCACCCGCGTCCTGGTCCGGTGCCCGAACGGCGGCACACCTCCGATGGCGTACCCCGTGGTCTCCCGTACGACATCGGCCTTGGCCCGGCCGACCTGCTGGGCGCCGAGTGCCCGCCGCACCAGCTCCACGTCGACCCGGGAGGCGCCGTCCATCAGGACCAGCACCGGCACGCCGTCGGCGGCGAACACCAGCGACTTGCAGATCTGGCTCAGCCCACAGCCGATCGCGGCGGCCGCCTCGGCGGCGGTCCGGGTCTCGTCCGGGAAGCGGCGGACCCGCTCCAGCACCTCCGCGATGCCCATCTCCCGCAGGGCGTCGGCGAACCGGGGGTGGGCTCCGTGGCCCTCGATGGCGGTGTCTGCGCTCGTCATGAAGGGCAACCTAGTGGTGCGTGTAACGCGCACGCGACTGTTTTGGGCCCATGCGCCGGGGACACGCGCCCGTCCTTCTCCCGTGGCCGCGGGGCCGCCCGCACAGCCACTCGGCGACGCACGCGAGGAAGTGGAAAGCCGGTGAGGGCGCCCCGTCCCCACGGAGCCCTCACCGGCTGGTCTCAAGCCGCGATCGCGATCGGGACGATCAGACGCGGACCAGTTCGCGGTCCTCGTCCGGGTCCTTGCGGCCGTCCCGGTCCGACGCGGCGCGCAGGCCCTCGCCCTCGACGTCCACGTTGGGCAGCGCGCGGTCCAGCCACTTCGGCAGCCACCAGGCGGCCTTGCCGAGCAGGGCGAGCACCGCCGGGACGATCGCCATGCGGACGACGAACGCGTCGAAGAAGACCGCGATCGCCAGGCCGAAGCCGATCATCTTGACCATGGACTCGCTGGAGCCGATGAAGCCCGCGAACACCGCCATCATGATCACCGCGGCGGCCGTCACGACCCGCGCCCCGTACTTGAAGCCGGTCACGACCGCCTGGCCGGGCTTCTCCCCGTGGACGTACGCCTCGCGCATCCGGGTCACGAGGAACACCTCGTAGTCCATCGCCAGGCCGAAGACCACACCGACCATGAAGATCGGCATCATCGACATGACCGGGCCGGTCTCCTCGACGCCCATCAGGCCGGACAGCCAGCCCCACTGGAAGACCGCGACCACCGCGCCGAGCGCCGCCAGCACGCTGAGCAGGAAGCCGAGGGCCGCCTTCAGCGGGACGAGGATCGAGCGGAAGACCACGATCAGCAGCAGGAAGGCGAGGCCCACCACGAGCGCCAGGTACGGCAGCAGCGCGTCGTTCAGCTTCTGCGAGACGTCGATGTTCATCGCCGTCGCGCCGGTGACCAGCACCTGGCCGTCCTGGCCGGCGGTCAGCTCGGCGCCGGTGTCGCGGATGGCGTGCACCAGGTCCTCGGTGGTCGCCGAGGACGGCTTGGCGTCCGGTATCACGGTGATCGTGGCGGTGTCGCCGGCCTTGTTGGGTGCCGGCGGGGTCACCGTCACCACGTTGTCCAGGCCCTTGATCTCCCCGGCGACGTCCCCGAAGAGCGCCTTCGGGTCCTCGCTGCCCTTGCCGTCGACGACGACCATCAGCGGGCCGTTGAAGCCGGGCCCGAAGCCCTCCGAGAGGAGGTCGTAGGCGCGGCGCTGGGTGGTCGAGGTCGGCTGGGAGCCGTCGTCGGGCAGGCCGAGTTCGAGCGAGGCGGCCGGGACCGCTGCGGCGCCGAGGCCGACGACGCCGAGCAGCAGCACGGCGACCGGGCGGCGGACGACGAAGCTGGCCCAGCGGGTGCCCATGTTGGGCTTGGTGGTGCCCTCGGCGGCCTTCCTGGCGGCGCGCCCGCCGCCGAGCAGCTTGCTCTTCTCACCGGCCGGGCGCACCTTGCGGCCCGCGTAGCCGAGCAGCGCGGGGATCATGGTGAGCGCGATCAGGACGGCGATGGCGACGGTGCCCGCCGCGGCGATGCCCATCTTGGTCAGCATCGGGATGTTGACGACCGACAGGCCGACCAGGGCGATGACGACGGTGAGACCGGCGAAGACCACCGCGGAACCGGCGGTGCCGACGGCCCGTCCGGCCGCCTCCTCGCGGCCGCGGCCCTCGGCGAGTTCCGCGCGGTAGCGGGAGACGATGAACAGGGCGTAGTCGATGCCGACCGCGAGGCCGATCATCGTGGCGAGCGTGGAGGTGGTGGAGCCCAGGTCGAGGGGGCTGGCCAGCGCGGTGATCGTCGCGACGCCGATGCCGACGCCGATGATGGCGGTGAGCAGCGGCAGCCCGGCGGCGAGCAGCGAGCCGAAGGTGATGACGAGGACGACCGCGGCGACCGCGATGCCGATGATCTCGGAGCTGCCGGTGTGCGGCACGGCCTGGAGGGCGTCACCGCCGATCTCGACGGTCAGCCCCGTGTCCCGGGCCTCCTCGGCGGCGCCTTCCAGGGCGTCCTTGGTGGTGTCCTTCAGCTCCATGCCGGACACCTTGTAGGTGACCTGCGCGTAGGCGATCGTGCCGTCCCGGCTGACGGACCTGGCCTGGTAGGGGTCGGCGACGGCGGCGACCTCGGAGCCGTCGGCCAGTTCCCGGACGGTCTTCTGGACCGTCGCCTTGTTCTCGGCGTCGGTCATCTTCTCCCCGGCCGGCGCCTTGAAGACGACGCGCGCGGTGGCGCCGTCGGCGCTCATGCCGGGGAAGCGCTCCTCCAGCAGGTCGAAGGCCTTCTGGGCCTCGGTGCCGGGGATCGAGAAGGAGGTGGTGCCGGGGGCGGGGGCGCTTGCCGCGCCGACGCCCGCGAGCGTCAGCAGCGCCACCCATAGGAAAGCGACGATGTGCCTTCGCCGGAACGAGAACCGGCCGAGTCGGTAGAGAAACGTGGCCACTAGGGCGTACTCCCGGTCAGTCGTGGGGTGGTCAGGGCAGGGATGGTCAGCCCGACGACGTGAGCGGTCGCGTCAGGTGGTGCGGAGCAGGTCGCTCAGGTGGTGGGGACGCCGAGGGCGGGGAGGACCACGGCGTCGATGTACGAGAGGAGGAAGGTCTGCGTGGGCGGCAGCTCGTCGATCAGCGTGCGGGTGACGAACGCGCCCAGCAGCATGTGCACCACGAACTCCATCGCCGGGTTGTCCGCACGGACCTCGCCCCGGTCGACGGCGCGCCGCAGCACGCGCCGGAACTCCTCCAGCTCCGGTTCGATCAGCAGTTCCTTGAACGCCCGCAGAAGGTCGGGGTTGTTGTGGACCGCCATGGCCAGGCCGCGCATCAGCGCGGTGTTCTGCTCCATGGCGCAGTCGTCCTCGCGGGTCACGAGGGCGACCAGGTCGCCGCGGAGCGAGCCGGTGTCGACGTCCGCGATGCTGCCCGGCTTCATGTGCCGCATCGCGTGCGCCACCAGCTCGGCCTTGCCGCCCCACTGGCGGTAGAGGGTGGCCTTGCTGGAGTGGGTGCGGGCCGCGACGGCGTCCATGGTCAGGGCGTCGTAGCCGACCTCTCGGAGCAGGTCGAGTACGGCCGTGTACAGCTCGGCCGCGCGCTCGGGCGTGAGCCGGCTGCGGCGCGCGGTTGCGGCCTCGGCCATGACCCTCACCCCTTTCGCGTGAACGAGACTGTTTCGTACAGCATCACTGTAGTGCCCGCGGCTAGCGAAACGAAACCGTTTCGTACGTGTGCTGGGTCACTCCTGTCAGAACCGCATAAGTCCCCCGGCTCCGGGAGCGGGCGAGACGGTAAAAAACGCACAAGTTGCTCACCCCTCCTCCCCGGCAAAGCATGAAGAGGTGACCTATCTGCGCCTGCCCCATCTCCACGGTGACCTGCTGTGCTTCGTGGCCGAGGACGACCTCTGGCTCGCCCCCCTCGACGATCCCGGCCGCGCCTGGCGGCTCACCGCCGACCGCACCAAGACCGGCCACCCGCGCTTCTCCCCCGACGGCCGCCACATCGCCTGCACGAGCTGGCGCAGTCTCGTCCCGGAGATCCACCTGGTCCCCGTGGACGGCGGCCGGGCCCGGCAGCTCACCTACTGGGGAAGCCCCGACACCCGCGTCTGCGGCTGGACCCCGCCCGAAGGGAACGGCCCCGGCGACATCCTGGCCGTCGCCTCCCACGGCGAGCCCTTCTCCTACTTCACCTGGGCGTACAAGGTGTCCCCCGACGGCGACCCCGGCCGCAAGCTGCCCTGGGGCCCGGTCTCCGACATCCAGGTCGCCGACCTCGCCGACGGGCACAGGACGCTGCTGCTCACCGGCACCCCGCCGCACGAACCCGCCGCCTGGAAGCGCTACCGGGGCGGCGCCATGGGCCGCCTCTGGCTGCACGGACAGCGGCTCCTCGCCGACCTGGAGGGCCATCTGGACGCCCCGATGTTCGTCGGCGACCGGATCGCCTTCCTCTCCGACCACGAGGGCGTCGGCAACCTCTACTCCTGCGCCCAGGACGGCTCCGACCTGCGCCGCCACACCGACCACGACGCCTTCTACGCCCGGCACGCCGCGAGCGACGGCACCCGGGTGGTCTACCAGTGCGCCGGCGACCTGTGGCTCGTGGACGACCTCTCGCCCGACGCCGCCCCCCGCCGCCTCGACGTCCGGCTGAACGGGCCGCGCACCGGCCGCCGCCCCTATCAGGTGCCCGCGGCCCAGCACGTGGACGGCCTCTCCGTCGACGAGACCGGCCGGGCCAGCGCCGTCGTGGTGCGCGGCAGCCTGTACTGGCTCACCCACCGCGACGGGCCCGCCCGCACCATCACCGACACCCCCGGCGTCCGGGTCCGGCTGCCGGAGATGCTGGGCTCCGGCAACCAGGTCGCCTACGTGACGGACGCGGAGGGCGAGGACGCGGTCGAGATCGCCTACCTGCCCCGCGCCACCGGCGACCGCGAGCCCCGGCGGCTCGCCTCCGGCGAGCTCGGCCGGGTCCTGGAACTGGTCGCCGACCCGGCCGGTGAACGCCTCGCCATCGCCGCGCACGACGGACGGCTCCTGCTGCTCGACGCGACCGAGGACTCCAACGGCGAGGTCACCGAGCTGATCCGGTCCGTCAACGGCCCGGTCCGCGACCTCGCCTTCTCCCCCGACGGCACCTGGCTGACCTGGTCCCACCCAGGTATCGGCCGCACCCTGCGGCAGATCAAGATGGCCCGTATCGGCGGTGCCGGAGGCACCGGAGAAGGGGCCCGCGTCGTCGTCGACGTCACCAACGGCCGCTTCGAGGACGAGAACCCGGTCTTCACCCGCGACGGCCGCTACCTCGCCTTCCTCTCCTGGCGCGGCTTCGACCCGGTCTACGACGTCCACACCGGCGACCTGTCCTTCCCGCTCGGCTGCCGCCCCTACCTGGTCCCGCTCTCCTCCGCGACCCCCTCCCCGTTCGCCCTGGACCCCGACGGCCGCCCCGCCGCCGGCGGTCTCGGCCGGATGGGCGACTCGGGGGACCTCGGTGACGAGGCCGGCGGCGAGAGCGGCACCGTCACCGTGGAGGTGGAGGGCCTGGAGAGCAGGGTCACGCCCTTCCCGGTCGCCGCGTCCAAGTACTCGGCGCTGTACCCGGTCGCGGGCGGCGGACTGGTCTGGCTGCGCTGGCCGATCTCCGGCGCGCTCGGCGAGACCTTCGTCAACCCGGACGACACCAGCGGCCGTCCCACCCTGGAGTACTTCAACATCACCAAGGCCAAACGGTCCGAACTCCTCGCCCACCTCGACTGGTTCGCGGTCAGCGGTGACGGCAGCCGCCTCGTCGTCGTCGACGAGGGCGACCTGCGCGCGGTCCCGTCCACCGAGAGCGGCGACGTCGACACCACCACCTGGATCGATCTGCGCCGCATCCTGCACGAGGTCGACCCGGCCGCCGAATGGCGCCAGTCCTACGACGAGGCCGGCCGTCTGATCCGCGCCCACTTCTGGGAACCCGGCATGTGCGGCATCGACTGGGACGCCGTCCTGGAGCAGTACCGCCCGCTGGTCGACCGGGTCGCCTCACCGGACGAGTTCGCCGACCTGCTCCGCGAGGTCCTCGGCGAACTGGGCACCTCCCACGCCTACGTCAGCGCCGCCCGCCGCAACGAGGGCCCGCCCCACTACCAGCGCCGGCAGGGCCTGCTCGGCGCCAACCTCGTCCGCCGCGACGGCGGCTGGGCGGTCCAGCGGATCCTGCCCGGCGACTCCTCCGACTCCAAGGCCCGCTCCCCGCTCGCCGGTTCCGGCATCCGCGAGGGCGCCGTCCTCACGCATGTCGACGGCCGCCCGGTGGACCCGGTCACCGGCCCCTACCCGCTGCTCGCGGGCGCGGGCGGTACGACCGTGGAGCTGACCTTCACGCCCGCCGAGGGCGAGGGCCGAGCGCGCCGGGTCGCCGTCGTCCCGCTCATCGACGAACGGCCGCTGCGCTACCAGGACTGGGTGGCCAAACGCCGCGAGGTCGTACGCGAGTTGAGCGGCGGGCGCTGCGGCTACCTGCACATCCCGGACATGGGCGGCTCCGGCTGGGCCCAGTTCAACCGCGACCTGCGCATGGAGGTCTCCCGCCCCGCCCTCATCGTCGACGTGCGCGGCAACGCGGGCGGGCACATCAGCGAACTCGTCATCGAGACGCTGACCCGCACCATCCTCGGCTGGGATCTGACCCGCGACGCCCAGCCCGTGTCGTACGCCTCCAACGCCCCGCGCGGCCCGGTGGTGGCCCTCGCCGACGAGGCCACCTCCTCCGACGGCGACATGATCACGGCCGCCTTCAAGCTGCTGAAGCTCGGCCCGGTCGTCGGCCAGCGCACCTGGGGCGGAGTCGTCGGCATGACCGGCCGCCACCGCCTCGGCGACGGCACCGTGATCACCGTGCCGATGAACGCGGCCTGGTTCGACACGTACGGCTGGTCCGTCGAGAACAGGGGCGTCACCCCCGACCTGGAGATCCTCCGCACGCCCCTCGACTGGGCCGAAGGCCGCCACGCCCAGCTCGACGACGCCGTCCACCTGGCCCTGGACCTCCTGACGACCAACCCCCCGGCCACCCCACCCGACTACTCCGACA
>NZ_MUND01000565.1 GCF_002154375.1 Streptomyces glaucescens | reverse complement strand
ACCCCCTGGTGTCCCGGCCGGCCCCCGGTCACCGACCCGCGTAGCGCTCGACCCGCCTCGCGCATGGCGAGATTACCCCTGGCCCCGGCGATCCCGCCCCTCACCCGGCGACCGGCCCCGGGACCAGGCTGTCCCCATGAGTCTCACGAGCAACGACGATCCGATCACCGACTTCACCCGCCGCAGCGTGGCCGTGGAGGGGGTGGAGAAGACGGTGTACGTAGCCGGGGACGGGCCCGCGGTCGTGGTGCTGCCCGAGATGCCGGGCATCAGTCCCGACGTCCTGCGGCTCGCGCGCTGGGTGCGGGACGCGGGCTTCACCGTCCATGTGCCCTCACTGTTCGGGACGGACGGCGCCTTCCCCACGGTCGAGGGCGGCCGCGAGGTCGTCCGCCGCGCCTGTGTCAGCGCCGAGTTCCGCGCCTTCGCCGGGGGCGGCACCAGCCCGGTGACGCTCTGGCTGCGCGGCCTGGCCCGCCAAGCCCACACCGCGTGCGGGGGGCCCGGGGTGGGCGCGATCGGACTGTGCTTCACCGGCAACTTCGCCCTCACCATGGCCGTGGAGCCGGCGGTGATCGCCCCGGTGGTCAACCACCCGTCGCTGCCGCTCGACGACCCCGGCGGACTCGAACTCGACGCGGCGGACGCGCGCGCGGTGCGCGACCGGCTCGACCGCGACGGTCTCACCGTCCTCGCCTACCGCTTCGAGGGCGACCGCTGGTGCACGGGGCAGCGCTTCGCCGCCTACCGGTCGCTGCTCGGCGACGCGTTCGACGGGCGCGTCCTCCCCGACAGCGCCGCCAACCCGGCCCCGCCGCCCTTCTTCGCCGATCTGGTCGGCACCCCGCACAGCGTGGTCACCGCCCATCTCGTCGACGAGGCGGGCCACCCCACGGTCCGGGCCCGCGACGAGATCCTCGCCTTCCTCTCCGACCGCCTGCACCCGGACGGGAACCGACCGCTGCCCGCCGCCTGACCCGGTCCGGGTCCGCGGGGGAGGTGCCGTCCCGTGGAGGCTCATCCTCCGTATAGGGAAGCCCACTTGGCGGCTTGGCGTAGTACCCCGGGGGTAACCGAAGCGTGCCAGGGACACACCCTCACACTCTCGGAGGAACCGTCCATGACACGAGACAAGTCCCAGCACGAAACGGGACTCGGCACGCTCGAACCCGGTACCAGACAGCGCGCCCAACTGCCCGCCCGGATCGCCGACATCGCGTGGACCGCGCTGTGGGTCCTGGTCGCCGCGTGGGCGGTCTGGGCCTCCGTCGGCGCCGTGCGCGGAACGACCGCGTGGGCTTACAGCGCCGCGGCCTGGGTGCTGCTGGCCGTCGCACTGACGATGCGGGTCCTCGTCGTCCGCCGCCGGACACGGACATAGCGAGGAGGCAGCCCGTGGAACGCGTCAACGACTATCTCGGCAAGCACCTGTGGTTGCAGATCACGCTCTCCGTGCTCGTCAGCAGCGCCGTGGTCCTGCTGTTGTTCCCGGAACGCTCGGTCGCCTCGGTCGTGACCCGCATGGCTGTCGCCTCACTCGGCGGTGTCATCGTCCTGACCGTCGTACGGAGGAAGGAGAAGCGGGCCGCCGGAGGGTCGGTGGACGACCTCGTCTCGCTCGACCGGAAGCTGCGCCGGGGCGAGGTACCCACCGACGCCCGGGAGCGGCAGGCCATGCGTGACGTGGTCGAGCAGCGTCTGCACCGCACCCGCCACCGCGTCGCGGCTCAGATCGTCCTCGCCGTCATGTGGGCGGTCCTCGTGGTGCTCATGGCACTCACCGCGGGCCCGCGGCAGGCAGTCGGCATGGCCGTGGTCGCCGGAGCCTTTCTGCTCTGGCTCATCCTGTACGGGAATCGCCAGTACCGGCGGCTGCGCACCATGCGCGAGGCGCTCACCACCGACGCCGGACAGGAAGACCCGCGGTAAGGGTCCCGAACGGCCGAGCCCAAGGGCAGGACGCATCTACCCCTGCACGTCTCCGAGTGTCGAGGCCGCGACCGGGTTGCCGTGGGTGAAGTCGCCGGGCGGGATGCCCGGATGGTGCCCGGCCGGCGGCTCGGCGGGTGCCGCGTCAGCGGCGAGCTTCAGGCGGGAGACGATGCGGTAGCGGTCACCGCGATAGATCGAGTGGACGTACTCCACAGGCCGCCCGGTGGAGTCGCTGGTCAGGCGCTCGAAGAGGAGGGCGGGGAAGAGTTCGGGCACGTCCAGTACCTCCGCCTCGGCGCGCGTCACCACGGTCGGTTCGATCGCCTGCGTCGCCTCGCTCACGTGCACGCCGTGCTGGGTGCGCAGGTGCTGGTAGAGGTCGCCGTGTTCCAGTTCGCGAGCGGTGAGGCCGGGGACCAGGGCGGCGGGGATGTGCAGGTGCTCGATGGCCATCGGGGAGCCGTCGACCAGTCGTAGCCGGGCCACGTAGAAGATCTCGGCGGCGGGGGAGAGGCGCAGTTTGCGGCCCACCCGGGCGCCCGCCGGCATGGTGGTGAACTCCAGGAGCCGGCTGGTCCAGGTACCGGCCGCCTGCGGAACACTGAGCGAGTACCGGTCCTGCACGAGTTCCTGGGTGATCTTCTCGGGAGCGACGAACACACCCCGGCCGTGCTCGCGGACGAGGATGCCGGCGGTGACCAGTTCGTCGACGGCTGCCCGCAGCGTAGGCCGTGAAACGCCGAGTTGGACGCACAGCGTCCGCTCGGAGGGGATGGCGTCCCCCGGATTGCGCTCCTCGACCATGGTCAGCACCGCGTCGCGGACCCGCTCACGCTTGAGCACGCCGCCGGGGCGGACTCCGTCCGGCTCGCCCTCTCGGGGCGCCGCGCCCGGCCGGGGCGTCTCGGATCCTCCCGTTCCCGCGGCACCGGTCGCCGTGGCCGTTGCCGGTTCCCTGCCGCCCATCCGCGCTGTCCCCTCTCCCACGCCGGTACGCGTGGATGCATCTGACCAGCTTCCGGCATCCTGCCGCAAGAGGTCACTGGTAAGGACCAGTTCACGTCTCCCGATCGGCTGTGGATCGAACCGTGAACCGCGATCATGCCGCTGATCGCCGTCAAAGTCCTCTGTGTTGAGAGGGGTTGACGGCCTCATTGGTCCATGCCAGTTTCTTCCCTCACCAACATGTCACTTGTCCAGTTGGGCAAGTGGTCAGGTCCCTGGGGTGCTGCTCCGCCTGCCCCGTAGTACCGCGTCATCCCTGAGCAACTTCGAGGTGAACCGTGAAGTTCCGCATGCTCGCCGGTACGTCGTCCCTCCTCGTGCTGACCGCCCTCCTGAGCGCCTGCTCCTCCGGCTCCGGCGAGACCGCCGACGGCAGCGGTGGCGCGTCCGAGCTGACCGTGTGGCTGATGCGGGACAGCGTCTCCGCCGCCTTCCAGAAGGAGTTCACGGACGCGTTCGCCAAGGCCCACCCCGACTTCGACCTGAAGATCCAGATCCAGGAGTGGGACGGGATCGGGCAGAAGGTCACCGCCGCACTGGCGAGCAACGACGCCCCCGACGTCATCGAAGTCGGCAACACCCAGGTCGCCCAGTACGCGCAGAGCGGCGGCCTGGTCGATCTCACCGACAAGAAGGCCGACCTGGGCGGCGGCACCTGGCTGAACGGGCTGGGCGAGCCCGGTGCCTGGAAGGACAGGCAGTACGGCATCCCGTACTACGCGGCCAACCGCGTCGTCGTCTACCGCAAGGACCTCTTCCAGCGGGCCGGCGTCGACCCGGCTGAACTCCGCACCAGGGAACAGTGGCTCGCTGCCACGCGCAAGCTGAACAGGGGTGATCAGCAGGGCATCTATCTCACCGGTCAGACCTGGTACGCACTCGCCGGCTTCATCTGGGACGAAGGAGGCGACCTCGCCGTCCAGGAGGGCGGGACGTGGAAGGGCGCACTCGACACCCCCCAGGCGCTGGCCGGTATGCGGTTCTACGAAGAGCTCCAGGCGCTGGGCAAGGGCCCCAAGGACGCTGACGAGGCCAACCCGCCGCAGGCCGAGGTCATGGCGGGCGGCAAGGTCGCCCAGATCATCTCCGTCCCGGGCGGGGCGAACGTCATCACCGAGCACAATCCCGAACTCAAGGGCAAGCTCGGGTTCTTCCCCATCCCGGGCAAGACGGCCGACAAACCCGGCGCCGTCTTCACCGGCGGCTCGGATCTGGTGATACCGGTCGCCTCACAGCACCAGGACGCCGCCTACACCTTCATCAAGGAACTGACCGGCGACATCTGGCAGAAGAAGCTGGCCCTCGCCATGAGCTACGTACCGAACAAGACCTCTCTCGCCTCCGCCGTCGCCTCCGACCCGGGGGCCGCCGCCATGGCCGTGGGCGCCGCCCAAGGCCGTGCCACGCCCAACACGCCCGGCTGGGCGGCCGTGGAGGCGGAGAACCCGATCAAGGACTACATGACGGCCGCGCTCACCGGCGGCGACATGGAGCGGGAGGCGGCCAAGGCGTCCGAGGAGATCACCCGGGCGATGAACAGCGCGTCCTGAGCCGTCATCAGCCGTCACCAGCGGACGCTTTCGTCGAGAGGAGGAGCCGTGTCGGCAACCAAGGCCGGCCGCCCCGGCCGGGCCCGCAAAGCCGGCCAGGCCAGCCGGGCGGGCGAGACCGGTGAGTCGAGCAAGGCCGGTGAGGCGGGCGATGAGCGAGCCGCCCCGCGCCCCGGCCTCCGCTCCCGGCCGGCCCGGGCCTGCCTCCCGCCGCCGGTCCGCCGCCGCACCGGCGATCGCGCGGGCGGCGACCGCTCCGGCCCCTGGCCCTACCTGCTGGTCGCGCCCGCCGTCATCGGCATGCTCTACCTGCTCCTCTACCCGCTCGCCCGCGCCGTCCTGATCTCCCTCCAGGACTTCCGGCTGCGCGAACTCATCGCGGGGGACGCCGACTTCGTCGGCCTGGACAACTACCGGACCTTACTGACCGACCCGCGGTTCTGGACGGTCGTACGCCGCACTTTCCTGTTCATGACGGTCAACGTCGTCCTCATCATGGTGATCGCGCTGCTCGTGGCCCTGATGGCCGAGCGGCTCGGGAAGGCTTGGCGGACCGTCGTCCTCAGCTCGCTCGTCCTTGCCTGGGCGATGCCGGTGGTGGCGGCGACCACCGTCTTCCAGTGGCTGTTCCACTCGGAGTTCGGCGTCGTCAACTGGGCGCTGACCTCGCTGGGCGCCGAGTCCTTCGAGCGGTACCCGTGGTTCGCCGACGGCACCGCCGCGTTCGCCATCCTCGTCACCCTGGTGGTCTGGCAGTCCGTGCCGTTCGCCGCCATCACCCTCTACTCCGCGCTCACCACCGTCCCCGCCGAACTGCACGAGTCCGCGCGCATCGACGGAGCCGGGGGCCTCAGGGTCCTGCGCTCGGTTACCTTCCCGATGATCCGGCCGATCGTGATGCTGGTGCTCTGCCTGGAGGTGATCTGGACCTTCAAGGCGTTCGTGCAGATCTGGGTGATGACCAAAGGCGGCCCCGGGGACGCCACCACCATCCTGCCCGTCTACGCGGTGCAGACCGCCCTCTCCGGCCAGCGCTACGACCTCGGCTCGGCGGCGTCCATGATCACGGTCGTACTGATGTCGGGTGTGCTCGTCCTCTACTTCCGCCAGATGTTCCGACAGGAGAACGAGAGTTGAGCAGCGTCCGCGCCTCCCGTGCCACGGCCGGCGCCTTCCGTGCCACGACCGGTCCGCCCCGTGCCACGGCCGGCACCCCGGTCCGCCGCCGGCTGCGGCGCCTCCCGCTCCACGCGGGCGCCGCCCTGACCGTGCTGGTCTGTGTCTTCCCCGTGTACTGGATGGCGACGACAGCTCTCAAGCCGTCCCGGGACATCCAGTCCTCCGAGCCGCGGCTCATCCCGCACACCTGGACGCTCGAGCACTTCCGTACCGCCGTGGAGGCCGAGGGGTTCGGCCAGTTCTGGCGCAACAGCCTGCTCGTCACGGCCGGCGCCGTCCTGCTGTCCCTGGTCGTCGCCCTCGGGGCGGCCTTCGCCGTCGCCCGGATGCGGTGGCGCGGCCGCCGCCCGTTCGTCCTCGCCGTGTTCATCGCCCAGATGGCACCGTGGGAGTCCCTGATCATCCCGGTCTACATCATCGCCCGCGACACCGACATGCTGGACCGGCTCGTCACCCTGACGCTGGTGTACTTCATGGTCACCCTCCCCTTCACCGTCATCGTGCTGCGCGGCTTCATCGCCACCATCCCGCCGGAACTGGAGGAAGCCGCGCAGGTCGACGGCTGCACGCGGCTCGGGGCGTTCCGGCGGGTCGCGTTCCCGCTGCTCGCCCCCGGTCTGATGGCCACCTCGCTCTTCGGTTTCATCACCGCCTGGAACGAG
>NZ_MUND01000564.1 GCF_002154375.1 Streptomyces glaucescens | reverse complement strand
CCAGGCCGCACTCCATCTCGCGGGCATCCTCATCTGGACCCGACGCTGACCAAAGAGACAGAACCTAGGCGCTCTCGGCGTTGTCCCGCTGTAGTGCTGCGCGCAGCCAGTCGTCTGCGGAACCCGGGGTGGGTTCCGGTCGACCGCCGGGCGGTGTGAGGACGACGGCTGTCAGCTCCCAGTACCGGTCCAAGCGGGGGTCGGCTGTGAGCCGTGCGGCCAGCAGACGGCGGAAGTCCCGGGTGTCCCGGCTGCCGTAGGCGCTCGCGTAGGCAGTGACGTAGGCGTCCAGCGCTTCGCCCGGGAACGGGTCGCGTGCTCGCCGCAGATGCGGGCCGACGAGTTCGTACGCCTCCGTGAGTCCTGCGTACAGCACGGCTGCTCCGCGGGCGCCTGCCACTCGGTGCACGTCCGGCTGGGGTTGGCGGCCGCCGGGGCAGGGGGCCGTGGTCATCGCGTGCAGTTGGGCGAAGGCGAGCGCTTGGGCCGGGCATGGTTCGTCGGGGGGTTGTGGGACGGCTGCCTGCAGGAACGCCGCGGTTGCCTGGGCCGGCATGCGCGGTGGCAGCCAGGCGCGCCAGAAGCGGGCCAGCGGTGCGGTGCTCGGCGGCGTGTTCAGTGCGCCGAGCAGGTTCAGCCGGTCGGCGCGCTCCGCGGGCGGGGACTCCCGCACCAGTTGCAGCGCCGCCTCGCGCCAGCGCAGCGCGCTCAGTTCGCCACCCAGCCGGCGCAGGCGGTCTGCTACGACGTCTTCCAGAATGCGGCCCGCCGCGTCCTCGTCTTCGAGGACCCGCCGGATCTCGGGAAGGGCCAGGTCCAGGGTGCGCAGGGAGCGGATCAGCCGTAGCCGTTCCAGCGCTTGGGGGCCGTAGCGGCGATGTCCGCCGGTGCTGCGGGAGGTCTCGGGCAGCAAGCGCTGGTCGGAGTAGAAACGGACGGTCTTGACGGTGACGCCCGCGCGCTCGGCGAGTTCGCCGATGCTCCAGCGCACCTCGTGCGGTGTGGACAGTTGAACCTCCCTCTGGGGGAGTTCCTACGGTAGCGGCGCGCGGGCCGGGCGAAGCGCCCGGTGCACGGACGTGAGGAGAGAGCCATGGCGGTGTTCATCATGGTGGCGGGCGCGTTCACCGGTGCCCAGGTGTGGCAGGAGACGGCGGCACGGCTGAGCGCGGCGGGCAGTGAGGTGCACGCGGTGCGGCTCACCGGCATGGAAGCGGGCCAGCCCGTCAGGTCGGCGCGCGTGGACCTGGAGACGCACATTGCGGATGTGGTCGCGGCGATCGACGCGGTGGATGCTTCGGACGGGGTGCATGGCGGGGAGATCGTGCTCGTCGGCCATGACTACGGGATCCATCCGGCGCTCGGTGCCGCCGACCGGCGGGCACACCGTATCGCCCGCGTCGTGTACCTGGACTGCGCGATGCCGCAGAACGGTGTTCCGGCGCTGGCCGCGGTACCGGACCAGGCGCTGCGCGCGGAGTTGGCGGGACGGGCGGAACGGGGTGAGGGTGAGGGGGTGTTGGAGCCGCCGGGCCGGGAGGAGTGGCAGCGCTGGGGCAGTACCGCCGGCGTAGGCGAGGCGGCGTGGGAGCGGCTGGCCAGCCTGGCCGTACCGCAGCCGCTGGGCACCCTGCTGCAGCCACTGCGGCTGACCGGGGCAGTGGCCGCGGTGCCGGCCACCGGCGTGTTGTGCACCCAGAACGGTGCCAGTATCGACTTGGTGCAGCGGCTCGTCGACTTCGGTGATCCTGCGCTGGCGGTCCTCGCCGAGCCGCGGTTCACTTTCTTCGAACTGCCCACCGGGCACTGGCCGATGCTGTCCTGCCCCGCCGAGCTGGCGGACGTTCTGCTGCGGGCCGTGGCCGGAGAGGGCCACCGTCTGCGGGCGGCCGGTGCGAGTGCGGCACCGCCCGCTCATCTGCGGCCGTTCCCGCTGGACGTGCCCGAGCTGCCCCGCGACCGCAAGGAGCACGTCGACCTGTACCTGCCGGACGCGCATGGCCCGCGGCCGGCCGTGGTCTTCGTGCACGGCGGTCCGGTGCCCGCCGGGTCCCGGCCGAGCCCGCGTGAATGGCCGACGCTGGTGGGTTATGCCCGCATGGCGGCCGCTGAGGGGATGGTCGGCGTGACCCTCGACCACCGCCTGCACGACATGGGCGACTACGAGCGTGCCGCCACGGACGTGACGGCCGCGGTGGAACTGGTGCGGGCCGATCCCCGGGTGGACGCCGAGCGGGTCGCCCTGTGGTTCTTCTCCGGTGGCGGCCTTCTCAGCGCTCCCTGGCTGGCACAGCCGCCCGCCTGGCTGCGCTGCCTGGCCGCCTCCTACCCCGTCCTGGCGCCGCTGCCCAACTGGGGGCTGGCCGGCAGCCGGTTCCATCCGGTCCGTGCCCTCTCGCACGCGGGTGCCCTGCCCGTCGTGCTCCTGCGCGCCGGACGGGAGACACCCGAGATCGCCGCGACCGTCGAAGCGTTCGTCACCGCGGCCGGCGGCTGCCCAGTGCGGCTGGAACTGGTCGACGTCCCCAACGGTCACCATGGCTTCGAGACCCTTGACCCGCCCGAGGAGACTCGACCTGCTCTGCGACGGGCGATGCGCTCGGTGGTCAACCACCTGACCGGCTGACACCCGGGCCGGGCCGCACGGCCCGCACCACCTCCCCGGCCCCGTCCCCGCCCGGCTCCGGTTCCGGTTCGGTTCCGGCCGGACATAGTTCTTCAAGGACACAGGGGCGCAGGGGCAGACTGAGGTACGCCGACGACGTCCCACGGCTCCGGGCTTGTTGCGGGTCGCACTCCAACAGACCGGGGCGCCCCGGGGAGGGCAGCACCCGCACGTTGATCACCTCAGAGCGGGTCTCGCGTTCGGGTCGGCGGATCAGCTGCCGCGGGTGGCTACGGGTCTTCCGTGAAGTGTGCCCACAGTCCGAGGCCGATGAGCAGTGCCAGGCCCAAGCCGATGCCCCAGGGGCCGACTGTCCCGGTCACACGCTCAGTGAGTGTTGGTGGCTCGTAGCCGTGTTTGCGGCCTGTCTCGGTGGCCAATCGCTCAACCTCGCGTTGGTCTGCGTCACTCGGGCCGTCCGCGGACGCGAGAGACTTCGCCAGAGCCGTCACCCGGGCTGTCTCCGGGCCGGAGAAGTTGCCCCCTGTTCCGGCGGGAACCCCGCCGAACCCTGGGAGGCGCTGGCAGTAGAGGATTTCACCGGTGTTCCGGTCGAGGACAAGGCCTTCGATCCCGGATTCCCCCTCCTCCTTGCACGCTGTGCCGCCCTGCGAGAACGCTATCTGGTAGGGGAACGAGGGCCCTTCGACTGCCTTGTGCACCAAGAGGCTCACGCCACCGATGAGGAGGGCTGCCAGCCCGAGGCCGCAGGCGAGTACGACCAGCAGGTTGGCACGTTGACCGTCAGGGGACCGTGAGTCCGGGCTGTCCGGCGTTCTCGGCACCTATCCCCCTCTCTCACGTCTGCCCCCTCTCATTCAGCCTGGCGACCCGGCTCAGGGGCAAGGCGCCGTCAGGCCTCAGCAGTGGGAGGCTTCCACCACGGGCCGGGTACCAGGAGTCCCCGTGCCGACCGGTGATGCTCAGCTGATGCATGCTTCTCCGTGACTCGTACGTGACCGGGGCCGGCTAGGGGATGGCCTCGATGCGTTCCATGTGGTCCTCGCCCCACTTTCCGAGCGGTGCGAGTGCCGTGTTGAGCGAGGCACCGAAATCGGTGAGCGAGTACTCCACTTTGGGCGGAACCTGGTGGTGGACCTTCCGGTGCACCAGGCCACTGGCCTCCATTTCCCGGAGTTGAAGGATCAGCATTCTTTCGCTGATGCCGGGCACCGCCCGTCTCAACTCGCCGAAACGCAGCGTCTTTTCCTCTCCCAGCGAAAACAGGATCAAGCCCTTCCATTTACCACCCATGACGGCGATGGCGGCGTCGAGCCCGCAGATATAGGTCCGCTTGGTCATCAGCACTCCTACTGACAAAAATGTGGGTACCGAACAGAATTGTAGGTACTTGATCATATGTTGCGGGGCTTCCAGAATGCTTTTGGGAGCCACGCACGGACGCGCCGATCGGCGATCGCGTGGCTGCTCGACCATCCGACTGCTGAGTGGAGTGACGTATGACCAGGCATGCCCCCACACCCGTGACCGTCGTCGGGATGGGGTCGATGGGCCGGGCGCTGGCTGCCGCGTTCGCCGACGCGGGACACCCGACGACGGTGTGGAACCGCACGCCCGCCAAGGCCGCACCACTGGTGGCCAGGGGCGCCGTCCATGCGCGCACGCTCAAGGCCGCTCTCGAGGCGAGCCCGCTGGTCATCACGTGCCTGACCACCTTCGAGGACACTCGCTCCGCCCTGGGGCCGGCTGCGGCTGCGCTGTCCGGGCGTGCCCTCGTCACCTTGAACAGCGGCTCACCCGCCGGCGCCCGAGCCATGGCTGCCTGGGCGGCCGGGTGTGGCGCTCGGTTTCTGGCCGGAGCGGTCAAGAACGTCCCGGAGGCCGTGGGAGCTGCGGACACGCTGCTGTACTACAGCGGGGACAAGACGGTGTTCGACGAGTACGAGACGACGCTGAAGGTACTGGGCGGCGACACCGTCCATCTCGGAGACGAGACCGACCTCGCCGCCCTGTACGAGATGGCCGTGGGTGCCATGCTGCTGCCCGCGCTCGTGGGCTTCTTCCAGGGGGCGGCCGCCGTTCAGGCCCGTGGGCTGGAGGCGAGCAGCATGGTTCGGTTCGCCGGGAAGTGGCTGGACATGATCACGTCTTTGCTGCCGGTCTACGCCGCGGAGATCGACAGCGGTGATTACACCGATGCCGCCTCGTCCGTGAACCTCTTCCTCGCGGGCGCGGCCCATGACAAGGAACTCGCCAAGGAGACAGGTGTCGACGGGGCATGGCTCGCTCCGCTGCACGACCTGGTGGAGCGGGCGGCTGCGGCCGGGCATGGGGACCACAGCATCTCGGCCCTGACCGAAGTGCTCAGGAAGCCGACGCAGACGGAGTCGTGAGGTCACAGCCGTGCCGAGACACGTCTTCCCGCGGCTTCGGCCCCGGCCCCTTCCCCGGTCGCGGTCGCGGTCACGCCGCCGGTCGCGGTCGCGGTCACGCCGCTGCGGCAGGCTGCGGCGGGCGCCCGGCCTCGACACGTCCACGGTGCCGGTACAGGCCGTTCGGTGAGGCAACGGCCACGGTCTGTACGGCCTCACGCAGAGCAGCGTTGAGCTTGATGTGATGATGAAGGGGTGTCATGAGCAGGCACGATGTAACGGTCATCGGGCTCGGGCCAATGGGACGCGCGATGGCGAGGGCGTTCCTCGGCAGGGGCTACCGGGTCACCGTCTGGAACCGGACCGCGCACAAGGCGGACGATCTGGTGGGCGCGGGAGCCGACCGGGCAGCCACGGTCCAGGGCGCGCTCGCCGCAAGCGAACTGGTGATCCTCAGCCTGACGGACCACCACGCGATGTACTCCGCCCTTGAGCCGGCCGTTGAGGCGCTGCCCGGCCGGGTCCTGGTCAATCTCGGCTCGGACACGCCCGAGGGGGCCCGCAACGCTGCGCGGTGGGCGTCAGGACACGGTGCCCAGTACCTCACCGGAGGTGTGCAGGCTTCACCCCCGGGCATCGGGCAGCCGGGGTTCTCCACCTTCTACAGCGGGCCCAGGGACGTGTTCGACGCGCACCGGGAGGCCCTGGAGGTGCTCACCGGCACGGACTACCGCGGCGAGGACCCAGGGCTGGCGGCGTTGTACTACCAGGTCGGGATGGACCTGTTCTGGACGACGGTGCTCGGCTGGCTGCACGCCCTCGCGCTGGCGGACGCCCACGGTGTCCCGGCCGGGGAGATCCTGCCGTCCGCGTCGTCCGTGCTGTCAGGGATGCCGGATTTCCTGGCCTTCTACACACAGCGGATCGACGAGGGTGAGTACCCGGGCGATGTCGAACGGCTCGCCATGGGTGTGGCGAGCGTCGACCATGTTCTCCAGACCGCCAGGAGTGCGGGGATCGACACGTCGTTGCCGACGACGGTCCTGGAGATCTTCCGGCGTGGCGCAGCGGCCGGCCATGCCGACGACAGCGCGACGAGTTTGATCGAGGTCCTGAAGAAGCCCGCCGCATGACCGCTTCACGCCGGTCCGCTCACACGCGTGCCCCACCGGCACGCCGACTTAGCTGCGTCCGGCCATGCGGCCGGACAGCCTGTCCCCCGGTCCTCCCGTCGAGCGGCGGCTTGGCTGTCGCGTGCCCCCATCAAAAAGTGCCTCACCTCCATGTGAGGGGTGAACGCCTTCGAGAAGGCGTAGCGGCGGTCGGCTGCGAAGCCGGTCATTGGCGTGGCCAGGGGCCAGCCTGCACGCACCGGACGCGGACCGTGAACCGCTCGCACGGGGGCCTACCCGATGCGCTGACCTGCCCGGCGCCGGCGAACCGGCTCCAGTAGACGGTCACCATGTCCGACAACCCGGCCTGCGCGGCGTCGACCGCCCTGGTCGTCGCCTTACGCGCCTTCTCTCCGCCTGCGCCTCGCCGACGGCCTGGATCAGAGCCGAGCAGGGGTGGTAACGCACTCGCCAGGCGGCACCGGCGTTTCGCCTGCCGCCCGGCGTGCCGTTCAGGCCGTGGTCTTCGCCGCCGACTCGCGGTCCCGGCTGCGTAGTTCGTCGTTGATACGTCGGGCTTCCTCGAGCTGGTCCTCGAGAATGACGATGCGGCAGGCCGCCTCGATGGCGGTGCCCTGATCGACGAGTTCGCGAGCCCGCGCGGCGATACGCAGCTGGTACCGGGAGTAGCGGCGGTGGCCGCCCTCGGAGCGCAGAGGCGTGATCAGGCGGTGGTCACCGAGTGCACGCAGGAAGGCGGGAGTGGTGCCGAGCATTTCGGCGGCCCGGCCCATCGTGTAGGCGGGGTAGTCATCGTCGTCGAGATTGTCGACGGGACGGGAACCGGCAGGCGGCATAGACCTCTTCTTTCGGGGACGCGTCGGGGGGCCCGGGTGCCGTACGGCACCCGGGCCCCGAGCTTTCAACACCATCTACCGGCACACCGTGCCGGCCTTCTGTGTCCGCAGACTCCGCCCGAAGGGCCGGGTTTGCGGGGATCGCGGATGCGTGACCGTGGACCACCTTCCCATCCGGGGGCCTGCGGTACCCGGGCGGACATCATCCGCGCCCGGGCGATCCTGATGGCGTTCGGCTCCTTACTTTCGGTTACACGGATGAACTGCTGGACAACGCGGGTACTGCTCGCGGCCCGGCCCCGCCGGGCCGCGTTCTGCTCGTCGTGCATGCGCGGCAGTCCATCCCTGCCGCGCCTTGTCGACTTCCTGGGTACATCAGAAACAGTAGCCCTCCCGCGAGCCAATGTCTACTGCGGCCGCGATAGTTTTTCTTCATGATCCAGGCGACGGCTTCTGCCGCGACGGCACCCGCCGGAAGACGACACCCCGAGGCCCGCCGACCAGGTCGACCGTGGAGCTGCCACAGGGCTGCAGAGCTGCCTGGGGACAAGCCGTCCGCAGGGCGGCGCCGGAACGGGTGAACGGCGAGGCCTCGGCCCGAGCGGCGTGACGACGGGCACGGCGACGATGTACGCGAGGCCCGCGAGCAGCGAGCCTTGCGGATCGGAACCCGCCACGCGTCACGGGGGGCTGCTTCAGCCGGACCGTACGTGGCCGGGTCTGTCGGACGCACACCCACATGGGCATGCCACCAGATACCTGCCCGACACGCGAGGACTCGCGATGTCCGGGCCGCTCAACTCCATCCGGTCCACCGCACTACGCGCGACGACGGCCGGGGCGATCACGGGGCGCGGGGGGCGCACCGTCGGGCAGCCACAGCCACGCCGTCCTCCCGCCGTCACACCGCACCTCATGGACCGGCCGTCCTGGCCGTGCCGTCCTGGCCGTGCCGTGCCGTGCCGTGCCGTGCCGTGCCGTGCCGTGCCGTGCCGTCAGGTGATGCTGCCCTCCGATGGCTACGACGACATCCGACCGCAGGAGCAGTTTGGCTCATCAGACGACGCGGGACCGCAGCTCGAACCGGAGCCGACGGGCGCGGCACTGGGTGGTATCTGCGCACCCGCCGGACCCGCCCGCCGAACTGCTGCCGTCGGCGCACATCTTCACACACGGCTTGTGAGCAGGCGCGTGGCGTAGGGGAGCGCGCAGCGCGTGCGAGAGGCCCAGGCCGGGGTGAATACGACTATTGTCCCTCGAAGCAGTTAATCGGCGTATGCCTCCCAGCCACTGGGGCATCCCGTATTTGGAACAGTGCGTGACGGTGTGTGACAGCCGTCGGCGTCAGGTGCTTGCCCGACCCGCTTCCCCCTCCCCCTCAGACGCCTTCGACGTGGCGTGATCCGGCGTGCCCGCGGGAGGAAGCGATTCCTGTCAGCGAGGAGGTCAGCCGTGGCCGACGAGGACATCACGAGAATCCAAGTGCAGGTGCAGACGGTCCAGGAGACGGACGCCGGGACTCAAGGCCTGGTGTACCTGTTCATCGCGGGCCGGGAATTCCTGCTCAGAACTCCGAGTGGCGGTGACCATGAGCCCGGGTCCCGGACCTTCGTGCTGGGCGAGGGTTCCAACGTCCTCAACAGTGCCAGCAACGATCCGCGCGACCCGCAGCTACGTTCCTCGTTCCTGGGCCAGTTCCCGCCCTACCTGCGTTTCGGGCCCGTCGACGAGAACGACGTGTGGCACCTGGAGCGGGTGGACGTGACGGTGACCGCCGGCGACGGGTCCACCACGGGCACCTACCGCTACCAGGCCCTGGCGGACGAAGGCCCGACGAAGCGGACGTTGCGCATGGGGACCCGCTACAGCCAGCGGGTCTACCTCGATCCCGTCAGCCCCTGACCCGGTACAGATCCCTGTCCGTTCACCCTGCGACCGACTTGAGGAACTTCGCCATGCCCCATCTTCTTCCCGTCGACCCCACCGTCCCGCTGCTGATCACGCGGATCGAGGTGAGGGTCCAGACGGGCGCCTCGGGCACGGCAGGCACCGACGGCTGGGTCTACCTCGGCATCGGCGGCCGCGAGTTCCAACTCGACACCCCGGCCGATGTCTTCCGGCGGCCCGACCCGCCCACCAACGTCGACACCTTCATCCTCGGCGACGGCGCCAACGTCAACAACGCCGGCGACAACGACCCGCGCAGCCCCCAGTTGCGAGTCGCCGATCTGGACCGCTACTCCGCCTACCTCAGCTTCGAACCGGCTGACGACAACGACAACTGGGAGATCGACTGGGTGAACGTGACCCTCACCGCCGCCGGCGGCGG
>NZ_MUND01000563.1 GCF_002154375.1 Streptomyces glaucescens | reverse complement strand
TCCCGGCTCCGGAGCCGGGACCGGCCCGGGGGGCGGCTCGGGGGTCGCCGGATCGGGACCGGGAGTCGGCGGCGGCTGTACGGGATCGGGATACGGGTCGGTCACGGTTGTCCTCCAGCCAGTCGGCGAACGGTGGCTCTGGACTACTCCCCCGCATACCCGGCGTCCGGTCCGGCACTCACCCGGGGGCGTCAATACGGCGGTCCAGGTGGGCTCACCCCGCGAGCGCCGCCTCCGCGGCCGCCGCGAGGCCCGGACGCGGGGAGGACAGGACGGGCACGGTGGTCGTCGTCAGCCGCTGGGCCGGCGCCATGGAGGCCTGTGCGAGCACGATCGCGTCGGCGTCGGCGGGGGTCAGCGCGTCGGCCGCCGCCGCGACCCGCCGGGTGTACCCCGCGGTGTCGCCCGCCTCGAAGCGGGACCAGGCGCCGTCGACGAGCACGGTACGCACCGCGACGGCTCGTCCGGCGCGGCGCGCCTCTTCCTCGATCAGCGCGGCCGTCGGGCCCAGCGTGCTCTCCAGCGCGGCGAGCACCACCACGCGCGGGCCCGCGGCCACCGCGGCGGCAGCCATCGGACGGTCGACGCGCAGCACCGGCACCCCGGCGACGGCGGCGGCCGCCTCCGCCACACCCCCGAGGGTCGAGCAGGTGCACAGCACGGCGCGCGCCCCGTCACCCGCGGCCCGCACCAGTACGGCCCGTATCTCGTCGGCCACCGCTTCGGGGCCGTCCCGCCGGGCCCGCTCCAGCAGGTCCTCACGGACCAGGTGGCGCAGCCGCAGTCCCGGCCGGTCGGCGTCGCGCAGCGCGTCGAAGACCGGGACGTGGACGGGCGAGGTGTGCAGCAGGGCGAGCACGGGCCGGTTACCGCTGATCAGAACCGCCCCGGGTGGGCCACCAGCCACTGCTTCGCCGCGCGCAGCAGCTCCGGGTCGGCCGGGGGCGCCTCCTCGGGGTGGCGTTCGGCCCACTTGACGACGTACGGGCACAGCGGGGCGACGGGTATGCCCTCGCGCTCGGCGAGGCCGTACAGCTCACGCGCCAGCGAGCCCGCTATGCCCTTCCCCTCGTGGGCCGGTTCCACGAGGGTGTGGACGGGTACCAGGGAGCGGGCCGGCGAGTCGAGCACGAAGTACTCGATGTGCCCGACGACCTCGCCCTCCCCGAGGGCCTCCAGGCGGCCCGCCGCCCGGTCGTCGCGGATCTGTGTCTCGCTCATGGCACGCTCCTGGTGCGTCGGTCAGACCCGCACGGCCTGCGGGCTGCGCTGCTGGTCCGAGCCCGGCACCGGCTCCCCCGGATCACTGCCGAGGTCCACGATCCGGTTGTCGCGGTCCACGTGCACCACCCGGGGCTTCAGCGCCCGCGCCTCGGCGTCGGAGACCTGAGCGTAGCTGATGATGATCACCAGGTCTCCGGGGTGGACGAGGTGCGCGGCGGCCCCGTTGATCCCGACCACACCCGAGCCGCGCTCACCCTCGATGACGTACGTCTCCAGGCGGGCGCCGTTGGTGATGTCGACGATGTGGACCAGCTCCCCGGGGAGCAGATCGGCGGCGTCGAGCAGATCCGCGTCGATGGTCACCGATCCCACGTAGTGCAGGTCGGCCTGGGTGACGGTGGCGCGGTGGATCTTGGACTTGAACAAAGTACGCAGCACTTTGGACTCCCTGAGGACGGCTCCCTGCCCGCTTTCTGCAGGTCAAGGGCGATATCACTCTACAACTGGGACGCGCCTGACTCGAAGATTGTGAGGAACATCGCTTCACTTCGGTGAGTCGGCTCACTGCCTGGGTTTCCGTGCGAACCAGGCTGTTCTGGCTCTTCGAACACGCCCCTACCCGAACACTCTTCGAGGAACGCGCCAGGACCGATGCTGACGAAACGCTGACTTACCTGACGGCATATCAGGAGCCTGAGGGCATAGCGCGGGTCACTGCCCAAAGGGGCCGCGCCCATAAACGCCGTGCGGCCACGAGCGAGTCGGGCGCCGCTTCCGTCTCCGTACCGAACCCTGAGCCCCTTCTACCCCGTCGGCGCCGTCAAGGACTCCGTCGCCATCACGCCCGGCCACGAGGTGGCCGGCGTCGTCCACACCGTCGGCCCCGAGGTGAAGGGCGACTGGCCCCCGGCCGGCTGGTCGTGCTCCAGGCCGGGCAGGCGTGCGGCGACTGCGCTGACCGCTTGCGCCACATGCTCTGCCGCCAACCTCTGGCCGGGGAGTGGACTCCGACGGTGGCTGGGCCCAGTACGCCCTCGCCCGGGAGGACACCCTGCTCCCCATCCCGGACCACCTGCCGTTCGACCAGGCCGCGATCACCCCGACGCCGTCTCCACCCCGTACGCCGCGATCGTGGACACCGGCGCGGTCCGCCCCGCGCAGGCCGTCGGCATCTGGGGAGCCGGGGGCCTCAGCGCCCACGGCATCCGGCTCGCCCGCCTGGTCGGCGCCGCCCCCGTCACCGCCTTCGACCCGCTGCCTTCCGCCCGCGAGCGCGCCCTCCTCTTCGGCGCCGACCACGCGCTCGACCCTATGGCCGGAGACTTCGCCGAGGCGGTGCCCGAGGCCACGGCGGGCCGGGGCATCGACGTCGCCTTCGAGTTCGCCAGCGTCGGAGCGGCCCGCGCCCAGGCCACCATCGTGCTCGGTCCGAACGGCGTCCTGGTGCTCGCTGGCCTCACCCCGGAGCCGGTCACCGTCGCCGACAGCATCGACTTCTGCTTCAACGTCCGGCAGATCCGCGGACACTACGGCTCCGAGCCGGAGCACGTGGAACAGCTCGTCGGACTAGCCGCCGCCGGGCGCATCAACCTCGGCCCCTCCGTCAGCGCCCACATCTCGCTGGCCGAAGCCGCAGACGTCGTCGCCCGACTGGAGAAGAAGATCGGAGACCCGATCCGCCTCGTGCTAGGAGGGGCGGTGGCCGACTCATCCCGCACGGCGCGTGCGATCCGGTCACCGCCCCGTTATCTTCTTCGCGGTCCTGCAAGAGGGCCGCTGGCCTCCGGGCCCGGCATGACTGTTGCCCCCTGTCGTACGGATGACCTGGGGGGTGGTGTCACCGGGCCCGAGGGGTGCCGTCGGAGACGCTGATCAGAGGTCCGACCACCGCCCGGCCGGGCGCAATGCCCGGCC
>NZ_MUND01000562.1 GCF_002154375.1 Streptomyces glaucescens | reverse complement strand
CCCCGGTAAGGTTCGCCCCCGGGAAGGGGAAGGTGAAGGAGCCCGATGACCACGGATCGCAGGCGTGCCCGGATCACTCTCATAGCGGCGGCGCTCTCGTCACTGACGGCGAGCGGATGTGTGGTGGTGCACGGCGAGCGGGAGGTGCTGCCCGCGACCACCCGCGCCGAGGCGGCCGAGGCGCTGCGGGAGTTCACGACCGCGTACAACAAGGCCGACGAGGACTACGACAGCACGCTGGACGCCGAGTACGTCACCGGGCCGCTGGCCGACATCGACGGCGCCCGGCTGAAGGCGGGCCGGGCCAACAACCCGGCGGGCAATCCGGACCACAGCCCGCTGGAGTTCTCGGACGCCGAGTACACCATCCCCAAGAAGGCGGGCTGGCCGCGCTGGTTCCTGGCCGACGCCAGGGCGAACAAGGGCGGCGAGGCCCGCTGGCTGCTGGTGTTCACCCGGAACGCGCTGGACGAGCCGTGGCAGGTGTCGTATCTGACACTGGTCGAGCCCGGCGCCGTACCGGAGTTCAAAAAGGACAAGGACGGCTGGGCCGAGGCCGTGCCCGCGAACTCCACCGAACTGGCCGTGCCTCCGGGCGACTTGAGCAAGGCGTACACCACCTACCTCAAGGAGAACGGCCCGGAGTTCGCGCCCGGCCCGCACACCAGCCAGTGGCGGACCCTGCGCCAGAAGAACGCGCGCAAGCCGGGTCTGGTGACCCAGTACATCGACGGCCCGCTGACCGACGGCGCCTACGCTCCGGTCGCGCTGCGCACACAGGACGGCGGGGCGCTGGTGTTCTTCACCACCCGCCACTACGAGAAGCAGACCGCCCACACCGGTTCCGCCGTGCCCGCGCCGAACAAGGACGTGCTGGCGCTGACGACCGGCGAGATCAAGCAGTCGCTGACGATGGAGTTCGTCTCCAACGAGGTGGCCCTGGATCCGAAGAAGGGCCCCGACGCGCAGGTGACGGTGCTGGGGCGGATCCAGGGGCTGACGTCGGCGAAGGGCGAGTAGCCCGGCCGGGGGACCTCAGTGGCGCAGGGGCCAGGCCGCGTTCGTGTGGTCGGGCTCCTGGCCGGCGTGGCGGGCGCAGGCGTCGGTGAGGTGTTCCAGCAGGGTCAGCGGGTCGGGCAGCGCGTGCTCCGGGCCGCGGACCCAGTGCACGGTCTGGTCGTCGCCGGGGAGCCGGGCGGGCGGGACGAGGACATAGGAGCCCCGGCAGTGCCAGCGCAGGCCCGGATGCTCGTCCATGGTCTCGGGGTGGCAGTCCAGCTCGCAGGGCCACCACTCGTCCTCGTCCTCGGGGGTGCCCCGGGTGAGGGTGAAGAACAGCAGGCGGCCGTCGTCGCTCTCGGCGACCGGGCCGACCTCGATCCCCGCGTAGAGCAGCCGGGCGAGCGCCTCGCGGCCGGCCTGCAGCGGGACGTCGAGGACGTCGTGCACCATGCCGGTCGCGGTGATGAAGTTGGCCTGCGGCTGGTGCCGGGCCCAGCGTTCGATCTGGGCGCGGTCGGTGGTCGACTGGGTCTGCCAGGCGAAGGACACCGGGTGCCGGGCGGGGGTCGGACAGCCGACCCGGTCGCAGGAGCACCGGTAACCGGGCGCCGGGTGCGCGGCGGGCGCCAGCGGCAGCCCCGCGGCGGCGGCGGCGAGCAGCAGGGCCTCACGGCCGCCGTCGTCGGCGGCGTCCTTGCGGCCGCCTCCGCGCAGCCACTGGGAGAGTTTGCCCCGCAGGCCGGTCCGGCCGCCGAACTCCGCGCTCATCTATCCCCTCGCCTCGCTGTCGTGCGGAACAGCATGCCCTATGGTCCCACCATCGTGCGCTCCGGGGGGCCCAAGTCCCCAACCGGGATACGCGGGACGAGACGTACACCACACCGCAATCAGGTCCCATCAGGGGCTTTGCCGGGACATTCGGGCGGCTGTCCGGCGGCCGGTCCGGCGCTCAGCGCGGGGCGAGGCCGTACAGGGCGTAGTCGACGAGGGTGTCGGTGTACTCGTACGAGATCGGGCCGCTGCGCTGGAGCCAGCGCTGGGCGAGCGGGGCGACGAACAGCTCCAGGGCGATCCGCGGGTCGACGTCCGGGCGGACCTCCCCGGCGTCCTGGGCGGCGCGCAGGCGGTCCACGTAGAGCTGGAGCGAGGGTTCGAGCAGCCTGGTCACGACGGTGCGGCCCATCTCCTCGTCGACGACGCCCTCGGCGGCGAGGGCGCGGGAGGGGATCTCGAAGCGCGGGTCGAGCAGTTCGTCGACGGTGGCACGCAGGACCAGCTTGAGGTCGGCCGCGAGGTCGCCGGTGTCCGGGAGGGCGTGGTCGCCGGGCCGGCCGCCGGCCTGCTGGTTGGCCTGCTCGGCGAGGTCCAGGAAGGCCTCCATCAGGACGTCGGCCTTCGACGACCACCAGCGGTAGATCGTCTGCTTGCCGACTCCGGCGCGGGCGGCGATGCCCTCGATGGTGGTCTTGGGGTAGCCGACCTCGCCGACGAGTGCCAGGGCGGCGTCGTAGATGGCGCGGCGGGACTTCTCGCTGCGGCGGGTGGCGTCGGGGGCGGGTTTGCGGGTGGTCGGCGACATGGGCCCGAATCTACCAGGTTGACAAGACGGTCCGTCTCGCCTCACGCTGGGAGAGTCATGGCGAGACGATACGTCTCGTCACTTGTGGAGAGAGGCGGAGACCATGACCCGAGGCGGAGCCGGAAACATGCTGGGCGTCGGCGGCACGCGGCAGAAGCTGAGCCGCAAGGCCCTGCGGGGCGGCGGCCGGGACGGCCGGGCCGGGGCTCACGACGCACAGGCGCAGAAGCGGGAGCTGCTGCGCCGGCTGCAGGAGCGGAACGGCCGCGACGCGGACGAGAAACGGGAGTGAGCCGGCGCGACGCGGAGGAAGAACGGGAGTGCGCCGGCGCGACGCGGACGAGGAACGCGAGTGAGTCAGGCCTGGCCGTCGGTGTCCCGCACCGGCGGCCAGGCGTCGCCCCAGGCGGCGTCGCGGGCGGCGCGGTAGTCGTCGCCGTGGCGTTTGGTGACCGTCGTCCGGCTCAGCCGCTCGTCGGTCTCGCACAGGTCGAGCAGGACCTGGCCCTTGCGGATCTGCGGCTTGCGGACCACCCGGGAGGCCGCCGGGGCGACGGGGAAGCGGGCCGCGGCGACGTAGCTGAACTTCTCGTCCTCGTAGGCGAGGGAGCCGCCCTTGACCTGGCGGTGCAGGGAGGAGCGGCTGACCCGGGCCGAGAAGTGGCACCAGTCGGAGCCGGGCGCGATCGGGCAGGCGGCGCTGTGCGGGCAGGGCGCGGCGATGCGGAACCCGGCGGCGATCAGGCGGTTGCGGGCGGCGAGCAGCCGGGCGTAGCCGTCGGGGGTGCCGGCCTCGACGATCACGACGGCCTGCGCGGCCTCGGCGGCGGCGTCGACGAGGGCGGCGCGGTCCGGTTCGGACAGCTCGTTGAGGACGTAGGACACGGTGACGAGATCAGTGCTCTCGAGGGTGAGCGCCGCTCCGATCCGAGAGCGCTGCCAACGGGCGTCCCGCAGTGCCGGGTTCGCGGCGGCCAGCTCCCGGCCCAGGGCGAGCGCGGGCTCTGCCCAGTCCAGCACGGTCACCGGCCGCACCCCCGGCCAGGTCGCGCTGACCGCCCAGGTGGCGGCGCCGGTCCCGCCGCCGACATCGGTGTGGCTGCCGGGCACCCAGCCGGGCGCCGCGTCGGCGAACGCCCCGAGCGCCGAGCGCACCGCCTCGAAGGTGGCCGGCATCCGGTACGCCGCGTACGCCGCCACATCGGCCCGGTCCCGCAGGATGGGCGCGTCGGTCGGGGTCGCCCCCCGGTAGCTGGCGATCAGCCGGTCCACGGCCTGCGCGGCCCGCTTGGGCGGCAGCCCGTCGAGCAGCCCGGCGAGCGCGGCCCGCAGGGTCTCGGCCGGGGCGGTCAGGGAGGTGGAGGCGGGGGCGTTCACCCTGCGATTCTCTCAGGTCGACGACACTCCCCCGCCGCCCCGCCCGGCATCCGGGACGGCCCCGGACGACGGCCTCCGACGACCGCCCGGGACCACGGCCCCGGCGACAGGCCATGACGCGGTTGGCGGGCGAGCTCCCGCTCCGGCCCGCTCCGGCGGCCGAGGGCGTCGATGCGGGCGCGGCACCGCGCGGTATCACCCTCTGCGACGGCCTCGGCGACAGCCCCCGGCTACGGCCGGGCGGCGAAGCTCAGTCCCTGGTGACAGCTCCCGGCGACCGTTGCTGGCGGCAGTTCCTGGCCGCAGCCCTTTCCTGCGGCCCCCGCCGACAGCCCCGCAACCGCCCTCGCCGCGGCCCGGACCCGGGCCCCCGCCGGGCGGGCAGTGCCGGGTCAGGTCCCCCACACGGCCCGTGCCATCCGCGATCCCGCCGCCGCGCGCGGTGCGCTGTCCGGGGGTCTGCGCCTGGGGTGGACGGTGTTCGCCAGCAGCACCAGGAAGGTGTCCGTCGCCGGGTCCAGCACCAGGGACGTCCCGGTGAAGCCGGTGTGCCCGGCCGCGCCCCGCCCCGCGAGGGCGCCCATGAACCAGGGCTGGTCCAGGGCGAACCCCAGGCCGGGCGGGGTCAGCAGCAGCTCCACGAAGTCGGGGCCCAGGATGCGCGCGGGCCCGTACGCGCCGCCCGCAAGCAGCGCCCGGCAGAACACGGCCAGGTCCCGCCCGGTGGAGAACAGCCCGGCGTGCCCGGCGACCCCGCCCAGCGCCCAGGCGTTCTCGTCGTGCACGACGCCCCGCAGCATGCCCCGGTCCGCCTTGGCCCACGGCCGCCGCTGGTCCTCGGTGGCCGCCGCGCCGGGGCAGGGCCCGAAGCGGGTGGCGGTCATGCCCAGCGGGCGGGTGATGCCGTCCCGGACCAGGGCGTCCAGGGACCGTCCCGTGATCCGCTCCAGGACGTGCTGGAGCAGCAGCATGTTCAGGTCCGAGTAGCGGTACACGCCCGGCTCCCCGGTCGGCGGCTCGGCGCGCAGCAGGGCCAGCCGTTCCGTGTCGTCGGCGCAGTCGTACAGCGGCAGGTCGGGGCGCAGCCCGGAGGTGTGGGTGAGCAGCTGCCGTACGGTGACGTCGTGCCGGGCCGCCGCGCGGAACTCCGGCAGGTACGCGCCGACCCGGGCGTCGATGCCGAGCGTGCCCCGCTCGATCTGCTGCACCGCGGCCACCGAGGTGAACAGCTTGGTCAGCGAGGCCAGGTCGAAGGGGGTGTCGACGGTCATCGGCACCCGGGCGGTCTCGGGCAGCTCCACCCCGGCGTCGCGCTGCGGGTCGTACGCCGTGTACCGCACGGCCCAGCCCGCCGCCTCCGCCACCGCGACCACCGGTCCGCGCCCGGCGACCACCACCGCGCCGGCCGCCCACGGGCGGTCCCCGGCGGTGAGGGCGTGGACCTCGCGGACGAGATGGCCCGTCTCGACCGGGTCGAGCCCGGCCCGCTCCGGTGTTCCGCTGCGCAGTCTCGGCGTGCTCAGCTCTGCTCCCCCTCGCTCCGCCAGGGACGGCACAGGGCCAGGAAGCTGACCGCTGCCACCAGCGCGGCCGACAGCTGGACGACCGCCATGGGTACGGCGGTGTCCTCCCCGGCGATGCCGACGAGCGGGGAGGCGATCGCGCCGATGAGGAAGGAGGACGTGCCGAGCAGGGCGGACGCGGAGCCGGCCGAGTGCCGGGTGCGCAGCAGGGCCAGGGACTGGGTGTTGGGCAGGGTGATGCCCATCGCGGACATCAGCACGAACAGCGCGGCGGACACTGGGACGAGGCCCACCTCGCCGAAGACGCCGAGCGACATCAGCAGCAGCGCGGTCGCGGCGAGGACGACGATCGTGAGGCCGACGGCGAGGACCCGGTCCAGCCGGACCCGCCCGATCAGCACCTTGCCGTTGATCTGCCCGGCGACGACCAGGCCGACCGAGTTGAGGCCGAACAGCAGGCTGAAGGTCTGCGGGGAGGCGCCGTGGATCTCCTGGATGACGAACGGGGAGGCGGAGATGTACGCGAACAGGGCGGCGAAGGCGAAGCCGCCCGCGAGCAGGTAGCCGGTGAACGGCAGGTCGCTCAGCAGGCCGCGCATCGAGCGCAGCGCCTCGCCGACCCCGCCCTCGTGCCGGTCGGCGGCCGGCAGCGTCTCGGGCAGCCTGGCCCACACCACGCCGGCGAGCAGCACACCGACGACGGTGAGCACGACGAACACGCCCCGCCAGTCGGTGACGCGCAGGATCTGCCCGCCGATCAGCGGGGCGACGATCGGGGCGACGCCGGAGATCAGCATGAGGGTGGAGAAGAAGCGGGCCATCTCCACGCCGTCGTAGAGGTCGCGCACGATCGCCCGGGCGATGACGATGCCGGCGGCGCCCGCGAGGCCCTGCGCCAGGCGGAAGGCGACCAGGGTCTCGACGGTGGGCGCCAGCGCGCACAGGGCGGTGGCGACGATGTACACGGCGAGGCCGGTGAGGAGGGGGCGGCGGCGGCCCCAGCGGTCGCTCATCGGGCCGACCACCAGCTGCCCGAGCGCCATGCCGGCCAGGCAGGCGGTGAGGGTGAGCTGCACGGTCGTGGCGGGGGCGGTCAGGTTGCGGGTGACCTCCGGCAGCGCGGGGAGGTACATGTCCATCGCCAGCGGGGGCGTTGCGGTCAGTCCGCCGAGGACCAGGGTGACCAGGAGCCCGGCGCGGCGCCGCGCATCGAGGGGCGGCCGCGCCTTCGGTGCGGCCGCCTGCGACAGTTCCGGTATGGATGCCCCGCCTTCGGGCATTGGCCCCTCCCCTTTTTCGCAGTCCGGTCCCTATGCTCTCAGCTCGTACGGAGTGCCTGGTGTCACTGAGTGGAGCGTGGGCGGGGAATGACGGTGGACGGCGTGCGGTGGGGAATCCTGGCGACGGGCGGGATAGCGGCCGCGTTCACGGCGGATCTGGTGGATCTGCCGGACGCGGAGGTGGTGGCGGTGGCCTCGCGGACCGAGGCGTCGGCGAAGGCGTTCGCGGAGCGGTTCGGGATCGACCGGGCGTACGGCGACTGGGCTGAGCTGGCGGCGGACGAGGACGTCGACGTGGTGTACGTGGCGACTCCGCACGCGGCGCACCGGGTGGCGGCGGGGCTGTGTCTTTCGGCGGGGCGGAACGTGCTGCTGGAGAAGCCGTTCACGCTGAACGCGCGGGAGGCCGGGGAGCTGGTGGCGCTGGCGCGGGAGCACGGGCGCTTCCTGATGGAGGCCATGTGGATGTACTGCTCGCCGGTGATGCGGCGGCTGAAGGCGCTGGTGGAGGACGGGGCGGTCGGCGAGGTGCGCAGCGTGCAGGCGGACTTCGGGATCGCGGGTCCGTTCCCGCCGTCGCACCGGCTGCGCGATCCGTTGCAGGGCGGGGGCGCGCTGCTGGACCTCGGGGTGTATCCGGTGTCGTTCGCGCAGTTGCTGCTGGGTGAGCCGGCGGGGATCGCGGCGAGTGCGGTGCTCTCGGAGGAGGGCGTCGATCTCCAGACGGGGGCGGTGCTCTCGTACGAGAGCGGCGCTCTGGCTTCGGTGCACTGCTCCATCGTGGGCGGTACGCCGACGGCGGCGTCCGTCACCGGTTCCCTCGGCCGGATCGACATCCCGCAGGGCTTCTTCCACCCGGAGCGGTTCGTGCTGCACCGCGCGGGGCGCGAGCCGGAGGAGTTCGTCCACGACCCGGCCGACGCCCCGCACAACAGCCTCAAGCACGAGGCCCGCGAGGTGATGCGGGCGCTGCGCGCCGGCGAGACCGAGTCCCCGCTGGTCCCGCTCGACGGCACGCTCGCCGTGATGCGGACGCTCGACGCGATCCGGGACCGGGTCGGCGTCCGCTATCCGGGCGAGGCCCCCGACGGCGACCCCGACGAGAACCCCGCCGCCCAGCTCACGCCGGCGTGAGCCCCGGCTCGCCCGCTTCCGTCACGAAGGACGCGGCCGTCGTGACCGGCGCCCCCGGCGTCGTCACGTACGGCACGGTCCTGAAGTCGGCCCGCGCCCGCTCCCGGCCGAGGGTGACCGTGACGTAGCCGCGCCGCCCGTTGTAGAACCGCAGGTGCGGGTTGGCCCGCATGTAGGTGTCCCAGTTGGCGGGCCGGTCGGCGCCGTCGCGGCCGCTGGCGATCGAGGTGGCGACGATCTCGGTGCCGACGGTGCGGGAGTCCGGGTCGTCGAAGTCCTCCTTGATGTCGAAGCCGTAGCCGACGTGCACGTCGCCGGTGAGCACCATCAGGTTCTCGACCCCGGCCGCCCGCGCGCCGTCCAGCACCCGGCGGCGCGAGGCGCGGTAGCCGTCCCAGGCGTCCATCGACACCCGGGACGGCTCGGTCAGGTCGAACTTGCGCTGCGCGAAGACGACCTGCTGCGGGACGACGTTCCACAGCGCCCGGGACCGCTGCCAGCCGTCGAGCAGCCACCGCTCCTGGGTCTCGCCGGTCATGGTGCGCGCCGGGTCGTCGACCTCCGGACCGGGGATCTGCGCGCCGTCGCCGTAGGCCTGATTGGTGCGGTACTGGCGGGTGTCGAGGATGTCGAACTGGGCGAGGTCGCCCCAGTGCAGGCGGCGGTAGAGCCGCATGTCGGGGCCGTCGGGGCGCTGCGGGCGGCGCAGCGGCTGGTTCTCCCAGTAGGCGCGGTAGGCGGAGGCGCGGCGCAGCAGGAACTCCTCCGGCGGGACGGTGTTCTCGGGGGTGTCGCCGGCGTAGTTGTTCTCGGTCTCGTGGTCGTCCCAGGTGACGACGAAGGGGTGCGCGGCGTGCGCGGCGCGCAGGTCGGGGTCGGACTTGTAGAGGGCGTACCGCAGCCGGTAGTCCTCCAGGGTGAGCGTCTCGCGGTTGAAGTGGGCGGGGAGCACGCGGTCGGTGTAACGGCGCTGGCCGCCGGCGGAGTTGACGGCGTACTCGTACAGGTAGTCGCCGAGGTGGAAGACGGCGTCGACGTCGTCCTGGGCGAGATGGCCGTAGGCGGTGAAGTAGCCGTCGTGGTAGGCCTGGCAGGAGACGGCGGCCAGGCGGAGCGCGGCGGCCCGCTCGCCGGGGGCGGGCGCGGTGCGGGTGCGGCCGGTCTCGCTGATCCACCGGCCGACTCGGAAGCGGTAGAAGTAGGGGCGGCCGGGGGCGAGGTGGGCGACCTCGACGTGCACGGTGTGGTGGAACTCGGGGTGCGCGGGGGCGGCGCCGCGTCTGACGATCCGGCGGAAGCGCTCGTCGTGGGCGAGCTCCCAGTGCACGGTGACGCGCTCGGCGGGGAGGCCGCCGTCGGGCTCGTAGGGGGCGGGGGCGAGACGGGTCCAGAGCAGGACCGAGCCGGGCAGCGGGTCGCCGGAGGCGACGCCGAGGGTGAAGGGGTCGTCGGTGATGCGGGCGGCGTCGAGTTCGGCGGCGCTCGCGGTGCCGGCGGCCGGCAGGCCGACGGCGAAGGCGAGGGCGGCGGCCGCTCCGGTGGCGGTGAGGAAGCCGCGCCGGCCCAGGTGGCGGGCGGCGGCGCGGAGTTCGGGGGCGTGCTGTGGCGGGCGGGCTGCGTGAGTCATCCGGTCCTCCCCTGGCGAATGGATGCCTCAGGCATTGGAGTGGCCGGGGACGACCCGCGATAGGCGTGTACAGGACAATCACATGACGGACAGATGAGTTCCGGATGGCGGACCCTCCCGTACGCTGCGGGCCCATGAACGAGAAGCGAACGGGAAGCGGGGCGGAGGGCCGGCCGGGGATCGCCGTGGTGACCGGCGCGGGCTCCGGCATCGGGCGCGCGGTCGCCGTGGAGCTGCTGCGCGCGGGCTGGTCGGTGGTGCTCGCGGGCCGGCGCACCGAGACCCTCGCGCAGACGGCCGCGCTGGTGCCGGAGGGCGCCTCGCTCGCCGTACGGACGGACGTGTCACGCCCCGAGGACGTGGCGGGGCTGTTCTCGGCCGCGGTCCGCCGGTTCGGGCGGGTGGACCTGCTGTTCAACAACGCGGGCACGTTCGGGCCGGGCGGGGTGCCGGTCGAGGAGCTGCCCTACGACGCCTGGCGGCACGTGGTGGACACCAACCTCAACGGGGCGTTCCTGTGCGCGCAGGCGGCGTACCGGCAGATGAAGGAACAGGACCCGCAGGGCGGCCGGATCATCAACAACGGCTCGATCTCGGCGCACACCCCCCGCCCGCACTCGGTCGCCTACACGGCCACCAAGCACGCGCTGACCGGCCTGACCAAGTCGCTGTCCCTGGACGGGCGGCCGTACCGCATCGCGGTCGGCCAGATCGACATCGGCAACGCGGCGACCGACATGACGGCCCGGATGGAGACGGGGGCGCTCCAGGCGAACGGCGAGATCGCGCCGGAACCGGTCATGGACGTGGCCGATGTGGCCCGCACCGTACGGCACATGGCGGAGCTGCCGCTGGAGGCGAATGTGCAGTTCGCGACGGTGCTGGCGACGACGATGCCGTACGTGGGCCGCGGCTGAGCCGTGGCGGGATCGGTTCGCTCCGGCGGACGCTGACCCACCGTCCCATTGCCCCCGCCGGCGGCCCTGTGCTCAACTCTCCTCCACAGGAGCTTCACACTTGGAGTGCCGAGCTCCCGCGGGCCATCACCAGGGGGAGGCGGCAGCCGTTCCACGGCATCGGGCTGGGGGTGGGCCTCGCGAGGGATCGCGGGGGTGCGCACCGGGCCGGGGAACGGCTGCCGTGTCACACGGCCGGGGTGCGCGGCTACGCCTGCCCGGTCTCGAAGCGCGAGATCCGGCCGTCGTCCTCGACGGTGAAGCGCCAGCGGGTGCGCATCTCGCCCCAGGTGTCGTTGCGGTAGCGGGCGATGAGGGCCCGGCCGCCGGCCGACTCGTTGTCGACCTCCAGATGCCCGTGCGTGGAGAAGATCTCCCGGTCGACCCACTCCGCGAGGTCCCGGTCCGAGCCGTCGTCCGCCATCGTCGCGCCGGGCGCCAGCAACGCCATGAACCCCTCGCGGTCGTGGGAGTTGACCGCGTCGACGAAGGCGCGGACGGCCGGGTCGCTCAGCTTCGCGGTGTGAATCGTCATGCGGACAGCGTCACCCCGGCCCCGGACCCCCGCCACCCGGGACCTGCGGGAGCGGCCCTGGAGGCACCGCCACCCGAACGGCCGTCGCGGAAGGGACCGGCGGGGCGGAGGGATGCGACCGTGGGACCGGGGAAACCGGGGCGGGGCCGCACCACACGCTTGTCCACTCGTCTGCTCCGGGAGTCAACGTGACGTTCTACGACCGACGTGATCTGGGCCTGCTGCTCCTCCGGCTGGGGGCCGGCGGGGTGCTCGCCGCGCACGGCACGCAGAAGCTGTTCGGCTGGTTCGGCGGCCACGGCATCGAGGGCACCGGCCAGTTCATGGAGTCCGTCGGCTACCGGCCCGGCAAGGCCAGCGCCACCGCCGCGGGCCTCGCCGAGACCGGCGGCGGCACCCTGCTCGCGCTGGGCCTGGCCACCCCGGCGGCGGGCGCCGCGGCGGCCGGGGCGATGGCGGGCGCGGCGGCCGTGCACACCCCCAACGGCTTCTTCAACCAGGAGGGCGGCTACGAGTACGCCGCCACCCTCGGCCTCGCCGCGGTCGGTCTCGCCGTGACCGGCCCGGGCCGCCTCTCCCTCGACCACGCCCTCGGCCATGTCCTGGACCGCGGCTGGATGGTCCCGGCCGCCCTCGGCGTGGCCGCCGCCGCGACGGCGGTGGTGGTCGGCACCCGGGTGAAGCGGCTCCAGCAGGAGTCGGAGAGCGGCGGGGACGAGGGCGAGGAGGACGCCCTGTTCGACGAGGCGACACCGACGAGCTAGGTCGTGTCCGCAAAGT
>NZ_MUND01000561.1 GCF_002154375.1 Streptomyces glaucescens | reverse complement strand
GCCGCCCCGGACCGCGCACGTCCCTCTCCGGGGCGGCGACGCACGCGACCCACCCCCAGGACGCCCGGGAGCCGCCGCCCGCTAGCCCACACGTCATGTCGCCGTAACCATCGATTCAGACACACTTGCGACCCTCGCCGAATGAAGCCCGCCGTGCCAGAGCCTTCGCCCCCGCCCGAGGGGAGTACGGGCAACGGGACCGCAGCCGCCGGCGCCGCGCTCCCGCCCGCCCCCTCCGACGCGCCTGTCTCCCCTCTGGCGCGGAAGAATGGCTCTATGAGCCAGCAGAACGCCCAGGCACCGGTCCCGCAGGTCCAGCACGCCCAGCCCTCCGTGGGCTCCATCGCAGCGCACCGCCCGCACACCGTGGCGGCGGCGGTCTCCGATCTGGAACCCGACATCGACGCCGACCTGGACTCCTACGAGGAGACGCACGGGGACGGCGGACAGCTGCCCCAGGGCCGGTTCCTCGACCGGGAGCGCAGCTGGCTCGCGTTCAACGAGCGCGTCCTGGAGCTCGCCGAGGACCCCGAGACGCCCCTGCTCGAACGGGCGAACTTCCTGGCGATCTTCGCCAGCAACCTGGACGAGTTCTTCATGGTCCGGGTGGCCGGCCTGAAGCGCCGTATCGCCACCGGGGTCGCCACCCGGTCCGCCTCCGGGCTCCAGCCGCGCGAGGTGCTGGAGATGATCTGGGCCCGCTCCCGCGAGCTGATGGCCCGGCACGCCGCCTGCTACCACGAGGACGTCGCCCCCGCCCTCGCGGAGGAAGGCATCCACCTGGTCCGCTGGAGCGAGCTGACCGAGAAGGAGCAGGCCCGCCTGTTCACCCTCTTCAAGCACCAGATCTTCCCGGTGCTCACCCCGCTCGCCGTGGACCCCGCGCACCCCTTCCCGTACATCTCCGGCCTGTCCCTCAACCTGGCCGTCGTCGTCCGCAACCCGGTCAGCGGCCACAAGCACTTCGCCCGCGTGAAGGTGCCCCCGCTGCTCTCCCGCTTCCTGGAGAGCAGCCCCGGCCGGTACGTCCCCATCGAGGACGTCATCGCCGCGCACCTCGAAGAGCTGTTCCCGGGCATGGAGGTCCTGGAGCACCACGCCTTCCGGCTCACCCGCAACGAGGACCTGGAGGTCGAGGAGGACGACACGGAGAACCTGCTCCAGGCCCTGGAGAAGGAGCTGATGCGGCGCCGCTTCGGCCCGCCCGTGCGCCTGGAGGTCGAGGAGTCCATCGACCGCGAGGTGCTGGACCTCCTGGTCCGAGAGCTGAAGATCTCCGAGGCGGAGGTCTACCCGCTGCCCGGCCCCCTGGACCTCACCGGCCTCTTCCGCATCCACGGCCTGGACCGGCCCGAGCTGAAGTACCCGAAGTTCATCGCCGGCACCCACCGCGACCTCGCCGAGGTGGAGTCCGCCTCCGCGCCCGACATCTTCGCCGCCCTGCGCCAGCGCGACGTCCTCCTGCACCACCCGTACGACTCGTTCTCCACGTCCGTGCAGGCCTTCCTGGAGCAGGCCGCGCAGGACCCGGACGTCCTCGCCATCAAGCAGACCCTGTACCGCACCTCCGGCGACTCCCCCATAGTCGACGCGCTCATCGACGCCGCCGAGTCCGGCAAGCAGGTCCTCGTCCTGGTCGAGATCAAGGCCCGCTTCGACGAGCACGCCAACATCAAGTGGGCGCGCAAGCTGGAGGAGGCCGGCTGCCACGTGGTCTACGGCCTCGTCGGCCTCAAGACCCACTGCAAGCTGTCGCTCGTCGTCCGCCAGGAGGGCGATACGCTCCGGCGCTACAGCCACGTCGGCACCGGCAACTACCACCCCAAGACCGCGCGGCTCTACGAGGACCTGGGCCTGCTCACCGCCGACCCCCAGGTCGGCGCGGACCTCTCCGACCTGTTCAACCGCCTCTCCGGCTACTCCCGCCGCGAGACCTACCGGCGCCTGCTGGTCGCCCCCAAGTCCCTGCGGGACGGCCTGATCTCCCGCATCGACAAGGAGATCCAGCACCACCGCGCCGGACGCCCCGCCCACGTCCGCATCAAGGTCAACTCCATGGTGGACGAGGCCGTCATCGACGCCTGCTACCGGGCGTCCCAGGCGGGCGTGCCGGTCGACATCTGGGTGCGCGGCATCTGCGCCGTACGGCCGGGCGTGACGGGCCTGTCGGAGAACATCCGGGTCCGCTCGGTCCTCGGCCGGTTCCTCGAACACTCGCGGATCTTCGGCTTCGGCAACGGCGGCGAGCCCGAGGTCTGGATCGGCAGCGCGGACATGATGCACCGCAACCTCGACCGCCGGATAGAGGCCCTGGTGCGGGTCGTCGACCCCGCCCACCGGGCCGCCCTCAACCGGCTGCTGGAGACCGGCATGTCCGACTCCACCGCGTCCTGGCACCTGGGGCCCGACGGCGAATGGACCCGGCACGCGACGGACGGGGACGGCGGTCCCCTGCGGAACATCCAGGAGATGCTCATAGACGCCCGGAGGCGCCGGCGTGGCACAGCAACACCTTGAACCGACGGACCCGCTGGCCGAGCCGGTGACGGGGGACGCGTTGGCAGGCTATCTGCGCGCGCAGGCCACCGAGTTCCTGCGCGCGCTGCGCCAGCACCGCGAGACCGGAACCGGTGACTCCCTCGACGCGGCCCGGGCCCTGCGCCGCTCGGCCCGCCGCATCAGCGGCAGCCTCCACACCTTCCGCCCCCTGCTGGACCCCGACTGGTCCGAGGCGATGCGCCCCGAACTCGCCTGGCTCTCCGGCACCCTGGCCCTGGAGCACGCCTGCGCGTCCCGCCTGGACCGCCTCCTGGCCGCCCTGCACCGCCTGTCGGGCTCGTCGGCGTTCCCGGCCCACGTCGAGGTGGCCGCGCGCGGCCGGACCGCGGGTGCGGCACGGACGGGCGCGGCGGCGGCCGGCGCCGTGAGCGAGACCCGCGCCCCGGCACCGGAACGCGGCAACCTCACCGTGGGCGCGGCGAAGGCCGGCGCCCTCCTCGACCGCCAGCTGACCCTGGCCCGCACCCGGGCCCACTCCACCGCCCTCCAGGCCCTCGGCTCCTCCCGCTTCCACGCGGTCGCCGACAAGGTCGCCTTACTGGCCAGCGAGGTCCCGCTGACGACCACCGCGGCCGCCTCCGACCTGCGCCCCTTCGCCGCCACGGCGGAGGAGCGACTGACGGACGCCGTCGCCGCCCTCCCCCTGATCACCGCGGGCAGCCCGTACAACGCGGAGGCGCTGATCCACGGCCTCTCCCCGGACCCCGCCCCGCACCCGCAGGACGCCCCCTGGCACCAGGTCCGCCTCCTGCTGCGCCTGCACCGCTACGCCCGTGAGGTCCTGCACGGCGAGAACACCCCGGTGGACGTACGCCTGCTGACCGCCGGTCAGGCCCTGAACCGGCACCGCGACGCCTCGGAGGCGGCAGCGGCGGCGGCGTCGGCCGCCCGCACCCCGCGGATCGCCCCGGCCACCGCCTACGCCCTCGGCGTGCTCCACGCCGACCAGCGTCACGAGGTGGAGGCGGCCCGGTTCGCGTTCCAGCAGTGCTGGCAGAAGCAGACGGTGGGCACCCCGTGACCGGCGGCCCGGAGGTCACTCCCGTCCTGGCCGCCGGCTGCGTGCTGTGGCGCCGCTCGCCGGCCGGCGGCACGCTGGAGATCTGTCTCGTCCACCGCCCGAAGTACGACGACTGGTCGCACCCCAAGGGCAAGCTCAAGCGCGGCGAGGACCCGCTGGCCGGTGCGCTGCGCGAGGTCGAGGAGGAGACCGGCCGCACGGCGACGCCGGGCGCGGAACTGCCGACCGTGCACTACCTGGCGGACGGCCGTCCCAAGGAGGTCCGTTACTGGGCTGCCGAGGCCGGCGCCGGAACCTTCACGCCGAGCGACGAGGTCGACCGGATCGTGTGGCTGGCGCCCGCCGAGGCCCGCGCCCGCCTCACCCAGCCCCGGGACCGGGAACTCGTCGACGAACTGCTGGCCGCCCTGCGCCGGTCCTGAGGGGCGTCGGGGCGTTCGCCGGTTCACCCCTCGGAGGCATGTCCCGCCCCGTCCGTCCGCGCCTGGCTGCGCGCCCGGCGGGCGGGCCCGCGCCAGCCGCAGCTGCACCGCGCCACACAAAACGGCCCCTGCTCCACCGTGGTGACCCGGTGTTCCGCATCGTTTCGGCCAGGGGCGAACCGGTCCTGCTCGGTCACGCCGTCACGGTACCCGGCCAAGGTGAACGCCCGGTGCGGCTCCGCAGGTCCGCACGGCACCCCGCCCCGGCCGCGTGACGGCCCAACCTACCCGTCGTTAACCGGACGACAGAGGCCCGCGACGGACTGACGGACGGCTGACTGGGGGTAGGCAGGCGATGGCGGAACGGCAGCACGACAGAGCGGGCGGGACGGTCGTCGCGGCAGGGCTGATGGCCTGTTTGTGTCTCGGCGCCACGGGATGCCAGAGCAGCGGCGCGGCGGCCGACGACACCCGTCCCGCCGCCGAGGCGGTCCCCGTCCTGCACCGGGCGGCCGAGGCCCTGGTGGCCGCCCGCACCTCGAAGGCGCGGACGTCGATGGAGATGGCCACCGGCGGCACCCGCGTCACCATCCGCGGCGAGGGCGTCTACGACTACACGCGTGGCCTCGGCCGTCTGAAGGTGCGGCTCCCGCACGACCCGGCGGGCCGGACCGGGCACCGCCCGATCACCGAAGTCCTCGCACCGGGCGCGCTGTACATGAAGAACCGCGGCGCCGGCGTCCCCGCCGACAAATGGGTCCGCGTCGACACCGCCACCCTCTCCGACGGCAATCTGGTCACCGGCGGCGCCACCGACCCGTTCGCCGCGGCCGAGGTGCTGCGCGGGGCCCGCACGGCGACCTATGTCGGCCGTACCGAGCTCGCGGGCACGCCGGTCCACCACTACCGCGGCACCGCGGATCTCGCCGAGGCCGCGCGCAAGGCGTCCCCCGGCGGAAAAGCGGCCCTCGCGGCGGCGGCGAAGGGGTTCGCCACGGCCGAGGTCCCGTTCGACGTGTTCCTGGACGACGAGGGCCGGATCCGCAAGGTCAGGCACCGCTTCAGCTTCGTCAACGGCAGCGAGAAGGCGACGGTGGCGGTGGCCTCCACGACGTTGCTGTACGCCTTCGGCACCCCCGCCGACGTCCGTCTGCCACCCGCCGAGGACATCTACGCGGGCCGCATCGCGGAGGAGTGAGGGCCCGCGCCCGGCGGGAGTGACCGGCTGGAACTAGCCCGTCCGTGCCATGCGCGGGGTGAGGGGCGCTCCCTACTCTAGGAAGTCGGTGACGGCAGAGAAGAGGTGATGCGCGTGGCTCCGGCCGGCGGTACGGCAGTTCAGGACCACGTGGCCCTCGCCGAGATCGAGCTGTGCGGAGAGCTGATCATCGCGGCCTCGGCCGCCGAGGACCGGCTCAGCATGGAGAGCATCGACCAGGTCCTGCGGGTGGCCGAGGAGCGCGCGGAGCCGCCGGCGGCCTGAGCCTCAGGTGCGCAGCATCCGGCCGATCGCCTTGGTGGCCTCTTCCACCTTGGCGTTGATCTCGTCCCCGCCCTTGAGCGCGGCGTCCGCGACGCAGTGCCGCAGGTGCTCCTCCAGCAGCTGGAGCGCGAAGGACTGGAGGGCCTTGGTGGAGGCGGAGACCTGCGTGAGTATGTCGATGCAGTAGACGTCCTCGTCGACCATCCGCTGCAGGCCGCGGATCTGGCCCTCGATCCGGCGCAGCCGCTTGAGGTGCTCGTCCTTCTGGTGGTGGTACCCGTGGATCCCCCGGTCGTGATCGGTCACCACGGCCTCCGCGGGAGCTTCCGCGAGGGCCTCGGCGGGCACACCCGCGCCGGCCTCGGTGGTCGTCATAGCATCCTCCATCCACATACCCCTGCTGGGTATATCGTACTGGACTTTGCCGGGTATGCGCCCCTTACCGGCAGGCCGGACCGCCCCCCGTGCACCGCCCCCGTGCCGATAACTCTGCCTGATGGGCGACACTGGGGGACGGCCCGATAGCCGTGGCCGGATGATGCGCCTAGCATCAGCCTGACCGAAACCGATGCATCCCGAGGACCCCACGTGCGCTTTCGTCTGACCCCCAGGGAGACGAGCTTCTACGACATGTTCGCCGCCTCCGCGGACAACATCGTCACGGGCTCGAAGCTCCTGATGGAACTGCTCGGGGCGGACACCTCCGCCCGGGCCGAGATCGCGGAGCGTATGCGGGCAGCGGAACACGCAGGTGACGACGCCACGCACGCGATCTTCCACCAGCTGAACTCCTCCTTCATCACGCCCTTCGACCGCGAGGACATCTACTCCCTCGCCTCGTCCCTCGACGACATCATGGACTTCATGGAGGAGGCCGTCGACCTGGTCGTCCTCTACAACGTCGACGAGCTGCCCAAGGGCGTGGAGCAGCAGATCGAGGTGCTCGCGCGGGCGGCCGAGCTGACCGCCGAGGCCATGCCCAACCTGCGCACCATGGACAACCTGACCGAGTACTGGATCGAGGTCAACCGTCTGGAGAACCAGGCCGACCAGATCCACCGCAAGCTGCTCGCCCACCTCTTCAACGGCAAGTACGACGCCATCGAGGTGCTGAAGCTCAAGCAGATCGTCGACGTCCTGGAAGAGGCCGCCGACGCATTCGAGCACGTGGCGAACACGGTGGAGACCATCGCCGTCAAGGAGTCCTGAGGCGTCGATGGACACCTTCGCTCTGGTCGTGACCATCGGGGTCGCGCTCTTCTTCACGTACACCAACGGCTTCCACGATTCGGCCAACGCGATCGCCACCTCGGTGTCGACGCGCGCGCTCACCCCGCGGGCGGCGCTCGCGATGGCGGCCGTGATGAACCTCGCGGGCGCGTTCCTCGGCTCCGGCGTCGCCAAGACGGTCAGCGAGGGCCTGATCGAGACACCCGAGGGCTCCACCGGCATGGGGATCCTCTTCGCCGCGCTCGTCGGCGCGATCGTCTGGAACCTCGTCACCTGGTACTTCGGCCTGCCCTCGTCCTCCTCCCACGCGCTCTTCGGCGGCATGGTGGGCGCGGCGCTGGCCGGTGGGACCACCGTCTACTGGGACGGCGTCCTGGAGAAGATCGTCATCCCGATGTTCATCTCCCCGGTGGTCGGCCTGCTCGCCGGCTACCTGGTGATGACCGCCATCATGTGGATGTTCCGCCGCGCCAACCCGCACAAGGCCAAGCGCGGCTTCCGCATCGCCCAGACCGTCTCGGCCGCGGGCATGGCCCTCGGCCACGGCCTCCAGGACGCCCAGAAGACCATGGGCATCGTGGTGATGGCCCTGGTCATCGCCGACGTCGAGGACTACGGCGACCCGATCCCGATCTGGGTCAAGATCGCCTGTGCCGTGATGCTGTCGGCGGGCACCTACGCGGGCGGCTGGCGCATCATGCGCACCCTCGGCCGCAAGATCATCGAGCTGGACCCGCCGCAGGGCTTCGCCGCGGAGACCACCGGCGCGACGATCATGTTCGGCTCGGCCTTCATCTTCCACGCGCCGATCTCCACCACCCACGTCATCACCTCCGCCATCATGGGCGTCGGCGCGACCAAGCGCGTGAACGCGGTCCGCTGGGGCGTCGCCAAGAACATCGTCCTCGGCTGGTTCATCACCATGCCGGCGGCGGCGACGGTGGCGGCGGCCTCGTACGGCTTGGTGCACCTGGCGTTCCTGTAGGCACGGCAGGACCACGCACACGGGCCCGCCCCCGGGAGCCAGGGGCGGGCCCTTTGTGACCTCACGGTGGCACCGCCATGCAGCACCGCGAGGAGTCGATGGCGATCAGCCGAAGCGACCGGAGATGTAGTCCTCCGTCGCCTGCACCGACGGGTTGGAGAAGATCCGCTCCGTGTCGTCGATCTCGACGAGCTTGCCCGGCTGCCCCACCGCCGCGAGGTTGAAGAACGCCGTACGGTCGGAGACGCGCGCCGCCTGCTGCATGTTGTGCGTCACGATGACGATCGTGAAGCGCTCCTTCAGCTCCCCGATCAGGTCCTCGATCGCGAGGGTGGAGATCGGGTCGAGGGCCGAGCACGGCTCGTCCATCAGCAGCACGTTCGGCTCGACCGCGATGGCGCGGGCGATGCAGAGGCGTTGCTGCTGACCACCGGAGAGCCCGGAGCCCGGCTTGTTCAGGCGGTCCTTGACCTCGTTCCAGAGGTTCGCGCCGCGCAGCGACTTCTCGACGATGTCGCTCAGCTCGTTCTTCTTGTAGTTCCCGTTGAGCCGCAGCCCGGCGGCCACGTTGTCGAAGATCGACATGGTCGGGAACGGGTTCGGCCGCTGGAACACCATGCCGACCTCGCGCCGCACGGAGACGGGGTCGACCCCGTGGCCGTACAGGTCCTCGTCGTCGAGCAGCACCTTGCCCTCGACCCGCCCGCCGGGCGTGACCTCGTGCATACGGTTCAGCGTGCGCAGGAACGTCGACTTGCCGCAGCCGGAGGGGCCGATGAACGCCGTCACCGAGCGGGGCTCGACGGTCATCGAGATGTCCTCGATCGCCTTGTGGGAGCCGTAGTAGGCGGTCAGTCCGCTTACGTCGATTCGCTTGGCCATGATTGCTTCACTTCCAGAATGCTTGATCGGTCGCTGGTGGCCGCGTCAGCGACCGGTCTTCGGGGCCTTCCAGCGCGCGATGCCACGCGCCAGCAGGTTGAGGATCATCACGAAGGCGATCAGCGTCAGGGACGCCGCCCACGCACGGTCGTACGCCGCACCGGACCCGGCGCTGTTGGCGTACTGCTGGTAGATGTACAGCGGCAGCGAGGCCTGCGCGCCCTCGAACGGGTTGGCGTTGATGAAGGGGTTGCCCCACACCAGCAGCAGCACCGGCGCGGTCTCACCGGCGATACGGGCGACCGCCAGCATGATGCCGGTGGTGATGCCGCCGATGGAGGTGGGCAGGACCACCTTCAGGATCGTGCGCCACTTCGGCACACCGAGGGCCAGTGACGCCTCCCGCAGCTCGTTCGGGACGAGCTTGAGCATCTCCTCCGTGGAACGGACGACGACCGGCATCATCAGGATCGCCAGCGCGAGCGAGCCGGCGAACCCGAAGGGCTGCATGTCGAAGATCAGCATCAGGCTGAGGATGAACAGACCGGCGACGATCGACGGGATGCCCGTCATGACGTCGACGAAGAAGGTGACCGCGCGGGCGAGGTTGCCCCGCCCGTACTCCACCAGGTAGATCGCGGTGAGCACACCGATCGGCGCCGCGATGACGGTGGCGAGACCGACCTGCTCCAGGGAGCCGAGGATGGCGTGGTAGATGCCGCCGCCCGGCTCGGAGTCGGCGACCAGGCCCATGGAGTGGGTGAGGAAGTACCCGTCGAGGACCTTCATACCGCGCTGCACGGTCACCCAGATCAGGGAGACCAGCGGGACGACGGCGATCAGGAAGGCGACCCACACCAGGGAGGTCGCGACCCGGTCCTTGGCCTGCCGCTTGCCCTCGACGCGCGCGGCGATCCCGAAGGTGCCGGCGATGAAGAGGAGGGCGGCGATCAGGCCCCACTGGATGCGGCTGTGCAGCCCGGCGGCGAGACCGATGCCGACCGCGACGGCGAGCGAGCCGGCCGCGATCGCCCACGGGGACCACTTGGGCAGCTGGGCGCCGCGCAGGCTGCTGGGGCGCTTGTCGGTGACGACGGCGTGGCTCATGCGTTGGCCCCCGAGTACTCCTTGCGGCGGGCGATGATCGCGCGGGCCGCGCCGTTGACCAGCAGGGTGATGACGAAGAGGACGAGACCGGAGGCGATCAGCGCGTCCCGGCCGAACTCGGAGGCCTCACCGAACTTGCTGGCGATGTTCTGGGCGAAGGTGCCGCCGCCCGGGTCGAGCAGGCTGGCCTGGATCTCGAAGGACGGGGACAGCACGGTGGCGACGGCCATGGTCTCGCCGAGGGCGCGGCCGAGGCCGAGCATCGAGGCGGAGATCACGCCGGAGCGGCCGAAGGGGATGACCGCCATGCGGATCACCTCCCAGCGGGTGGCGCCGAGGGCGAGGGCCGCCTCCTCGTGCATCTGCGGGACCTGGCGGAAGACCTCGCGGCTCACGTTGGTGATGATCGGCAGGATCATGATCGCGAGCAGGACGCCGACGGTGAACATGGAACGGGGGGCTCCGCCGTTCCACTCGAGGATGCCGGTCCAGCCGAGGTACTGATCCAGCCACGCGTAGAGGCCGTTCAGGTTCGGTACGAGGATCAGGGCGCCCCACAGGCCGTACACGATGGACGGCACGGCGGCGAGCAGGTCGATCACATAGGCGATCGGGCCGCTCAGCTTGCGCGGGGCGTAGTGGGTGAGGAAGAGCGCGATGGCGACCGCGATCGGGACCGCGATGACCATGGCGATGATCGAGGACACCACGGTGCCGAAGGCCAGGACGGCGATGCCGAAGACCGGCGGCTGGGCCTGGGTGTTCCACTCGAAAGTGGTCAGGAAGTTGCCCTCGTCCTCGCTGATCGCGAGGGCGGCCCGCCAGGTGAGGAAGACCGCGATGGCGGCCATGATCACCAGCAGCAGGATGCCCGAGCCGCGGGACAGGCCGAGGAAGATGCGGTCGCCGGGCCGGGTGGCGCCGCGGGCCGCGCGCTTCTGCTCGGTGGGGCTGGGCTGGGAGAGAGGAGGGGGTGCGTCGGTGGGTGCTGTGGTTATGTCCATCGGGTTCTCCGGTCTGCGGAGCCGCGTCGGTCGGGCGGCTCGGTGGAGCCGTGCGCGGGGCGCGGCTCCGGGCGGCGGTGCACCGGACGGTGCGGTCCGGTCCCGGTCGGGACCGGACCGCACTCGGGTCAGCTCAGCTCTTCGATGGTCGTGCGGACCTTGGCGATGATGTCCGCGGGCATCGGCGCGTAGTCGTTCTGCGCCAGGACGTTCTGGCCGTCCTCGCTGGCGATGTAGCGCAGGAAGGCCTTGGTGGCGGGCAGGGTGTCCTGCTTGTTGCCCTTGTCGCAGACGATCTCGTAGGTGACGAGGGTGATCGGGTAGGCGCCCTCGGCCTTGGTGGCGTAGTTCAGCTCCAGGGCGAGGTCCTTGCCGGTGCCGACGACCTTGGCGTCGGCGATGGCCTGGGTGGCGTTCTCGACGGTGGCCTTGACCGGGGTGCCGGCGCCGGTGTCGATGTCGACGGTCTTGATGCCGTCCTTGGCGTACGACAGCTCGAAGTAGCCGATGGCGCCGTTGGTCTGCTTCACCTGCTGCGCGAGACCGGAGGAGCCCGCGGCGGCCTGGCCGCCCTTGGCCTGCCAGGTCTTGCCGCCCTCGTACTTCCAGTTGCCCGGCGTGGTGGCGAGCAGGTACTTGGTGAAGTTGTCCGTCGTACCGGAGTCGTCGGAGCGGTGGAACGCCTGGATCTTGAGGTCCGGCAGCTTCACGCCCGGGTTGAGCTTGGCGATCGCCGGGTCGTTCCAGTTGGTGATCTTGCTGTCGAAGATCTTGGCGAGGGTCGGCGCGTCGAGGACGAGGCTGTCCACACCCGAGACGTTGAAGCCGACCGCGATCGGACCGCCGACCATCGGCAGGTCGATGCCCTGGCCGCCGGAGCAGACCTTCTTGGAGGCGGCGATCTCCTCGGAGTCCAGCGCGGAGTCGGAACCGGCGAAGGCGACCTGGCCCTGGGTGAACGCGGTGATGCCCGCGCCGGAGCCGCCACCCTTGTAGTTGATCTGAACACCGTTGCACTGCGAGGTGAACTGCTTCACCCACGCGTCGATGGCGTTCTTCTGCGCGGACGAGCCGTCGGCGAGCAGCTGACCCTGGGCGTCGTCGCACTTGATGGAACCCGTGGCCTTGGCGCCCCCCGTCGGGTCCCCGGCACCGGTGGTGTCGTCGGAGCCGCACGCCGTGAGGGCCAGGGCGCCGGAGACGGCGAGAGCACCGAGGGTGAGGGCCCGCCGGTTCATGCGCTGAAGCTTCACTTTCGGGAGTTCCTTCCGGGAGCCGCCGTCCTGAATCCGGCGGCGTGCGAAGTGTGGGTGAGACGGACGCGGGATCCGAGGGGCGCGTTCGTCGTCAGCAAGGCCGAAATTAGGCAGAACAGGTGAAGCCGCCTATGGCCGGAAGTGAACGGGGGGTGAACCCCTGCGGACGGTGCGGTGAGGTCACGGAATGCTCACGGGGAGGGCACACGAAGGTCCCGGCCCCGGCACGCACGGGTCTCAGCACCGCAGACTCCCCGACAGAGAGCAAAAGGGGTATTTGTGTGGAAGGTACACCACTTAGCGTCACCGAAGGGAGTACACGATCGGGTGTGGAACCCCCGGCCCGCCGCCCCCGTCTCGTTCCACGACAGCACGCTCGCGGCGGAGGCAGGCACATGGAACGGCGTACGTTCATCGGCGGCGGCACGGCTGCCCTCGCGGCGGCCCTCTCGGCGGCGGCCTGCTCGGGCACGGACCGTGCCCAGGCGACCCCGACGACGCCCGCGGCCCCCACCGGCGCCGCGTCCCCGGCCCTGACCACCAGCCGGTCCACCCGGGCCTCCGACGGCTGGGGCGCCCTCGCCCGCGACCTCGACGGCGCCCTGATCCGCCCCGGCGACGCCGCCTGGCCCACTGCCCGCCAGCTCTACAACACCCGCTTCGACTCCCTGAGGCCCGCCGCCGTCGCCTACGTCGCCCACCCCGACGACATCGCCACCACCCTCGCCTACGCCCGCGCCCACGAACTGCGCGTCGCCATCCGCAACGGCGGCCACTCCTACGCGGGCTGGTCCTCCGGCAACGGCCGTCTGATCATCGACGTGTCCCGGCTGAACACGGTGCGGGCGAGCGGCGACTCCGCGGTGGTCGGCGCGGGCGCCAAGCTGATCGACGTCTACCGAGCGCTCGCGGCCAAGGGCGCCACGATCCCCGCCGGCTCCTGCCCGACGGTCGGCGTCTCCGGCCTCGTCCTCGGCGGCGGCCACGGCGTCGTCTCCCGCGCGTACGGCCTGACCTGCGACAGCCTCACCCAGGCCACCCTCGTCACCGCCGACGGCAAGCGGATCACCGCGAACGCCCGCGAGCACAAGGACCTCTTCTGGGCGCTGCGCGGCGCGGGCAACGGCAACTTCGGCGTCGTCACCGAGCTGCGCTTCCGCACCCACCCGGCACCGCAGGCGGTCACCGGCTACCTCACCTGGCCCTGGTCGAAGGCCGCCGCCGTGATCAAGGCCTGGCAGGAGTGGGGACCGGCCCAGCCCGACGAGATCTGGTCGTCCCTGCACCTGGCGCGCGCGGCCGGAGGCAACCCCACGATCTCCGTCGCGGCCTTCTCCCTCGGCACCTACGGCGGGCTCCAGAACGCCGTCGACCGGCTCGCCGACCGCGTCGGCGCCTCCGCGTCCGGCGTCTCCCTGCGCCGCCGCTCCTACGAGGAGGCGATGGAGATCTACGCCGGCTGCGCCTCCTTCTCCTCGGACGCCCAGTGCCACCTGCCCGGCACCACCCCGGGCCGCACCCCGCAGGGCGCGCTGGCCCGGGAGACGTACGCGGCCCGCTCCGACTTCTTCGACCGCTCGCTGTCCGCGGCGGGCATCCAGGCCCTCCTCGGCCGGATCACGTCGGTGCGGGGCGGCGCGGGCAGCATCGCGCTCACCGCGCTGGGCGGCGCGGTCAACCGGGTCTCCCCCACGGCGACGGCCTTCGTGCACCGCCGCTCGCGGATGCTCGCCCAGTACCTCGTCTCCTGGCGCGCGGGCACGTCCGGTGGCGCCGCCCGGGCCTGGCTGGACTCCGCCCACGGGGCGATGCGCCCGTACGCCTCGGGCGCGGCCTACCAGAACTACACGGACCCGGCCCTGAAGGACTGGCGCACGGCGTACTACGGCGCCGCGGCGCCG
>NZ_MUND01000560.1 GCF_002154375.1 Streptomyces glaucescens | reverse complement strand
CACCCGCCCCGGCACCCGCCCCCCGCCCCGCCGCGACCCGCGTCACGACACCCGCCGCCCGGGCGGCGGGTGTCGTGACGCTGGTCGCGGCGGGTCGGTGGGCGGGTGCCGGGGCGGGTGCCGGGGTGGTGCTGGGTCCTGGTCATGACCTTGTTCATGGGGTCCCCGTTCGTTCGGCCCGGGATATACCGGGCAGTAACTTGCTGGTGGTGATCTTGTACGGGGGGCGTGGGCGCGGCGGCAAGGAGCCGGCAGGACCGGTTCGGGTGGCCGGACAGTTCACCTATCCGGGTGGTTCACCGGCGCGGAAGCCCTGGTCGGCGAGGTGCGGCGGGTGAATTTCCGGGCGTCGGGTGGACGGTGTGCGGGGCGCGGCCGGGGGCCCGAAAGGGGACGCCCGCACGTATCCTGAAGGCTCTCCGAAGCCTTGCGGGGCCCTCCGACCACGAAAGAAGCGGCCAGCCATGCGCGTCTACGTCCCCTTGACCCTCCCTGGTCTCGCCGAGGCGCACAAGACGGGAGAGCTCGGGGCCGGGCCGCTCGTCGCCTACGCCGTCACGCCCGCGTTGCGCGAGTGGTACCTCTCCGACGACATCGAGGAACTGGAGTACGCGGCGCTGAGCCGGGCCGCGCTGGCCTCCCTGCGGCTGCTCGCGGCGGACGCGCAGGCGCCGCGCCGGCGAGTCGTCGTCGCCCTCGACGTGCCCGACGGCGCGGCGACCGCCGACCCCGACCGGGGGCTCGATCCGGCGGCGCTCGGCGAAGTGCGGGTGGCCGGGCCGCTCGCGCTGGCGAAGGCTGCCGCCGTGCACGTGGACGCGGGGGACGCCGAGGCGGACGTGACCGCGGCGGCGCAGGCGCTGGAGGCGGCGGACGGCGGTGACGACGACGCGCAGTTCGTGGTCGACGGCGCCGAGGACCACGAGCTGCTGTGGTACGCCACGCAGGAGATCCCGAACCTGGTGGGGCTCGGAGGCTGAGCCGCTCACCTGGACGTCTCTTGATTGTCGGTGGCAGCGGGTACGGTTTTCGGCATGGGGAAGTCGGAAGCCGCACACATCGTGTGGGACTGGAACGGCACGCTGTTCCACGACAATGACGCGATCATCGCAGCGACGAACGCGGCCTTCGCCGAGCTGGGGCTCGAGCCGATCACGCTGGAGCAGTACCGGGCGATGTACTGCGTGCCGGTGCCGAAGTTCTACGAGCGGCTGCTCGGGCGGCTGCCCTCGGACGCCGAGTGGGAGGTCATGGACGGGACCTTCCAGCGGCACTACGCCGAGCACCGGGTGCGGTGCGGGCTCACCGAGGGGGCGGTGGAGCTGCTGACGGGGTGGCGGTCGGCGGGGCGCAGTCAGTCGATCCTCAGCATGTACGGGCACGAGGAGCTTGTGCCGCTGGTGCGGGGGTTCGGGATCGAGAGTCATTTCGTGCGGGTCGACGGGCGCACCGGTCCCTCCGGGGGGAGCAAGGCCGAGCACATGGTGCGGCACCTCGCTGCGCTGGCCGAGGCGGGTGGCGCCGGCGGGGCCGGGGTGGACCCCGCGCGCACGGTGGTGATCGGGGATGCCGCGGACGATGCGGTCGCCGCGCGGCACGTGGGGGCTCGGGCGGTGCTGTACACCGGGGGGTCGCACAGCCGGGGAAGTCTGGAGGCCGTGGGGGTGCCGGTGGTGGATTCGCTCGCGGAGGCGGTCGCTGTGGCGGAGCGGTTGGTGATGGCCGCGTAGTCCCTCCGGGGTCGCGTTCGCCGGTGACGTGCTCTGGAGCCGGTTGCCCGGGGCGCGCCTGCTTCGAGACGCCGGGGCGTGAGGGCTGGGCGGGGGCGGGGAGCGCGGCCCGGCGTGACGGGCGGCCGCCGCGGCCACCCGTGCCGTCCACGGGAGTCACCCCGGGCCCTTGAGGCACTGGGGGAGGCACGACTGCCCGCGGCTGAACGTCGCCATCGGCATGCTGCCGCCCGCGTCCGCACCGGGCGCTGCGTGGTTGCCTGCTGCGGGGCCGGACTGTGCAGACTGTCAAAGTTGCGGTCCCGGTTTTGTACACATACGGCTCATGACGGGGCCCCGGTGAGGAGCGATAGCCTTGGTGGCGTGATCAGCGCGATAGTTCGCGGGGGCGGCGTTGCCCCTGCCCTGCGCCCGGGACGCACGGATGACATCCGTGACCGGGCGGCGGTCGCTGGTCTTCTCGGGCGGGCCGGGGGATCCGAGGCCCCCTTCAGGGCGCCCGGCGGGTGCAGGACGGAGCAGCCGCGGCGCGCGGCTGCGGATCCGTCGTACGCGCCGGGAATGGCCGATAACCCCCCGCTCATCTCCTCTTGCGGCATAGCGTCGAACCAGACCGGACACCCCGTGTCTCGGCGTCACGCCGGAAGGGCAGAGACCGTACTTCCTTCTACGTCACGCAACGGCGCGCGACAGGAGCCAGAGGACAATGCAGACCAAGCTGGACGAAGCCAAGGCCGAGCTGCTCGACAGGGCCGCCCGGGTAGCTGAGAACAGCCCGGTCGGGGGGCACCTACCGACTGGGACGACGGAACACGGCACCCCCGACCGGGAGGCCGTGCTCGCGTTCCTCCAGCGCTACTACCTGCACACCGCCCCGGAGGACCTCGCCGACCGCGACCCGGTCGACGTCTTCGGAGCCGCCTACTCCCACTACCGACTGGCCGAGAACCGCCCCCAGGGCACGGCCAACGTGCGCGTCCACACCCCGACCGTCGAGGAGAACGGCTGGACGTGCAGCCACTCCGTGGTCGAGGTCGTCACCGACGACATGCCGTTCCTCGTCGACTCGGTCACCAATGAGCTGACGCGGCAGGGGCGCGGCATCCATGTCGTGATCCACCCGCAGGTCACCGTGCGCCGGGATGTCACCGGCAAGCTGATCGAGGTGCTGACCACCCGCCCCACCGGCGAGCTGCCGCACGACGCGCACATCGAGTCCTGGATCCACGTCGAGATCGACCGCGAGACCGACCGCGCGGACCTGAAGCAGATCACCGCCGACCTGCTGCGCGTGCTGTCCGACGTCCGCGAGGCCGTCGAGGACTGGGGCAAGATGCGCGAGGCGGCAGTGCGTCTCGCGGACGGCCTGGTGCAGGAGCCGGCCCCCGCCGACCTGCTCGGACAGGACGTCGAGGAGGCCCGCGAGCTGCTGCGCTGGCTGGCCGACGACCACTTCACCTTCCTCGGCTACCGCGAGTACCAGCTGCGCGACGACGACGCCCTGGCCGCCGTCCCCGGCACCGGCCTCGGCATCCTGCGCTCCGACCCGCACCACGCGGGCGAGGACCAGCACCCGGTCAGCCCGTCCTTCGAGCGGCTGCCCGCCGACGCCCGCGCCAAGGCGCGCGAGCACAACCTGCTGGTGCTGACCAAGGCCAACAGCCGGGCGACCGTGCACCGGCCGTCGTACCTGGACTACATCGGCGTCAAGAAGTTCGACGCGGACGGCAACGTCATCGGTGAGCGGCGCTTCCTGGGCCTGTTCTCCTCCGCCGCGTACACCGAGTCGGTGCGCCGGGTGCCGGTGATCCGGCGCAAGGTCGAAGCGGTCCTGGAGGGCGCCGGATTCTCGCCCAACAGCCACGACGGGCGCGACCTGCTGCAGATCCTGGAGACGTACCCGCGCGACGAGCTGTTCCAGACGCCCGTCGACGAGCTGCGCTCCATCGTCACCTCCGTGCTCTACCTGCAGGAACGCCGCCGGCTGCGGCTCTACCTGCGCCAGGACGAGTACGGCCGCTACTACTCGGCGCTGGTCTACCTCCCGCGCGACCGCTACACCACCGGTGTGCGGCTGCGGATCATCGACATCCTCAAGGAGGAACTGGGCGGCACCAGCGTCGACTTCACCGCCTGGAACACCGAGTCGATCCTGTCCCGGCTGCACTTCGTCGTCCGCGTGCCGCAGGGCACCGAACTGACGCAGCTGTCCGACGCGGACAAGGAGCGCATCGAGGCCCGCCTGGTGGCGGCCGCCCGCTCCTGGGCCGACGGCTTCGCGGAGGCGCTGAACGCCGAGTTCGGCGAGGAGCGCGCGGCGGAGCTGACGCGCCGCTACGCGGACGCCTTCCCCGAGGGCTACAAGGCCGACCACTCCCCGCGCAGCGCGGTGGCCGACCTGGCCCACCTGGAACGGCTGGAGGCGGACCAGGACTTCGCGCTCAGCCTGTACGAGCCGGTGGGCGCCGGTCCGGACGAGCGCCGCTTCAAGATCTACCGCACCGGCGAGGCGGTCTCCCTGTCCAAGGTGCTGCCGGTGCTCAACCGGCTCGGCGTCGAGGTGATGGACGAGCGGCCGTACGAGCTGCGCTGCGCCGACCGCCGGGTCGCCTGGATCTACGACTTCGGGCTGCGGATGCCCAAGGCGCAGAACGGCGCCACGGACGGCGCGTACACCAGCGACGACGCCCGTGAGCGCTTCCAGGACGCCTTCGCCGCCACCTGGACCGGCCTGGCCGAGAACGACGGCTTCAACGCGCTGGTCCTGACCGCCGGGCTGACCTGGCGGCAGGCGATGGTGCTGCGGGCGTACGCGAAGTACCTGCGTCAGGCGGGCTCGACGTTCAGCCAGGACTACATGGAGGACACCCTCCGCGACAACGTCCACACCACACGGCTGCTGGTCTCCCTGTTCGAGGCGCGGATGTCGCCGGAGCGGCAGCGCGCCGGGCACGAGATCGTCGACGCCCTGCTGGAGGAGCTGGACGCGGCGCTCGACCAGGTGGCGAGCCTGGACGAGGACCGCATCCTGCGGTCCTTCCTCACCGTCATCAAGGCGACCCTGCGGACCAACTTCTTCCAGAAGGCCGCGAACGGCCGCCCGCACGACTATGTGTCGATGAAGTTCGACCCGCAGGCCATCCCGGACCTGCCGGCGCCGCGCCCGGCGTTCGAGATCTGGGTGTACTCGCCGCGCGTCGAGGGCGTGCACCTGCGGTTCGGCAAGGTCGCACGCGGCGGCCTGCGCTGGTCGGACCGGCGGGAGGACTTCCGCACCGAGATCCTCGGTCTGGTCAAGGCACAGATGGTGAAGAACACCGTCATCGTGCCGGTCGGCGCCAAGGGCGGCTTCGTCGCCAAGCAGCTGCCGGACCCGGCCGTCGACCGCGACGCGTGGATGGCGGAGGGGATCGCCAGCTACAAGACGTTCATCTCGGCGCTGCTCGACATCACCGACAACATGGTGGCCGGCGAGGTCGTGCCCCCGGCGGACGTCGTCCGGCACGACGAGGACGACACCTACCTGGTCGTCGCCGCCGACAAGGGCACCGCGACCTTCTCGGACATCGCCAACGAGGTCGCCGAGAAGTACAACTTCTGGCTGGGTGACGCCTTCGCCTCCGGTGGCTCGGCCGGCTACGACCACAAGGGCATGGGCATCACCGCGCGCGGCGCCTGGGAGTCCGTCAAGCGGCACTTCCGCGAGATGGGCACCGACACGCAGAGCGAGGACTTCACGGTCGTCGGCATCGGCGACATGTCCGGTGACGTGTTCGGCAACGGCATGCTGCTCAGCGAGCACATCCGCCTGGTCGCCGCCTTCGACCACCGGCACATCTTCATCGACCCGAACCCGGACGCGGCCGTCTCCTACGCCGAGCGCCGCCGCCTGTTCGAACTGCCCCGCTCCAGCTGGGCCGACTACGACACCGGCCTGATCTCCGCGGGCGGCGGCGTCTTCCCGCGCACCGCCAAGGCGATCCCGGTCAACGCGCACATCCGCGAGGCCCTCGGCATCGAGGGGAAGGTCACCAAGCTGACCCCGGCCGAGCTGATGAAGGCGATCCTCCAGGCGCCGGTCGACCTGCTGTGGAACGGCGGCATCGGCACCTACGTCAAGGCCTCCACCGAGTCCCACGCGGACGTCGGCGACAAGGCCAACGACGCCATCCGCGTCGACGGCGGGGACCTGCGGGTCAAGGTGGTCGGCGAGGGCGGCAACCTGGGCCTGACCCAGCTGGGCCGGATCGAGTTCGCGCTGCACGGCGGCCGGATCAACACCGACGCCATCGACAACAGCGCGGGCGTGGACACCTCCGACCACGAGGTGAACATCAAGATCCTGCTCAACGGCCTGGTCGCGGACGGCGACATGACCGTCAAGCAGCGCAACCGGCTGCTCGCCGACATGACCGACGAGGTCGGCAAGCTGGTGCTGCGCAACAACTACGCGCAGAACACCGCCATCGGCAACGCGCTCGCCCAGTCCAAGGACATGCTCCACGCCCAGCAGCGCTTCATGAAGCACCTGGTGCGGGGGGGCCACCTCGACCGGGCGCTGGAGTTCCTGCCCACCGACCGCCAGATCCGCGAGCGGCTCGCCCAGGGCCAGGGTCTGACCGGCCCGGAGACGGCCGTGCTGATGGCGTACACGAAGATCACGGTGGCCGAGGAGCTGCTGCACACCTCGCTGCCGGACGACGGGTACCTGCGCGGTCTGCTGTGCGCGTACTTCCCGTCCGCGCTGCGCGAGCGGTTCGGCGAGCGCATCGACAGCCACCCGCTGCGCCGTGAGATCACCACGACGGTGCTGGTCAACGACACGGTCAACACCGGTGGTACGACGTATCTGCACCGGCTGCGCGAGGAGACCGGCGCGTCGCTGGAGGAGATCGTCCGAGCGCAGACGGCGGCCCGCGCGATCTTCCGCTCGGCACCTGTGTGGGACGCGGTCGAGGCCCTGGACAACAAGGTCGAGGCCGAGGTGCAGACCCGGATCCGGCTGCACTCGCGCCGGCTGGTGGAGCGCGGCACGCGCTGGCTGCTCAACAACCGGCCGCAGCCGATCCAGCTCGCCGAGACCGTCTCGTTCTTCGCGGAGCGCGTGGAGCAGGTCTGGAACGAACTGCCGAAGCTGCTGCGCGGCGCGGACCTGGAGTGGTGGCAGAAGATCTACGACGAGCTGACCGGTGCCGGGGTGCCGGACGAGCTGGCCACGCGGGTGGCCGGGTTCTCGTCCGCGTTCCCGACGCTGGACATCGTCTCGGTGGCCGACCGCATGGGCAAGGAGCCGCTGGACGTCGCCGAGGTCTACTACGACCTCGGCGACCGCCTCGGCATCGCCCAGCTGATGGACCGGATCATCGAGCTGCCCCGTGCCGACCGCTGGCAGTCCATGGCCCGCGCGGCGATCCGCGAGGACCTGTTCGCCGCGCACGCCGCCCTCACGGCGGATGTGCTGGCGGTGGGCAACGGCAGCTCCACGCCGGAGCAGCGGTTCAAGGGCTGGCGGGAGAAGAACGCGGCGATCCTCGGGCGGGCCCGCACGACCCTGGAGGAGATCCAGAGTTCGGAGACCTTCGACCTCGCCAACCTGTCGGTGGCCATGCGGACGATGCGCACGCTGCTGCGGACGCATTCGTAGGCGGCTGACGTGAAGGGGCGCCCCGGGCCGGACGGTCCGGGGCGCTTCTCATGGCGGGCCGGCGCTCAGCGCAGCGCGCTCGCCAGCAGGCGTGCCGCCCGGCGCACCCGCGGCCGGGCCATGCGCCGTACCACCGGGCGCACCACCCTCGCGGTCACCCCCGAGGGGCGCCAGCGGACCTGGAGCCGGCCCGTGCCGCGCTCCTCCGGTTCGACGGTGACCTGGTGCGGGGTGGCCCCGGAGTGGTACTCCACGCGGGCGGTCAGCGGCCGGAAGGCCGTTTCGGGGGCCAGCAGGACGCCCTGGTGGTACATCCCCTGGTGCTTCAGGCGCAGCACCGGGTGGCGGGCGCCGTCGAAGCCGTGCAGCGGGATCGGGGCGGCTGCCAGATCGACGTGGACATGGCCTTCGTAGACGCCCGGACCCACCGGGGACAGCCGGAACGGCACGGTCATGCGCCGGCGGCCGGGGGAGAGCAGCAGGGTCGCGGCCTGCGGGCCGACGGGGAGGCGCAGCGCGGGGTCGTACGTGCGGATCGCCAGGTCCACCGAGGCGCCGGGGCCGGGCGCGATCTCGGTGACCTCGTGGCGCAGCAGGGCGTAGGGGAAGGGGCAGGTGTCCGGGGCCAGCTCGGACAGGTCCAGCTCGCGGCGCGCCCACTCGGAGTCCGGGACGCGGTCGCCCCAGTACGTGCGGCCGTCCTCGTCCGTGACCACCGTGCGCGGGCCGACTCCGTGTCCCAGACCGCGTGCCGCGAGCCGCGCGTCCGCCAGGCGCAGTTCGCGCACCAGCTGGAGCACCACGCGTTCGGGGCGCGGGAGACGGGCGTACGCGCCCGGCGTGAGCGTCGCGAGATACGGGTTGACGATCTCCGCGAACTCCGTCAGCCACTCCTCGTCCCGGTCCGGCAGGTCGCCGGCGTACATCCGGAAGTCGTGCTTGAGGAACTTGTAGTCCTTCTCCTCGTGCAGCCCGCCGTGCCCGCTCTCGGTCAGGAAGTCGTCGACCAGCCGCTGGACGTGCACCCGGTCGCGGACGTTGTCGAGCTTGTGCCGCTGGTTGGAGATGGAGGCGGTGTCGGCGGACGCGTGCGGGGCGATGTACCAGCGGTAGACCGGCTCCGGGACGACCGTGAAGGCGCGGGCCAGGCAGTAGGCCTGCGCGGTGAACAGCTGGTCCTCGTAGTGGATGCCCTCGGGGAAGCGCAGACCGTGGCGGTCGAGGAAGGCGCGGGCGTACATCTTGCTGGTCGCCAGGTGCTCGAAGAAGAGCCGCGGCTCGGCGTCGATGCCGTGCACGGTGCGGCGCTCGGCCACCAGGTGCGGCATCCAGCGCCCGCGGTTCCCGGTGTCCGCGCGGACCCGCTCCACCGCGCCCATCACGAAGTCGACGTCCTGCTCCCGGTGCGCGGCAAGCAGGAGTTCGACCGCGTTCGGCGGCAGCTCGTCGTCGCTGTCCAGGAACATCACGTACGGCGCGCGGGCGATCTCCAGCGCCCGGTTGCGCGGCACGCTGCACCCGCCGCTGTTCCGGTCCAGGCGCAGATGCAGGATGCGCGGATCCTCCGCGGCCAGCCGGCGGGCCACCTCCGGGGTGGCGTCCGTGGAGTGGTCGTCGCTGATGACGATCTCGATGTTCGCGTGGGTCTGGCGGCGCACGGAGGCCACCGCGCGGGGGAGCCGTCCGGCGTCGTTGTAGACGATCACCACGACCGTGGCGTCGGGGGCTTCGGGGGCCTGCCCGGCCGTCGGGGAACTCAGGGCCTCCGGGGATTCCTGGGCTCGCGGACTCATGACGCGGTCGCCTCCTGCGGGGTGGGCGCGGGGGTGCGCTCGTCGACGGGG
>NZ_MUND01000056.1 GCF_002154375.1 Streptomyces glaucescens | reverse complement strand
GACGGCGACGACCGCGCCGGAGACGACGAGCGCGGCGGTGCGGCGGCGGCGCGGATGGTCCCGCCCGGTGTGCCCGGGGTGCCCGGGGCCCTTGGGGGCCGTCCCCCCGTCCCGCGCGCCCTCGTCGAACAGGTCGAGGTCGCCGGCGCTGGGCGCGGCGGCGGGCGGGGCCAGCGGGGTGGGCAGCACGGACGTGGGCTGCTCGGGCTCCACCGGGCGCAGCGGCATGGTCAGCTCGGCGTCCGCGGGCCCCTCGGGGGCGGGCTGCGGTCCCCCGGCGCCGTCCAGGTCGACGTACGGGCGTATGCGCAGCGGGTCGAAGTCCTCCGCCGCCGCCTGCTCGGCCGTACGGGCGTCGCGCAGCGCGTCGGCCGCTCGCTCGCCGCAGGCGCACGACGGGGTGTTGTCGGCCCCCCGGACCGCCCCGCACTCCGGGCACGTGTGTCCCTTCGGCTCCGCCACGCTTCGTCCCTCCCCCTCGCGAACCACGGTCCTCCTGGCGAACCCCGGCCCCTTCGCGAACTCCAGTGATTATGCAGATTTCGTGGAGGCCATGGCCGCGCCCCCGGCCGATCCGTGCCGCTTCACAGGACTCAACAGGCCATAACGGGTCACACCGATGACGATGGAATGTGTCGGCCGAGCCTCGGGAGGTCTTCATGGCCGAGGATGCGCGCAGCACAGCGGCTCAGCCGCGCGGCCCGCAGCGCGGGGTGGATACGCGGGAGCATGTCTCCGGTGACGTCCTGGTCTCGATCGGAGCCCTGCTCCTCGGCATGCTGCTGGCCGCGCTGGACCAGACGATCGTGTCCACCGCGCTGCCGACGATCGTCAGCGAGCTGGGCGGCATGGACCACCTGTCGTGGGTGGTCACCGCCTATCTGCTGGCGTCGACGGCCGCCACGCCGCTGTGGGGGAAGCTGGGCGACCAGTACGGGCGCAAACGGCTCTTCCAGACCGCCATCGTGATCTTCCTGATCGGCTCGGCGCTGTGCGGCATGGCGCAGAACATGCCCCAGCTGATCGCCTTCCGCGCGCTCCAGGGACTGGGCGGCGGCGGGCTGATGGTGCTGTCGATGGCGATCGTGGGTGATCTGGTGCCGCCCCGGGACCGGGGGCGCTACCAGGGGCTGTTCGGTGCGGTCTTCGGCGCGACCAGTGTGCTCGGACCGCTGCTCGGCGGCGTCTTCACCGAGCACCTGAGCTGGCGCTGGGTGTTCTACGTCAACCTGCCGGTCGGTGTGGTCGCGCTGGCCGTGATCGCGGCCGTGCTGCACATCCCGCGCAAGACCGCCCGGCACGTCATCGACTACCTCGGCACTTTCCTCATCGCCTCGGTCGCCACCTGCCTGGTGCTGGTCGCCTCCCTCGGCGGTACCACCTGGAGCTGGGGATCGCCGCAGATCATCGGCCTGCTGGTGCTCGGTGTGCTGCTCGCGGTGGCGTTCGTCGCGGTGGAGCGGCGGGCGGCGGAGCCGGTGCTGCCGCTGAAGCTGTTCCGGATCCGCACCTTCACCCTGTCCGCGGTCATCAGCCTGGTCGTCGGTTTCGCCATGTTCGGCGCGATGACGTACCTGCCGACGTTCCTCCAGGTCGTGCAGGGTGTGTCGCCGACCATGTCGGGCGTGCACATGCTGCCGATGGTGCTGGGCCTGCTGCTGGCGTCGACCGTGTCCGGGCAGATCGTCAGCCGCACCGGCCGCTGGAAGGTGTTCCCGATCGCGGGCACCGGCATCACCACGTTCGGCCTGCTGCTGCTCCAGGAGCTGGACGAGAACAGCTCGGACGCCCAGATCAGCACCTTCTTCTTCGTCTTCGGTCTCGGTCTCGGCCTGGTCATGCAGGTGCTGGTGCTGATCGTGCAGAACGCGGTGTCGTACGAGGACCTGGGCGTGGCCACCTCCGGCGCGACGTTCTTCCGGTCCATCGGGGCCGCGTTCGGCGTGGCCGTGTTCGGCACGGTCTTCGCCGGGCGCCTCGGCGACAAGCTCACCGCCGCCTTCCGCGGCGCGGAGCTGCCGCCCGGCGTCTCGGTGGACGCCCTGGAGGGCGATCCGCGCGGCCTGGCCCAGCTGCCGCCGGAGCTGCGCCCCGCGGCGCTGCACGCGTACGCGACGGCCATCACGGACGTCTTCCTCTACGCCGCGCCGGTGGCCCTCGTCGGCTTCGTGCTGGCCTGGTTCCTGAAGGAGGACCGGCTGCGCGGCTCCGTCACCGCGCCCGATGTGACGGAGACGCTCGCCAGCAACCCGGTGGAGCGGTCCTCGCACGACGAGGTGTGCCGGGCGCTGTCGGTGCTGGGCACCCGTGAGGGGCGGCGCGAGGTGTACCGGAAGATCACCGCACGGGCGGGCTACGACCTGCTGCCCGCCGCGAGCTGGCTGCTGCTGCGGATGAAACGGTTCGGCTGGGTGGAACCCGCGGTGCTCGCCGAGCGCACCGTCGTGCCGCTCGGCGTGCTGCTGGAGGCCGCCCGGCAGGTGGAGGAACGGCGGCTGGCCGTCCGCGAAGGACTCGACCTGGTCCTCACCGAGCGGGGCCGCGAGGTCGCCGAACGACTGGCGCACGCGCGGGAGGAGTCCCTGGCGGAGCTGCTCGGCGACTGGTGGAGGCCGGGCCGGCAGACCGACGACCTCGCGGAACTGGTGCGGGAGCTGAACGCCGAACTGTGCGGCTCGGACCGGGAGCAGCCGCACGACGGGCGCCCGGCGGCCTCCCGGTCCGGCTGACACCACCCCAGTCGGACGAGTCAGCCGAGGTTCTTGGCGAACCAGTGCTCGGCGTACGGTTCGTCGTTGTGCGGGGCGGTCTCCTCGTAGCCGAGCCGCGCGTACAGCGTCCGCGCCTCCACCAGGTCGCCCCGCGTGTCCAGGACCAGCCGGCTCGCGCCCAGCGCGCGGGCGGCGTCCTCGGCGGCGGCCACCAGGAGGGCGGCGCCGCCCTTGCCCCGCTGGTCCGGCAGCAGGAACACCCGCGTCAGTTCGGCGACCGCCGGGTCCGCGGTGCGCCGTACGCCCGCGGTGCCGGCGGGCGTGCCGCCGTACCGCGCGACCAGCAGCCGCCCGTCCGGCGGGGTCAGGCCGCCCTCGGCCCCGGCCGCGATCTCCCGCTCCAGCTCGTCCGGGTCGGTGCGGCGGTCCTCGTGCAGCAGGTACCAGCGGTCGCTGACCTCCGTGTAGTACGCCCGCCACAGGGCGAGGGCGTCGGGGGAGTCGACGGGCTCGGGTGCGACGGTCCAGGCCGTCGTCGAAGAGGTCATGGCGATCATTCTCGGGAGGCCACCGGGGGCGCACGCAACCGGATTTGAGGCCGGGGCGGGCCCTCCGGTCGGGCCGCCGTCGTTTGGGGCCCCGCCGTGGGGCAACCCGGACAGCGACCGAGAACCCGGAGGGCAACCACATGTCCACAGGCTTGATCGTTGCGTTGATTGTGATCGGGGTGGTCGTCGTCATCGGCGCCGCCCTGTTGATGCGGCACCGCGGAGCGACCGGCGGACGCGACCTGAAGCGGCGCTTCGGGCCCGAGTACGAGCGGGCCGTCGCCCGGCACGACGGAGACACCAAGGCCGCCGAGCGGGAACTGACCGAGCGGCTGGAACGCCATGGCGGCCTGCGCGAACGGCCGCTGGAGCCGGCACTGCGCCGTGAGTACGAGCAGCGCTGGCAGATGGCGCAGGAGCGGTTCGTCGACTCGCCGCGCGACGCGGTGACCGAGGCGGACCGGCTGCTCGCCGAACTCGCCGGAGTACGGGGCTTCCCGGACGGCGGCCACTACGAGGAACAGCTCGCCGCCCTGTCCGTGCACCACGCGGACCACGTCCACGGTTACCGGCGCGTCCACCGCATAGCGCGCGCGGACGGCGGCGCCGACGGGCAGCCGGAGCAGGCCGCCACGGAGGAGATGCGCGAGGCGATGGTCGAGGCCCGCGCCCTGTTCGAGGACCTGGTCGCCCCCGCCCGCCACGACACCGGTGACCGGCGGCCCCCGTCCCACGCACGCCGGGAACGCACCCACCAGTCGTGGGGGTTCACCCGGCACCACGCCAAGGGGAGTTGACACAGATGACCGATACGCCACGGCGCAGCGAGGACGAACTTCGGCGCCCCAGGGGCGGCGAGATCCCGCCCGGCGACCAGCCCTCCGCCCCGGGCGACGAGGCCATGCGCCCGGCCGAGGGAGGCCGGATCCCCGGCACCTCCGGGGCTCCTGGAGCGCCTGGGGGCCCTGGGGCCTTCGGGCCCGCCCCGGGCGAGACCGCGGGAGCCCCCGGCCCCGTGCCGGGGGCCGCGGGTGACATCCCGGGGACCGCGGGTCCCCTGCCGGGCGCGGGTGGCCGGCCCTCGGGCGGTACGACGCCGGGCGACCCGGCTCCGTCCGCTGACGCCCAGTACCCCGGCGCGCATCCCCCCGGCCTCCAGGCCCCGGGCGGCCAGTCGCAAGGCGCCCGCACCCCCACCGTCCAGCCCCTCGGCACCCAGCCCCCGGGCAACGGCGCCCCTTGGGCCGCCAGTGCGCCCGGTGACCAGCCGGGAGCGGGGCAGGCCCCGGACTTCAGCGGGGTCGAGTCGGGCCGGGCCCGCTCCGACAAGGCGTCGCATCTGGCGCCGCTGCTGCCGCACAGCGAGACGGACAAGCTGGCGGAGCGGATGCGGCACGCGGTCGCCGGGTTCGTCGACGGGCCGCGGGCGGCCGTGGAAGAGGCCGATCACGTGATGGAGGAGATCGCCGCCCGGTTCACCGAGGCCATGGCCGAGCGGCGCCGCGATCTGCGCCGGTCCTGGGAGGCGACCGACGAGTCGACCTCGGTGACGACCGACACCGAGCAGCTGCGGCTGGCGCTGCGCGACTACCGCGAGCTGGCCGACCGCCTCCTGCACCGTTGACCCGGCCGGCCCGGTCACTGAGCCAGTGGCCGGGCCTGCCCTGCCCCTGTCCCTTCCCCTGACCTGATCATGGGCGAGCGGCGCACCGGGCCGCGCAGCGGGCGTCTCGGCCTCACGTCCCAGCGGGCGTCTCACGTCACGTCCCAGCGGGTGTCTCGGCGTCACGCCCCGCGTAGCCTCTTCCTGTGTCAGCCTCCCGCCTGCATCGCGTCGCCGTCCTGGTGCTCGAGGGTGCGAAGCCGCTCGACGTCGGCATTCCCGCGCAGGTCTTCACGACCCGCGCGAGCATGCCCTACGAGGTGCGGGTGTGCGGGGCGACACCCGGCCTCGTCACCGGCGGCGACGGCCTCGCCTACTGCGTCGCCCACGGCCTCGACGCGCTCGCGTGGGCCGACATCGTCTTCGTCCCCGGCTACCGGTTCCCGGACCGCGACGACCCGCCGCGGGCCGTCGTCGACGCGCTGGTCGCCGCCCACGACCGGGGCGCGCGGCTCGCCGCCATCTCGACGGGCGCCTTCGCGCTCGCCGCCACCGGCCTGCTCGACGGCAGGCGCGCCACGACGCACTGGCACTACACGCGGGCACTCAGGGCGAGGCATCCGCTCGTCCGGGTCGACGAGAACGTGCTGTTCGTCGACGAGGGCAGTGTGCTCACCTCGGCCGGTGCCGCCTCCGGCATCGACCTGTGCCTGCACATCCTGCGCGGCGACCTCGGAGTGGCCGCGTCCAACCACGCGGCCCGGCGTCTGGTCGCGGCCCCCTACCGCAGCGGCGGACAGGCCCAGTACGTGCCGCGCAGTGTCCCCGAGCCGCTCGGCGAGCGGTTCGCCGCCACCCGCGAGTGGGCGCTGCACCGACTCGGCGAGCCCCTCACCCTCGACCTGCTGGCGCGGCAGGCGGGGGTCTCGCCGCGCACGTTCTCCCGTCGCTTCGTCGAGGAGACCGGTTACACGCCGATGCAGTGGGTGATGCGCGCCCGTGTCGACCTGGCCCGCGAGCTGCTGGAACGCTCGCAGCGCGGCGTCGAGCAGATCGCCGCCGATGTCGGGCTCGGCACCGGCGCGAACCTGCGCCTGCACTTCCAGCGCATCCTCGGCACCACGCCGACCGACTACCGGCGCACCTTCACCCGGGGTGAGTGACCCGCCGGGCGCGGGCGTGGCGGGATCCTTTTGAACCGTGGCGATCACGCCACTGTCTGTGGCGCGGGCCGCGGGCGAGCCTGGTGGCGAAGGGAAGGGACACCACTCATGACTCGCATCGCCATCAACGGTTTCGGCCGCATCGGACGCAATGTGCTGCGCGCCCTGCTGGAGCGTGACAGCACGCTGGAGGTCGTCGCCGTCAACGACCTGACGGAGCCCGCCACTCTGGCCCGGCTGCTCGCCTACGACAGCACGGCCGGCCGACTCGGGCGCCCGGTGACCGTCGACGGGGACGTCCTCGTCGTCGACGGCCGCCGGATCACGGTGCTGGCCGAGCGGGACCCGGCGCGGCTGCCGTGGGCCGACCTCGGCGTGGACATCGTCCTGGAGGCCACCGGCCGCTTCACCTCGGCCAAGGCCGCCCGCGCCCACCTCGACGCGGGGGCGAAGAAGGTGCTCGTCAGCGCGCCGTCGGACGGCGCCGACGTCACGCTCGCGTTCGGCGTCAACACGGACGCCTACGACCCGGCCGTGCACACGGTCGTCTCGAACGCCTCCTGCACCACCAACGCGCTCGCGCCGCTGGCCGCGGTCCTCGACGAACTCGCCGGTATCGAGCACGGGTTCATGACGACGGTGCACGCCTACACGCAGGAGCAGAACCTGCAGGACGGTCCGCACCGCGACGCCCGCCGCGCCCGGGCCGCCGGTGTCAACATCGTGCCGACCACGACGGGCGCCGCCAAGGCGATCGGCCTGGTGCTGCCGAGCCTCGACGGCAAGCTGTCGGGCGACTCGATCCGCGTGCCGGTGCCGGTGGGCTCGATCGTCGAACTCAACACGACCGTCGCCCGCGAGGTGACGCGCGACGACGTGCTGGCCGCGTACCGGGCGGCGGCGGAGGGGCCGCTGGCCGGCATCCTCGAGTACTCGGAGGACCCGCTCGTGTCGTCCGACATCACCGGCAATCCCGCCTCGTCGATCTTCGACTCGGCCCTCACCCGCGTCGACGGCCGCCACGTCAAGGTGGTCGCCTGGTACGACAACGAGTGGGGCTTCTCGAACCGTGTGATCGACACGCTCCAGCTCCTCGCCACCGGCTGACCGGACGCCGGGACGGTGCCCTGTCCGGCGCCGGGGAGGTGCTCCGCCCCGAACCTCCCCGCGCCTACCGCCCCTCGCGTCCCTCCCGCCACCGCCGTACGACGTCCTCGACGT
>NZ_MUND01000559.1 GCF_002154375.1 Streptomyces glaucescens | reverse complement strand
TCCGCTCCGCCGACGCCTCCGAGGGCACCCGGCAGATGCCCCGTGTCCAGGGCCCGCAGCCGCCTTCGCCGGCGTACGACGCACCCGCGCCGAGCCGGGGCCGCGGTGGCCGTACCGGCTCCCGGCTGCCGGTGATCGCGGCCTGCGGCATCGCCATCGCGGTGGTCGGGATCGGCGCGGGCGCGCTGCTCGGCAGCGGCGGCGGCGACGAGGAGAGCCCGGAGACGGTCTCCGCCACGGCACCCGCGAGCGAGTCCGCCCCGGCCTCCGCCTCCCCGTCCGCCTCGCCGTCCCCGGACCCGGCGGAGCAGCAGGCGGTGGCGCTGGACAAGCTGCTCGCCGACAGTGGTGCCAGCCGCACCGCCGTGATCAACGCGGTGAACGACGTCAAGTCGTGCAGCAACCTCACGCAGGCCGCGAAGGACCTGCGCGACGCGGCCAAGCAGCGCAACGCGCTGGTCACCCAGCTGTCCGGGCTGGCGGTCGACAAGCTGCCGGAGCACGCGGCGCTGACCACCGCGCTCACCAACGCCTGGAAGGCGTCCGCGTCCGCCGACAACCACTACGCGGCCTGGGCCGACCAGGTGGCCGCGCACAAGGGCAAGCTCTGCAAGAAGGGGCAGGCCCGCAGCACCGGTCAGACGGAGGCGGGCAACCGGGAGAGCGGCACCGCGACCACGCAGAAGGCGGAGGCCGCCAAGCTGTGGAACGCGATCGCGCGGACGTACGGACTGACCGAGCGCCAGCCCACCCAGCTGTGAGCACCGGACCGGCCGGGAGCACCGGCCGGTCTCAGCCGATCTCGGCGCCCTCCAGGGTGCGGGTCACGTCGACGAAGCCCTCACGGGCCGCGACCAGGCGGCCGTCGCGGACGACCTGAAGCGTGACGTCCGCGTTGACCAGGCGCGGGAAGCCCACCGACGCCAGCCGGTCCTGGAACCGCCAGCGCAGGGTCGGCGTGAGCCCGCCCGTGCTGACCTCGATGCCGTCGTCCAGGGTGCGGCGCACCGTGCTCGCGGTCACCTCCTCGCCGTCGTCGATCGCCTCGACGACGGCCCGGAAGACGGTGTACGCGATCCAGGTGGTCTGCACCCCGGCGTCCGCCGGGTCGATCCGGGTGTCGGCGAAGGCCTGCTCCCGGATCACCCGCTTCATCCCGTCCCAGCGCTCGTCGGTCTCCACCGGGTACCAGCCGGTGATGTACGCCCCCTCGTACGGTCCCGACCGGCCGCCGGAGGCGTCGATCACCGTCTGGTCGACGCTGCCGAGCACGGTCCCGGTGCGGACCTCGGGGTAGTCCAGCCGGGCGCGCCGGAAGGAGTCCATGAAGGTGCTGGTGCGGTCGCCGAGCGCGGGCACCACGCAGCCTCGCTCCGCCGGGTCGGCGGTCGCCCGCTCCAGCGCCTCCTCGGACCGGGCGGAGTACTCGGTGGCGTCCTCGGCGGCGTGCAGATCGTCCGTGTTCTCGTGGCCGCCCGCCTTCAGCCCGGAGTTGATCAGGGTGGGCAGTTCGTCGCCCGCTATGGTGTCGGGCCGGACCAGGACGACCGGGCCGCAGCCGGCGGCCAGTTCCTTGCCGAGGCCGGCCAGCAGCGCGGGCTGGCCGCCGTTGACCGGGTAGGACAGAGGGCTGGTGAACTCGTCGTTCGTCACGCCGTAGCCGCCGATGTAGGGGATGCCGGCGCCCTCCAGGACCGGGAAGAAGGAGTCGGCGTACTGGCTGTAGGAGCCGACGACCGCGACCACGTCCTCCTTGACCGCGCGCCGGGCGCACTTCGCGGCGTCCACGCTGTCGTTGTGGTCGTTGCAGATCAGCACCTTGATCTTGCGGCCGTCGATACCGCCCTGGGCGTTGACGTGGCGCGCGTAGGCGAGGGCGAGGGCGGGCATGCCGGGCTTGTTGGTCGCGCCGGTCTCCAGCGGCGCCCAGGTCATGACGGTGATGGTGTCGTCCCCGGCACCCCCCGTGACACCGGGGACGACACCGCAGCCGGCGGCGAGCGACGTACACGCCACCATGGCCGCCACCGCGCGGACACCCGCTCTGGTGGATCGGGCGAGGGCGGATCGGGTGATGATGGGGAGGAATGTGCTGCGGGTACGCCGCCTGCCGGTCATGGCTCCGCACGATTCCGCCACATCGCTAACCTGGGAGTGACCTTCGGTCGACGAAGGGTGACGCGCAGGTGAATTACGGGGGCCCGTGAGCGGCCCGTTGGGGGGAACGTACGATCGATGACCGTGCAAGGTGTCCAAGGTTCGGAGAACTCTTCCCGTCGCGGCCGTCGCTCATCCACGATGGGTGGCATGCCACTGAACGACATGCCGTGGTGGCGCTGGCGCAGCAATGTGCGCTCCGCGCTGCACATGCTCTCCGATCCGGTGTTCCAGCGGGACGTCTGGCTGGCGGGTGTCGAGGGGTACGGAGACGTGACCGACGCCGTCTACCGGCTCGTCGAGGACACCTGGCTGGACCACTGGTCCGCCGAGAAGTACGTCGGGACGATCTTCCGTGACTCGCAGGAGGCGGCGCTCGTCGACACCGCCGTGCTCCGGGTGCTGCGGATCATGCACCAGGTGGGACCGGACGCACCGGTGTCGTCGTACCTCCACCACCAGGACTGGCCGGAGGCGGTGCGGGCGGCCCGGGACGCGCATGTGCGGATGGCGGTGAGCGACGGGGAGGACCCGGACGCGGCACCGCGCACGCTCGACGTGCTGCGCATCCTCACGCGGGTCGCGTGACGGACGGGGCGGGGTCCGTCTGACGGGACGGGTGCCGGCGGTGCGGCTCGTTGTGGGACCCTGTGCTGCATGAATGAGCAGCCCACCGGAGCCGCGGCCCCCGCCGAGCAGTACGTCCTCACTCTCTCCTGCCCCGACAAGCAGGGCATCGTGCACGCCGTGTCGAGCTACCTGTTCATGACCGGCTGCAACATCGTGGACAGCCAGCAGTTCGGTGACCAGGACACCGGGCTGTTCTTCATGCGCGTCCACTTCTCGGCGGAGGCGCCGGTGACGGTGGACAAGCTGCGCGCCAGCTTCGCCGCGATCGGTGACTCCTTCCACATGGACTGGCAGATCCACCGGGCCGAGGAGAAGATGCGGGTCCTGCTGATGGTCAGCAAGTTCGGGCACTGCCTGAACGACCTGCTGTTCCGGGCCCGGATCGGCGCGCTGCCCGTGGACATCGCCGCGGTGGTGTCGAACCACACCGACTTCGCGGAACTGGTGGGGTCGTACGACGTCCCCTTCCACCACATCCCCGTGACGAAGGACACCAAGGCGGACGCGGAGGCGCGGCTGCTGGAGATCGTGCGCGAGGAGCGGGTCGAGCTGGTCGTGCTGGCCCGCTACATGCAGGTCCTCTCCGACGATCTGTGCAAGCAGCTGAGCGGGCGGATCATCAACATCCACCACTCCTTCCTGCCGAGCTTCAAGGGCGCGAAGCCGTACCACCAGGCGCACGCGCGCGGGGTGAAGCTGATCGGCGCGACCGCGCACTATGTGACGGCCGACCTCGACGAGGGGCCGATCATCGAGCAGGAGGTCGAGCGGGTCGGCCACGACGTCACCCCCGACCAGCTGGTCGCCATCGGGCGGGACGTGGAGTGCCAGGCGCTCGCGCGCGCGGTGAAGTGGCACGCGGAGCACCGCATCCTGCTGAACGGGCGCCGCACGGTGGTGTTCGCCTAGGTCGTGTCCGCA
>NZ_MUND01000558.1 GCF_002154375.1 Streptomyces glaucescens | reverse complement strand
CGGCCCGCGCCCCCGGCATCCCCTCGCCGCCGGGGCCGCGGGAGGAGTGACGCACGCGTCCCGGTGGGCCTTCTGTACACACGGTTCTGTGCACACGGTCACAGTCCGAGTGCGTCATCCGCCCTCACCACCCGGGCCCCGGGACCACCACGCTTGCGCTGTCCGCCACCCCCCGTTCGAGAGGCGACCATGAGCGACCCCGTGAGCCGCACGATCCTGTTGCTGGACATCGAGAGGTTCAGCGACCGGGACGACGTGGAGCAGGCTTATCTGCGGCGCATGCTCTACGACATCACCGACCGCGCGCTGCAGAGCGCCGGCATCGACGAGACCCGGCGGCTGCGGGCCGACCGCGGCGACTCGGTGATGGAGCTCATCGACGCCAACGCCCCGGTCACCGCGTTGCTGCGGGCCCTGCTCAGCGAGGTGCCGGCGCAACTGCGGGCCGTCAACCGCATGGCGTCCCGGTCCGCCCAGATCCGGCTGCGCGGCGTCGTCGCCACCGGCTGGGTCGCCGTCGACGGACGGGACGGCTGGGTCGGCTCCGACCTCAACCACGCCTGCCGCCTGCTGGACGCGGACGTGCTGCGGGCCGCGCTGCGCGAGCGCGCCGACGACTTCGCGCTGTGCGTCTCGGACGCCCTGTACGCCGGTGTCGTACGGCACGACCACCCGGGCATCCCGGCCGACGGCTTCCACCGCGTGACCGTGCCCAGCAAGAACGGCCCGCTGACGGCCTGGCTGCACGGCCCGCTGCCCGCCGGGGCGGCCGGCACGAACCATGGTGAGAAGGGGGAGGGGGACGCGCCGGGCGGATCGGGGGACCGCCCGGCGCACCCCGGCTCCGCCCCCGCCGAGCGGAACGGTTCCCGCCGCTCCGCCGCCGGTGACGGGTCCCCCGCGCCGGACGGTCCGCCCGCGAGCGGCCCGGCGCCGGCCGGAGACCGGGGAGCCCCGGCGCCGGGCCCCGTACTGCACGTCAGCGGCGGCTCGGTCAGCTTCGGCGGCGGCTATGTCGCGGGCGACCAGCACGGCGTGTCCGGCGGCCGGGTCACCGGCGACGTCGTCATGGGCGGCAAGCACGTCGCCACGGGCGGCAGGCAGGCCGCCACCGGTGGCAAGCACGTCGTCACCGGCGGCAAGACGGAGCAGGGCGGCAAGACGGAGCAGGAGGAGCGGCCGTGACCGGGCAGGAGCCGGGGGCGCAGGGAGCGGCGGCGCCCGGCGCCGGGCCCGCCCCGGAGCAGGACGACCCGGCCGCGGACGAGTCCGGCCCGGACGGCGCGGCCGAGGAGGCCGAGGAGCGGGACCAGCCGCAGAACGCCTGGTCGGCCCGGCGTGACCTGATCGACCACAGCCCGCGCACCATGAACGTCGGCGCCCGCACCCGCTTCAGCGGCGGCTACGTCGCGGGCGACCAGCACGGCGTGTCCGGCGGCCGGGTCACCGGCGACGTCATCATGGGCAGCAAGACGGAGATCCACCACTGGTCGTTCTCCGGTCTCTCCACGGCCGCCTCCGCCTCCGGCGAGATCCCCCGCGCCACGCTGGAACGGCTCGCCGCGTCCTTCGTCGCCGCCGAGGAGACCGTCGGGGACCTGCTGGACCGGCTGCGCCGCGAACGCGTCCTGGTGCTGTCCGGCGCCCGCTTCACCGGCCGTCGCACGGCCGCGCTGATGCTGCTGCACCGGCTCGGCGCGTCCCCCGTGCACCTGCTGGACCGGGACACCTCCCCCGGCGCGCTGGCCGAGCGGTGCACCGCGTCGGCCGAGGACGGCGGGCAGGGCGTGCGCGGGTACGTCCTGTGCGACCTGACGACCCGCCGCGGCAACCCGCTGCGCGAACCGCACCTGCTCGCCGTCCGCGACCGGCTCGCCGAGCAGGGCGCCTATCTGGTGATCACCGTCGGTCCCACCGCCGCCCTGGAGGACGTGCCCGCCGCCGGCTGGCGACCGCCCGCGGCCGAGGAGGTGCTGGCCGCGCATCTGCGCGCCCGTACCGACGAGGCGACGGCCGCCCGCCTGCTCGGCCTGCCGGACGTCAAGGAGTTCCTGGGCCGCGGCCACCAGCTGCGCGAGACCGCCGCGTTCGCCCAGCTGCTCGCCCGGTACGCGGCCGAGGAGGTCACCGAGCGGGCCGTCGCCGGCTTCTCCCTGGCCTCGCTGGAGAACCAGGTCCAGGAGTGGTTCGAGGAGGACGAGAGCGCCGTCCCTCTGCGGGACAAGGCGTTCCTCGTCGCCCTCGCCGCCTTCGACGGCGGCCCGTACGCGCTCACCGCCGAACTCAGCGACCTGCTCTACCGCTTCCTCCAGAAGACCGACAACCCGGCCCGCGTCCCCGAGGTGCCCGTCTTCGGCACCCATGTGGGCAAGCGCCTGCAACTGGCCCGCGCACGGCTGTACGAGGACGACCAGCACACCGAGTGGGGGCCCGTGACGCAGACGATGGCCGCGTTCACCGACGACCGGGTCTCGCTGGTGCTGCTGCGGGAGGTGTGGACGGGCCACCCGTCGGCCCGGCCCGCGCTCATCGCATGGCTGCGCCGGCTCGCCGACGACGGCCGGCCCCTGGTCCGCACCCGGGCCGCGTCCACCGTCGCCGTCCTCGCCCGCGCCGACCTGCCGTCCGCGATGGCGCTGGTCATCGAGCCGTGGGCGACCTCGAACCGGTTCCGGCACCGGCTCGTCGCGGTCAACTCGCTCACCCTCGCCCACTTCAGCGACACACCCAACATCCCGCGCATCCTCGACGCCTGGTCCGGGAGCGAGGACCGGCGGTTGCGCTGGGTGGCCGTCCGCGCCTACGCGCTGATCGGACCGGAGCGGCCGGAACAGGCCCTCGCCGCGCTGCGCCAGGCCGCCCGCCGCCTGTACGCGGAGCCGGACGGCCCCGACGACTTCGACCGGGAGATGGCGGCGGAGCTGGCCGAGGCCGTGGAGCTGCTGCTGCTGTCGCCCGCCGCCGCCGAGGTGCTGGCCGGGCTGCTCGGGCACCTCGACGACGACCGGGCGGTGCGTGACCTGGCCCTGGGCGGCTTCATCAACGCCTGCCGGCGCACCGAGGGCGACGAGCGGTACGGCCTGCCGCTCGTCCTCGGCTGGTACGCCCGGGCCACGGCCGACGACGAGACGGCCGCGCAGGGCATCGCCCGCCTGTGGCGCCGGGCGCTCGGCGACCCGCACGCCACCCGGCCGGCCCTGGACCTCCTGCGCGAGTGGGTGCTCATCGCCGACCGTTCCACGGCCACCGAATGGGCCCTCGCCGCGCTCCTGCCGAAGCTCGTCACCAGCGAACCCGAGTACCAGCGGCTGAGCCATCTGCTGCGCACCATGCCCGGCGAGGACGGCAACCCGCCGCCGCCGGTCGCCGCCCGCCTGCTCACCGCCTTCGGCTGACCCCGGCCCCCGGCACGTCCCGAGTACGTCCCCGAGGAGACACGCACCATGCCCACCTTCCACCGCCAGCCGGAGTGGCAGCAGCCGGCGGACCGGCACACCCGGCTGATCGACCCGGTGCTCACCGTGCGGCAGCTGTCGCGCTTCGACCTGTCGCTGAAGCACGTGGTCCGCATCGACCACGCCCTGGTCTTCGCCACTCCCAAGGGCGGGTACGAGACGTTCCTGCCGCCCAGGCGGCCCACCCGCGGCGAGATCATGGCCAGCCGCTACACCGCCGTCTACGAGGTGGACATGGGCGTCCACCCCTTCACGGACACCTTCACGCTGCCGAGTGACAACGACGCGTTCGAGTTCACCGCCGAGGTGGACGTCTCCTGGCAGGTGGTCGACCCGGGGCGGTTCGTGGCGAGCGGGATCCGGGACGTGCCCGGGCTGCTCCTCGGCGAACTCCAGCAGACGGCCCGGCCGGTGACCCGCCGTTTCACCATCGCCGACAGCGCGGCGGCCGAGACGGAACTGCTGAAGGCGGCGCAGCTCGTCGGCCCGCTCGGCGCCCCCGCGGGCCTCCAGGTCACCTGGACGCTGCGGCTGCGGCGTGACCAGGCGAACATCGACCACCAGCAGCGGCTCCAGGCCATCGACCACTCCGCGGAGGAGCAGGTCCGCACGGCGCGGCAGGGCATGCGGGTCGACGTGGAGGTGGACCACCGGCACCGGCAGCAGGACGAACTCCAGCTCGGCCGGGCCATGGACTACGGCCGGCAGCAGCAGGAACTCCTCCTCCAGCAGCAGCGCTGGCAGCACGAGCAGGCGCTCCTCCAGGGGCAGCACCAGCTGGAACTGCAGCGCATCGAGGCGCAGAAGATCCAGTTCTACCAGTGGCACCTCTCGCAGGGCGGCGTGCAGTCGTGGGCACTGCACCTCGCCCAGCACCCCGAGGACTCCCGGCTCGTCATGAGCAGCATGCGCGAGGACCAGCTCCGCATGATCCAGGCGCAGATGGACCTGGTGAAGGAGCTGCTCGGCGGGGAGGGCGCGGAGAAGTTCGAGCTGGAGGGCCCCAAGCAGCTCGCCCTGCGCACGGTCAGCGACATCCTCAACCAGCGCCTGCCCGGCGTACCCCAGAACC
>NZ_MUND01000557.1 GCF_002154375.1 Streptomyces glaucescens | reverse complement strand
CGCGACGTCGCGAGCCCCCATGAGCCGGGGCGAAAACAGCCCGGTTGACCGGTTTATGGCCGCTCGCGAAGGAGGCGATACGGTACTGACCGCTGATCGGTACGACGTCGGCGCATGCGCTGGACGTGAAGCCAACGGGGAGGCGGCGGAGCGATGACGGAGACGAGGCTGAACCAGCTTCCAGCCGATCAGGGAGGAACCGGCCCGTCGGGCGGGCGCAAGGACGTGGCCTCCTCGCCGGCCGAGAAGAAGGCCGCGGCCAGGGCCATCGAGGACGGCATCGAGCCGGACACCGCGAAGGCGGGACGCCACGCGGACGTGGACACGGAGAGCGCGGTGAAGGCGTTCGGGCCGAAGGACGGCAACGGCTGGGACACGTCGACGGCCCTGAAGAAGGCCCACGAGACATGGGGTGATCAGGTGAAGAACCTGCTGGACCGACTCGGCTCGGAGAAGGACGCCCTGCGGCGGGCCAACACGACGCTGGTCGGCTCCGACCTCACGGTGCGCGGGGCCGCACAGCAGATCTCGGTCTTCGACACCTACTCCCAGGGGCGGTGACCGGTCGTGCCCACCTACCACGAGATCATGACCGCCGACCTCTCCGCGCTCACGGCTGCCGCGAAGAGCTGGGACGGCATGGCGGGGGAGTTCGCCAAGCAGGAGAAGGCCTACGAACGGGAGGTGCACGGCATCTCCATGGGCACCACCTGGGCGGGCCTCAGCGCGGACGCGGCCAACGCCCGCTTCGACATCACCCTCAAGCAGTTCCAGTACGCCCAGACCGAGGCCGAGGCCGTCGCCGGTCTGCTGCGAGATGCCCACACCCAGTTCGTCGAGCTGCGGGGCCGGCTGAAGACGGCGCGGCAGGAAGCCGTCGACGCGGGAATGAAGGTCTCCGACCAGGGGTTCGTCAGCCTGGACATCGAGCGGATGTCTGAGGCCGAGCGCAGGGCCGTCCACCATGACCCCGGGTACCGGGAAGCCGTCCAGTCATGGCAGGACCGCATCAACAAGGCCGTCCAGGACGTCACGGACGCGGACGCCGGCGTGCGGATCGCCCTCCAGGCGGTGGTGATCGACGAGAGCGTCATCGCCGGTGGCCGCGGTTTCAACGGCGAGGCGCAGAGCGATGTCGAGAAGTACGAGGGCCAGGCTGCCGAGGAGGCACTGAAGAAGCTCGGCAGGGGAGACCGCCTCACGGACAAGGAGCTCGCCGAGCTCAGGCGGACGTTCCGCGACAACGGCGACGACCCGGCTTTCTCCCGGACACTCCTCGACGGCCTGGGAGCCACCGGCACGATCAAGCTCACCAACGAGCTGAACGACCTGATCCACGTGCAGGGCGGGGACCGCGTCCGCGATTACTCCACGATCGAGACCGGCCTGGCCAACGCCCTCGCCTCGGCGACCAGGGACACCAAGTCTCCGTGGTACGAGGACTGGCGCGAGGACATGCGCAAGGCCGGCGTCGAACGGCACGCCACCGACGTCCAGGGCGCACGCCTCGACAAGGCCGTCGGCTACCAGTCCCTCGTCACCCTCATGCAGAAGGGCCACGGATACGCGCCCGAGATGCTCGGTGACCTCACCGACGACATGATCGCCGCGGAGAAGAAGGACTCCGGCATCTGGCAGCTGAAGCACGAGTACGCCGGAGAGGGCAACGGCTGGTTCGCCAACGACCCGGTGGACGGGATGCTCGGCATCATGAGCCGCGATCCCGACGCGGCGGCGCGCTACCTCAGCTCCGAGGACAAGATGACGTACCTGGTCAAGGAACGGGACTGGGACGTCACCTTGCACGAACACGAGGGACCGAAGGCCAGCACGTACACCCCGGGCGAGGACGCCGACACCCGCGCCGGCTTCGGGGCGGCCCTCCAGGCCGCCGCGACGGGCATCGACCCCTCGGACGAGAACGCCCGCTACGTGGAGCACAGCGAGCGCAATGACGCGGTCTTCAAGTCGGCGATCACGCTGTTCGCGGACAGTGGGGACGACTTCCCGCCGTCCCTCAGGGAGCCGATGGCCAACGTTCTGATCAATCACGGGGAAACCGTGCACCGTTCGATGAGCAGCATCGCCATCGCCGAGTCACCGATCGACCAGACCGATCTCTTCGAGGTCAGTAAGCAGATCTCCAAGGACTCGGACGCCTACAGCACGCTGAACGGCGGACTGAACCAGGCGATGGTGGCCGACATCCATGATGACGGACCCAAGGGATCAACTGAGTCGCTGGACAGGGCGGGACGGACGATCGGCTTCCTCGAGGAGGCGCGCGTCCAGGCAGCGGGTGATCCGGAGAAGCCAGAGGTAGAGGGCAAGGCGCTGGTCGACAGAGCCATCAGTCATATCCCCGTAATTTCGAGCGATGTACAGGCAGGGTTCGACTATGTCACCGAAAAGTGGCTGGAGGATGAGCAGCGAAGGCTGGAAGATCAGACGACCGCCCAGAATATCGCGGAATATGCCAGCCGGAATGGGCAGCTGATGGCGCTGGCCAGAGAATGGCAGGCCACCCACGAGTCGCCTCCTCGGGATCCCTACGACATCCAGAAACAGATCAACGAGTCCACCGAGGACGGGATCAAGCACGCACAAGGGGTATCCGGAAAGTCGGCGACGTGAGGTCTTTCAAGCAGCGTGGATTGACGGTGCTCTTCACACTGGCGATGTCCGTCGTCGCGACCGCATGTGGCCGTTCGGAGGGCGAGCAGCTCCCGGAGGCACTGTGTGGTACCAAGGTCGACCGGGCGCTGCTCCGCCCGGTGCTCACGTCCACGGACGACTTGGCCGAGGTCAACCAGTTGGATCGGTCCGAGGCGATCTCAGCCCCTTGTACTCTCTATTCTGACGGAAAACCGGTCCTGCGACTTCACTTCTATTACTCCGATGCTGCCCCTGGACTCGCTGGGCGATCCGAGTTCGATCCCATCTTCGAGGATGTTTCGCAGTGGCGGCCGGTGAATATCGCGGAAGAAGCGATCGTCGGCAGAAATGGCGCGATTGTGTCGGGGCCGTGCATTGTCGGCCGTAACACACATTTGATTGTCGAACTTCATCTGCCGGAGGTGAGGATCACGGATGAACGGCGTCGCAAGGACATCGAGAAATTCATGCGTGCATACTTCCCTGCCGCAGTGAAAGCCTTGTCGTGCGACTGAGTGGGTTGACACGTCCGTTCCTGCGACGCCTCCGTTCGCGGATGGGTGCCGCCGCCGCCTCCACCGTCAGTCCCGGTAGTCCGACTCCCTCGGCAGCTTCACGTCCGTGCAGCCGCGGCGGTCGGTGATGTCGGTGACGTAGGCCTCGAACAGGGGTTTCCTCAGTTCGGCGAGGAGGCCGTCGTAGGTGTAGCTGAGTGTCAGGGTGTGCAGCGCGGGCTCGCCGTCGCAGACCGACGAGGCCCACAGCACGCCGCTCCTGTGGACTCCGGCGGTGCCGGGGGCGAGGGCGCGGTACTCGTCGCGGAGGTCGTCACGGCCGACCGAGCGCGCGTCGGCGCCGAAGTACGAGGCGGTGCGCAGCCACCACGGCGAGTGCGTGACGGCGCTGTTGCCGTAGTCGGCGGCGTCCTCGTGCTTCAGCGGGACGCTGCGGACCCGGTCGGGGCTCATCGCCAGCAGGCAGTACTCCTCGGCGGCCCGCGGCGCGGTGGGCAGGTCCAGGGCGCGGTCGGGGAGCCTGGGCTCCTCGGCGCGGTCCGGGTGACGGCCGTACCAGGCGCAGGACCCGTCCGCGGTGTCCGCCGCGCCCAGTGACCGGGACGGCGGATCCAGGCGGTCCGGCAGCTCCGGCAGGCGGGTCTCGCAGCTCAGGGCGGCGGCGGCCCGTTCCGTCGCCCCGTGTGCGAGGGACGCCAGCCGGGAGAGGTCCTCGCCGGAGACGTCGTCGTAGTCCGCGCGGGCCGTGACGGTCAACAGGCCGGGCCCCTCGTCCGAGGTGCCGGCGGCGCACTCCGCGCGCACGGTGACGGACCGGTCGGTGTACGACCCGAGGGAACCGTCGCCCAAAGGCCTGCCGTCGGGCCGGTCGGCGCGCCGGGTGGGGTCCCCCTCGCCGAAGTCGTACGTGAAGGGCTCCCGGCTCACCTCGTCCCCGACGGTGTGCAACGGTTCTCCGTCGGCCGACGTGCGGACGCTCAGTGTCAGCAGGCCCTCGGACCTGCCCGGTCCGGGTACGCCGTAGACCTGGCACCAGCCGGGCGCGGGCGCCTCCGGGGTGATGGCCCCGTCCGTCGCGGCCCGCACCGTCCCGCCGCGCAGATCCATGACGTCCTCGCCGGACACCAGTCCCGCGCAGGCCTGAGCGATCTCCCGTGCGCTCGCCGCGCGGTCGCGGGAGTCGTCGTAGGTGAGCCAGAACGCCCAGAGGCTCGCGCCGATGCCGAGGACGGCCGTTCCGCACCAGAGGCGGTTCAGCCAGGAACGCCCGCTGTCCTGCATGTCCATGACCGTCAAGGGTGCCAGGTGTTTGACCTACGTCACCTTCGGGGTATTCTCCTCGGCTCGATTGGCGTCCGGCCTGCACCTTATGGCAGACTGTCCGAGTTGCTCGGTCGAGTGTTGATGCTGCGCGCCTCCCGCCGGGAGGACCGGAAGCGAGTCCCACAGTACTCGTCGCCCCTGATCAGGGGCG
>NZ_MUND01000556.1 GCF_002154375.1 Streptomyces glaucescens | reverse complement strand
ATGGGGGCTCGCGACGTCGCGCGGTGGGAGAGATGAGTTCTCCGACTCAGTCCGCCCAGGTATCCGAGCCCTGCCGACAAGCCCGCTCGGCGGCTTGGATCGGTGGCATGTCCGCACACACGTTCCCGCACCGCACCGTCCTCCTCTCCACGGTCGGTCTCGTCTTCGTCCTGCTGATGCTCTTCGGGGCGTCCGCCTGTCAGTCCGTCACCGGTGGGCCGGTGCTGTCGGCGGCGGAGTACCAGGAGCGGGTGGCCGACACGGAGGCGGCGGGTGAGCGGGTGCTGAGCGAGCTGGACCCCGTGCCCGTCACAGGGGGCGGGTCCCTGGACGAGGCCAGCGGTTCCTGCGTGGACGACTTCGGCTTCGACGACAGCGGTGTCACCCGCAGCGAGCCGCAGTACGAGTGGACCCTGGAGTTCGCGGACCGCGCGGCCTACCTCACGGCCGTCGAGAATCTCCGTCGCACCTGGGCCGAGCGCGGGCTCGACGTGCGGCGTGTCGAGCCCGACCGGGACACCGGCCTGCCGGGTGTCACCACCGAGGACGACGGCATCGAGCTGACCCTCGCCCCGGACTGGTACTCGCACGAGCCCGTGCTGCGTGCGGACGGTGGGTGCATCCGGCACGAGTACAGCTACGAGGACGCGTACGGCCCCTCCTCGCACTGAGGGATCCCGGTTGGTCAGGCCGCCCGCTGGAAGTCCCGCAACCGCCCGAACGACGCCTCCAGCCCTCGCCGCAGCATCCGTGCCAGCGGCCGTTCCACCAGCCGGTGGATCAGCCAGCTCAGCACCAGGAAGCCCGCGATGACGGCCACGACCAGCAGTCGCGGATCCATCGTGTCGCGCAGGCGGTCGATGAAGGCCGTACCGGCCATGTAGTGGGTCAGGTAGAGGGGGTACGTCAGTGCTCCCGCCGTGACCAGCCACTTCCACCGCACGCGGTCGGTGTGGCCGAGGGCGACGGCGATCATGAGCAGGGTGAAGGCCGTGTAGATCACCACCGCGCCGCGCCAGCTGCTGACCTGCTCGAACTCCACCCGCTCCCCCAGCTCCAGCTGTCCCATCAGCCAGGCCATGCCGAGGATGCCCCACAGGAGGAGGTCCGGGCCGAAGCGGTGCATGAGGTAGAGGGCGAGGCCGGCGATGAAGTACCAGGCGCCGGTCGGGTTGGCGACCAGGACCAGCAGCGGGAACTTCGACACCGGCGCGAGCATGGCGGCGGCGCCCCACACGCAGCAGAAGACCACGACCCGGCGGTAGGTGAGGCCCATGGCGACGACGACGAGGAAGAGCAGGTAGAAGCGCAGTTCCGACCAGAGGGTCCAGTAGACGGGGTCGACGTTCGGGACCTTCGAGCCCTCCTGGAGCATGGTCAGGTTGAACAGCACCTCGCGGAGCGGCAGGCGTTCCCATACGCCGGGCAGGGCGGCCAGGACCGCCGTGGTGAACAGCACCGCGCACCAGTAGGCCGGGTACAGGCGGATCACCCGCGAGACGAAGAAGTCCTTCGGGGTGCGGCCCCAGCAGGACATGCAGATCACGAAGCCGCTGATGACGAAGAAGATCTCGACGCCGATCCAGCCGAAGGACGCCACCCGGAACCAGCTGGGCATGAGGTCGGACACCGGGCGGTCCCAGATGGCGTTGCCGGGCTGGTTCGCGCGGTTCGTGCCGGCGTAGTGGTGCAGGGCCACCATCAGAGCGGCGGCCAGGCGTATGCCGTCGATGACGTACAGGCGGGGACGGGCCCGGCCGCCCGGCACGGCCGCCGGCTTCCGCGTCGATCCCGGCCGTACCGGTGATCCGGCCGGCGCAATCCCCTGCATCCCGTGCTCCCCGCACACCTCGAGTCGTCGAACGGCAGTTCACGCTACGTCCGCACGATCCGCCCCTACGGGGGCAGAGCGGAGCAATCCACCCGCGGTGGGGCGGGAATTGCCCGAAGCCTCTCCCGGACGCCGCCCAAGGTTCGCCGAGGTTTCATCCACGCGGCGCGCAACCCGCGCGCGGCGGGCCTGATGACGGCGCTGGGCCCGCAGCCGTGCCGGAAGGCCGCCTCCCGGACATGGCGAAGGGGCCCGTACGACCGAAGTCGTACGGGCCCCTTCAGGGCAATGCGAGTCAGGCGACCCTCAGACCCTCAAGCAAGCGGAACTTACTTGGTGATCTTGGTGACCTGGCCGGCGCCCACGGTCCGGCCACCCTCACGGATGGCGAACTTCAGGCCCTCTTCCATGGCGACCGGCTGGATCAGCTGGACGGTCATCTCGGTGTTGTCACCCGGCATGACCATCTCGGTGCCCTCGGGGAGGGTCACAACGCCCGTCACGTCCGTCGTACGGAAGTAGAACTGCGGACGGTAGTTGTTGAAGAACGGCGTGTGGCGGCCACCCTCGTCCTTGGACAGGATGTAGGCCTGGGCCTCGAACTCGGTGTGCGGGGTGACCGAACCCGGCTTGATGATGACCTGGCCGCGCTCGACGTCCTCGCGCTTGATGCCACGGAGGAGCAGACCGACGTTCTCACCGGCCTGGCCCTCGTCGAGCAGCTTGCGGAACATCTCGATACCGGTGACCGTGGTGGTGGTCTTCTCGGTCTTGATGCCGATGATGTCGACGGTCTCGTTGACCTTCAGGACACCACGCTCGATACGGCCGGTGACGACCGTACCGCGACCGGTGATCGTGAAGACGTCCTCGATCGGCATGAGGAACGGCTTGTCGACGTCGCGCTCCGGCTGCGGGATCGACTCGTCGACGGCCTTCATCAGGTTGAGGACGGAGTCCACCCACTCCTTCTCGCCCTCGAGGGCCTTGAGAGCGGAGACCTTGACGACCGGAACGTCGTCGCCGGGGAACTCGTACTCGGAGAGGAGCTCACGGACCTCGAGCTCGACGAGCTCCAGGATCTCCTCGTCGTCCACCATGTCGGCCTTGTTCAGGGCGACGACGATGTACGGAACGCCGACCTGGCGGGCCAGGAGCACGTGCTCCTTGGTCTGCGGCATCGGGCCGTCGGTGGCGGCGACCACGAGGATGGCGCCGTCCATCTGCGCCGCACCCGTGATCATGTTCTTGATGTAGTCCGCGTGACCCGGGCAGTCGACGTGGGCGTAGTGACGCGCCTCGGTCTGGTACTCGACGTGCGCGATGGAGATGGTGATACCGCGCTGACGCTCCTCGGGCGCCTTGTCGATGTTGTCGAACGGGGTGGCCTCGTTCAGGTCCGGGTACGCGTCGTGCAGCACCTTGGTAATGGCGGCCGTGAGGGTCGTCTTACCGTGGTCGATGTGACCGATGGTGCCGATGTTGACGTGCGGCTTAGTCCGCTCGAACTTCGCCTTCGCCACTGGGGTCCTCCTGGGAGTGGTTCTGGTACGCCTTACTTCATCGGCGCCAGGTGATCTTTGCTGGATGTCCCGGATCCCGGGGGCAAACATCCGTGATGCGGTTGTTTGCCCCACGAGGCTCCGGAGTCAAGCCTACGGCGTGGACGCGAGGTCCGTTACTCGCCCTTGGCCTTCGCGATGATCTCCTCGGCGACGTTCCGCGGAACCTCGGCGTAGGAGTCGAACTGCATGGAGTAGCTGGCGCGGCCGGACGTCTTGCTGCGCAGGTCGCCGACGTAACCGAACATCTCCGAGAGGGGCACGAGGCCCTTCACGACGCGGGCACCGGCCCGCTCCTCCATGGCCTGGATCTGGCCACGGCGGGAGTTGATGTCACCGATGACCTCACCCATGTAGTCCTCGGGCGTGGTGACCTCGACGGCCATCATCGGCTCGAGCAGCACGGGGCTGGCCTTGCGCGCGGCCTCCTTGAAGGCCTGCGAACCGGCGATCTTGAAGGCGAGCTCGGAGGAGTCCACCTCGTGGTAGGCGCCGTCGATCAGCGTGACACGCACACCGGTCATCTCGTAACCGGCGAGGATGCCGAACTGCATGGCCTCCTGCGCACCGGCGTCCACCGAAGGGATGTACTCCTTCGGGATACGGCCACCGGTCACCTTGTTCACGAACTCGTACGAGGCGTCGCCGCTCTCGATCGGCTCGATCGCGATGATGACGCGCGCGAACTGGCCGGTACCACCCGTCTGCTTCTTGTGGGTGAACTCGACCTTCTCGACCGACTTGCGGATGGTCTCGCGGTACGCGACCTGCGGCTTGCCGACGTTGGCCTCGACCTTGAACTCACGGCGCATACGGTCGACCAGCACCTCGAGGTGCAGCTCGCCCATACCACCGATGATGGTCTGGCCGGTCTCCTCGTCCGAGTGGACCTGGAAGGACGGGTCCTCCTCGGCCAGGCGCTGGATCGCGACGCCGAGCTTCTCCTGGTCGCCCTTCGACTTGGGCTCGATGGCGACCTGGATGACCGGCGCCGGGAAGTCCATGGACTCCAGGATGACCGGGCTCTTGTCGTCGGACAGCGTCTCACCGGTGGTGGTCTGCTTCAGGCCCATGACGGCGACGATGTCGCCGGCGCCCACCGACTCGATCTCCTCACGCTTGTTCGCGTGCATGCGGTAGATCTTGCCGATGCGCTCCTTCTTGCCCTTGACGGAGTTCAGCACCGAGGTGCCGGACTCCAGGCGGCCGGAGTACACACGGACGAAGGTGAGCTTGCCGAGGTGCGGGTCGCTCATGATCTTGAACGCCAGCGCGGCGAGCGGCTCGTCGTCCGACGGCTTGCGCGCGATGACCTTCTCCGGGTCCTTGACGTCGTGGCCCTCGATGGCCTCGATGTCGACCGGCGACGGCAGGTAGCGCACGACCGCGTCGAGCAGGGGCTGAACGCCCTTGTTCTTGAACGCGGTACCGCAGAACACGGGGGTGACGGTGGTGCCGCCGCCCTTGCCGGACGCGATGGTGATACGACGGATCGCCGCGTACAGCTGCTCCACGGAGGGCTCGGTGCCCTCCAGGTACAGCTCCATCAGCTCCTCGTCGTTCTCGGCGACGGCCTCGAGCAGCTTGCCGCGGTACTCCTCGGCAGCCTCGATGTGGGTGTCCGGGATGTCGACGACGTCGTACATCTCGCCCTTGGTCGCCTCGGCCGACCAGACCAGGGCCTTCATCGTCACGAGGTCGATGACGCCCTTGAAGTCCGCCTCCGCACCGATCGGCAGCTGCATGACCAGCGGCTGCGCGCCCAGACGGTCGGAGATCATGTCGACGCAGCGGTGGAACTCGGCACCGGTGCGGTCGAGCTTGTTGACGAAGCAGATACGCGGCACGCCGTAGCGGTCCGCCTGACGCCACACGGTCTCGGACTGGGGCTCAACGCCGGCGACGCCGTCGAACACCGTCACGGCACCGTCGAGCACGCGCAGGGAACGCTCCACCTCGACGGTGAAGTCGACGTGGCCCGGCGTGTCGATGATGTTGATGGTGTGGTCGACGTCTTCCAGCGGCCAGTGGCAGGTGGTGGCAGCAGAGGTGATCGTGATGCCACGCTCCTGCTCCTGCTCCATCCAGTCCATGGTGGCAGCGCCGTCGTGGACCTCACCGATCTTGTAGGACACACCGGTGTAGAACAGGATCCGCTCGGTGGTGGTCGTCTTGCCCGCGTCGATGTGGGCCATGATGCCGATGTTGCGCACCCTGGCCAGGTCAAGCGAAGTGGTAGCCATAAGGCTTCAGTCTTCTCTCGGTCTCGATGTGGGTAGCGACTACCAGCGGTAGTGCGCGAAGGCCTTGTTGGACTCGGCCATCTTGTGCGTGTCCTCGCGCTTCTTCACAGCGGCACCCAGGCCGTTGCTGGCGTCGAGGAGCTCGTTGAGCAGACGCTCGGTCATGGTCTTCTCGCGACGGGCGCGGGAGTAACCGACCAGCCAGCGCAGCGCCAGGGTGTTGGCGCGGCCGGGCTTGACCTCGACCGGCACCTGGTAGGTGGCGCCACCGACACGGCGGGACTTGACCTCGAGGGTCGGCTTGATGTTCTCGAGAGCGCGCTTCAGCGTGATGACCGGGTCGTTGCCGGTCTTCTCGCGCAGGCCCTCCATGGCGCCGTAGACGATGCGCTCGGCGGTGGAGCGCTTGCCGTTCAGCAGCACCTTGTTGATCAGGGAGGTCACCAGAGGAGAACCGTAGACCGGGTCGATGATGACCGGGCGCTTCGGGGCGGGGCCCTTACGAGGCATTCTTACTTCTCCTTCTTGGCGCCGTAACGGCTGCGAGCCTGCTTGCGGTTCTTGACACCCTGGGTGTCGAGCGAACCGCGGATGATCTTGTAGCGAACACCCGGCAGGTCCTTCACACGGCCGCCGCGCACGAGCACGATGGAGTGCTCCTGCAGGTTGTGTCCCTCACCCGGAATGTAGGCCGTGACCTCGATGCCGCTGGTCAGACGCACACGCGCGACCTTACGGAGGGCCGAGTTCGGCTTCTTCGGGGTGGTCGTGAACACACGCGTGCAGACGCCGCGACGCTGAGGGGAACCCTCGAGTGCGGGCGTCTTGTTCTTCTCGACCTTGTCCTGCCGGCCCTTGCGGACCAGCTGCTGGATCGTAGGCACTACTTCTCCGGTTTCTGTGTGCCGATGTACAGCTAACCTGGAACGTCGCCGACCCACGCGGTCGGGTGTGTCGAATCCCGCGGACTTCCGCCGCAAGGCAGAAAGAGGCGCAGATTACGGTGGCCACTCTCGGGCTCCCGATGCGGTCGGAAGGCACGCACAGGAGCCAGGGCACACCCCAGGCACAAGGTCTGAGCGTACCTACCGCACCGACTTCGGTCAAAACAAATGGAGCCCACCCCGACACGCCGGACTTCTCACCTCCTTGACCGCCCTCCCCGCCCGCTCGTCCGGCACCCCGTCCGGCGACCGCCCCGGGACCCCGGCAGCGGGTCGACCGGCGGGAACCGATGACGGTCGGCCGCGGCGGCGGGGCCGTCTCGGCGATGGCCGAATTCCGCCCTTCCCGCCTCGGCGCTCTTGCGCGTTCAGTACGTTGATCCGCCCGCGGCGACCTTCGGGGGAATGGGCATGACAGAACGGACGTACGCGTCGGACGACGGTGGCCTGGACGACCGGGTGCCGTTCCTGGCACGGCTGGAGAGCGAGGACCGCTCGGCGCTGCTCGCGCTCGGCCGCACCCTCTCCTTCACCCGGCGCACGGTCCTGCTCCACCAGCACGAGCCGTCCTCCCACGTGCTGTTCCTGGTGGACGGCTGGACCAAGGTCACCGCCTCGGCCGCCAACGGCTACGAGGCACTGCTGGCCCTGCGCGGCCCCGGCGACATCA
>NZ_MUND01000555.1 GCF_002154375.1 Streptomyces glaucescens | reverse complement strand
GCCGGGCGGTCGCGGCGGGGCAGCGGGACGTGCTGGCGCGGCTGCCAGGCGCCGGCCGCCGGAACGGTCAGGTGCTCCAGCACCGTCGCGTACTCGCCCCGCGAGAGGAGGCCCGCGACCTCGTCGAACGCGGCGGCGACCCGGTCCACGTCGGCCGGTTCGAGCAGCGCCGACGGCTGGACGCGCACCGTCGTGGGGGCGGACAGGGTGGGGATGACACGGATGTTGTGGGCGTGCAGCAGACGGCCCGCGACGAGGTAGCCCAGCGACTCGGGGTCGAACACCTCGCGCAGCAGCGCCGATCCGGGCCGCGGCAGGGCGAACTCGACGCCCAGGAGCAGCCCGCGTCCGCGCACCTCGACGATGGCGTCCGGCCACTTCGCGGCCACCTCGGCCAGCCGGTCGCGCAGCAGCGTGCCGATCTCGGTAACCCGCTCGCGGTAGGAGAGGGCCAGGTCGAGCGCGGCCGTCGCGATGCGCGAGGAGAAGTCGTCGTCGGCGAAGGTGGAGGTGTGGTGGCGGCCGAAGTCGGCCACGTACCGGTTCTCGGCGACCAGCAGCGCGGATATCTTGGCGAGCCCGCCGCCGAGGGACTTGGACAGCAGGTAGTAGTCGGCGACCACACCGGAGTTCTCGGACGCGAGGAAGGTGCCGGTACGGCCCATGCCGCACTGGATCTCGTCGAAGACCAGCGCCGCCTCGTGGCGGTCGGCCAGTTCGCGCAGCGCGGCGAGGGTCTCGGCAGGGACCTCGCGGACCCCGGACTCGCCCTGGATGGGCTCGACGAAGCAGGCGGCCACCGGCGACAGCTGCCGCTCGGCGGAGTGCGGCACCCCGGCGGAGTCCACGGTGACCGTGTGCACCGCGACGCGTTCGGCGTCGAGCGCGCCGCGCACCGCCTCGGGCGTCCAGTCGTACAGCCGCCGGTGCCGCGGTCCCGGCACGTGCAGGTCCTCGGGGACGTTGCCGCCGTGCGTCAGCGTGCCGGCGCCGGCCGACTTGCCGTGGAAGGCGTCCCGCAGCGACACGAACACCGGGTCGGCGCGCCGCAGGTGCGCGATCCGGTCGAGCGTCTCGGCCAGCACCTCTGCGCAGGGCCGGCCGGCCGCCGGTCCGCTCGCGACGGGGAGGTCCGCGACACCGTCGCGCCGCACCCGGCGCAGCGTCAGCTCGGCCTCCTCCTCGAGCGCGCCGAGCCGGCGCCGATGCTCGACGGTGGCGTGCTTGACCGCGGCTTCCACCGCGTCCGCGCCGGTGTTGCCGAGGGTGACCACATAGCCGGTGCCCGTCGTGGCGCCGACGATCTCCGACAGGCGCCGGGCCAGTTCGGCCGCGCCCGGGCGGATGCTGCCCTGGGCGTTGAACGGGGTCTGCTCGTCGAGGCACCGGCGCGCCACGTCCAGCAGCGCCGGGTGGTTGTGGCCGAACAGCGAGGCGCCCGCGCCTCCGACGAGGTCCAGCACCCGGTCCCCGGCCGCGGAGCCGTCCGGAGACCGGCGGATCAGATGGTCGCCCTGACCGGCCTGGTAGGTCACGTCCAGGTTGAGCGCCCGGAAGAGCCGGGCGAGTTCCGGCCGGGCGTATCGCGCGAAAAGGGAATCGGCGTTCATGCGTCACTGCCTCCTTGCCCGACCCGCGCCGTCAGCGACGCGGTGACCTGATCCACCACGTCACGCAGTGTCCGCATCGCGGCTGCCTGTTCGTCCGAGATATGCACGTCGAACTCGGATTCCATCTCGACGATCAAATCGATGGAACGCACGGAATCGAGGCCGTAGTCCACCAGCGGGACATCGGGGTTGAGTTCAGGTACCTGTAGTCGGCGACGGAACAGTTCATCGACGACCTCGTGAATATCGCGATTCATTGCCTTCTTTTCCCCCATTCGATGCACTGTTCCTTCGGCCGATGCGGGCTCAGAAGGACAAGGCGAATCGTTAGAGTTCAACGCCGTATCGCCACGGCGAACGAAAGATCTGCCTCCGAGCGAACCCACACCGGTACCGGTTCGCCGCGGTACGACGCGGTCAACGCGCCGTCGGACTGGTCGAGCTCGATCCGCCAGAACAGGAAGTCGCCCAGTGCGCCGATGCCGTTCAGGGCCTTGAAGGCCGCTTCCTTGGCGGCGAACAGCTCACGCGGCGTGTACGCCCCGGCGGGCGCGAGCAGCGTCCGTCGCTCCCGCTCCCGCAGGACGAAGGCGGCGGTCCGGGGACTGATGGCCGCGGTCTCGATGTCGACGCCGACGGCTTCGGCGCCGGCCGCCACCACCGCGACGGCCAGGTGATCCGTGTGGGAGATGGAACCCGCGAACCCCCGCGGGAAGCGCGGCCGGCCGTCGGGATCGCGGGGCACGATCCGGTCGGCCGACCCGGCCGCGGCCAGGGCCGAGGCGGCCGCGCGACGGCCCGCCGCGAACTGCTGGGCCGGTCCGTGCGGCCACGGCACCGGGCAGGTGGCCAGCGTTGTCTCCGGTGCGACTCCCGCGGGAATCCCCAGCTCGACCGCCACCGTCCGTCCTTCAGCCGCGCAGCGCCACGACGTGACCCGCCAGCGATTCGATCGAGCGCAGGACCTCCGGCTCGACGTCGTCGTCCCACTCGAAGCCGAACGCGTCCTCCATCGCCACCAGCAGGCTCACCAGCGCGGTGGAGGGCAGCCCCGCCTCGCGGAGCGAGACGGTGTCCGGCACGTCGCTGACGGACCGGTCGCTGCCGAAGAGGTCGGCCAGCAGTTCCCTGATCCGCTGCTTGACCTCGTCCGTGGTGATCGCCGCCGTGTCAGACATGCGCTTCCGTCTCCTCGACGAACCTGCGGACGATCGACTGGAACGTCTCGGGGTCGTCCAGGAAGGGCACGTGGCCGGCGTTGGTCATGATCTCGCAGCGGCCGTTCGCGAACAGCTTGGCCAGCTCGTGGCCGCGCGACGGGGTGAGCAGGATGTCGTCGTCGCCGAGCACGATGACCGTCGGCGCGGTGATCCGGGACAGCAGCTCGGGGCTGGTGTCGCCCTCCTGGACGAGCGCCAGGCCGTTGGCGAGCTCCTCGGGGGTGGACATCGCGAGGAACGCCTCGCGGAAGCCCAGGAAGCCGGGAGTGCCGCCTTCCTCGTTCATCTCCCCGCTGATCACCTCGGGGTAGATGTGGCCGTACAGGGCGGCCATGCCGTGGTTCTTCAGCGTCAGCAGCCACGCCCGGTTCAGCTGCCGGTGGCGCCGCATGCCGGTGAGGCCGAAGACCGGACCCGCCAGCACGAGCCCCTTGACCCGGTCCGGGTGGGCCAGCGCCACGTCGCGGGCGAGCTGGGTGGAGGCCGAGGTGGCGACCAGGTAGGTCGACTCGATCCCCAGCGCGTCGAGCAGACCGATCAGGTCCGCCGCGTGCTCCTCCCAGGTGGGCTCCTTGTCGAGCTTGGAGGACTGGCCGTGGTTGGCCAGGTCGTAGCTCACCACCCGGAAGTCGCGCACCAGGTCCTGGGTGAACGCCCGCCACAGCGGGCTGGTGATGAAGAAGTTGTTGAGGAGGGTGAGGGCGGGGCCTTCACCACGCGACTCGTAATAGAGTTCGACGCCCTCGCGGGTCGTGACGCGCGGCAGTTCCTCCGGGTACTGGAGGTCGAGTTGCTCCAGGGCTTCAGCGGCTGACATTGCTTTCCAGTCCTTTCTTGGTCTCCACGACTCCGGCGCCCGGGAGCACCCGTGCGAACCGGGCGACGACGTCGGCCGCCGATGTCTCGTCGGAGAGCGCGCTGCAGGACATGCCGCAGTACATCGCCATCTCCTCGATCCGGCCGCTGGTCGCGTCGGTGGGCACGGCCGCGCTGAAGCGCGGCACGAGATACGGCTTTCCTTCGACCACGGTCTTGCCGATGAACTTCTTGGGCTGCCCCGGGTCGTCGGTCACGGGCGTCGCCAGCACGCGGTGCCGCCGGCCCGGCCACCCGATCTCGTACACATCGGTGATCACGGTGCCGGACTCGTCGGCGGCGGTCACGGCCGCCTTGAAGCGCGGGTGGGCCCGCGACTCGTGCGCGACGACGAAGGCCGTGCCGAGCAGCACGCCGTCGGCTCCGGCGGCGACGGCGCGGGCGGCCTCGGCGGGCGAGCCGATCCCGCCCGAGGCGACCAGGCAGGCGTCCGGCAGCCGCTCGCGCAGCGCGGCGACCAGCTCGTCCCGGCGGGAGGTGCCGAGGAGGTGGCCGCCGGCCTCGATGCCCTGGGCCACCACCACCCCGCCCCGCTCGGCGACACGCACCCCGTCCTCGACGGTCCCGACCTGCACCACCAGGTCCCGGCCCGCGGCGACGACCCGGTCGAGCACCGCGTCGTCGGGCAGGCCGAAGAGGGACACGTGCACGCGGTCCGGCGTCTCGTCGAGGACCTGGGCCAGCTGGTGGTCCAGCTCGTCCGGCCCGACCACCTCCGGGATCAGGTTCACGCCGACGGGCCGTTCGGTGCCCGCGGTCAGCCGGCCGAGCATGGCCGACAGCGGGGCGCCGACCAGCTTGTAGCCGCCCGCGCAGCCGGCCGCGCCGGCCTCGGACACCGCGCACGCCAGCTCGGTTCCCGCGACGCCGCCCATGCCCGACTGCAGCAGGCTCACTTCCAGGCCGAGGACCTGCGCCAACGTGGCACGCATCAGCCCAGACTCTCCACCGCGGCCACCGCGGCGTCGGTGCCGCCGAACCGCTCCGTCAGGGTGTGCACCCAGCGCTCCAGACCGAAGGCGAGGCAGCTGGTGTGGGCCGTGGCGTCACCGGCCTGGATCCCGCAGCGCTCGCCGAAGAAGTTCCGGTGGTAGTTGACGGAGCCGATCGCCAGGCCGTTGACGACGAACTCCTCCTTCACCGGGAACAGGCGCTGCATCTTGGCCTTGCCGCTGTTCTTGTCGAAGAACGGGTCGGTGGCGACCTCGATCTCGAAGTCGAGGCCGAGTTCGGCGCACAGGGTCTGCACGGCGTCCTTGGCGCGCAGCAGGTGGTTCTTGGCGACGTCCTCGGGTCCGATGCAGACGATCTCCCGCATGGAGAAGCCGAGCAGCCGCTGCAGTCCGTCGTAGTGGTCCTCGTTGCGGAAGCAGGTGCCGAGCGTGGTCCGCATCGCGCCCTCGGCGGGCAGCGTGGTGCCGGCCAGCTCGACGTAGATGGCGTAGCAGGCCGCCGACGGCAGGGCGAAGCCGGTCGGCTGCATCACCTCGGTGGGGATGCGCTCCAGCGGCCGGCCGGACTCGGCGAGCAGGGGGGCGACGCGTTCCGGGTCGAGCCGGGTGGCGGCCAGACCGAGGTGCGGGAAGTTGTCGTAGTAGTCGAACGTGTCGAGGTCCCGGCACTGCATGAGGAACGGGAACCGGAACTCCGGGGCGTCCCAGCCGTCGGCGAGGCGGCGGAACACCGAGTCGATGGCCCGCAGCAGTCGCAGCTGTCCGCCGTCGAGAACTCTCAAGCCGTTGTCGGTTGCTGTGGTCATCGTGCCGCTTTCCGCTTGAAGAATCGGGCTTCGATCGCGTTGAGGGTGCGGAAGTCGTCCAGGTCCACGTCTTCCGGATCGATCGGCTCGCCGGTCAGTTCCTCCAGCAGGAAGATGAACTCGACGAAGGCCAGCGAGTTGATGGCCCGGCTGTCGATCAGGTCCAGCTCGTCGGGCACCTGCCCGAGTTTGGGGTTGCGGCCGAGGATGAACTCCCGGACCGCCTGGAGTGGATCGGTCATTTGACGATTTCCCTACCGACGCCGGCCTTGGACAGGAACTTGCGGGTCCGCTTGAGGACCTCGTCGTGCGCCGCCACGCGGGCGGGGTGCTCCAGCGCCCGCCGCCGCAGCGCCAGCGCGTCCGGGATACCGGCGTCGCGGTAGGCGGCCGGGTTGTAGAGCGTGCCGATGCTGTACTGGAGGTAGTTCTCCAGGTACTCGGCGACCACCGGCACCTCGTCGGGGTCGCGCTTGGCCACCTGCCCGAGCAGGTTCGTGAAGATCATCCGGCCGAACGCGACATGCCGGCTCTCGTCCTGGTGGTGGACCCGGTTGATCTCCCGCGCGATGTGCGGCAGCGACTGGTCGGTCGCCATGTGCGCGTTGTAGTAGTCGACGATCTCCTCGAAGATCAGGATCCGCGCGAACACGATCATCTCGCGCGCCACCGACGACAGATGCTCCACCGAGTCGGCCTTCAGCGTCGGCTGCGCCGGATACAGCTTCCCGCCGTACCGCAGGCAGAACTGCGCGAAGAACCACATGTGCTCGTTTTCCTCACCGATGAAGTGGTGCAGGAACTCCGAGACGTTGGCGTACGTCTTCTCGTGGATACGCATGACCACTTCGCTCATCAGCTCACGGATTCCGTGAATGTTGAGACTGAAGAAGTTGATCGCCTCGTACCGGGTCAAAGCCAGCTGCTGCTCACGCGTCAGCTCGTCCCACATCGGCGTCCCCGCCAGCGTGGTCAGGCTCTCGCTCATCCACGGCATGTCCGGCTCGATCTTGTCGGGCCAGTCGAACATCGTGTACGGGTTGTAATAGCCGGACTCCGCCAGCTGCTCCAGCCGGTCGAGGTTCAGCTGAACCGGCTCGATCTCACGTACCGCCATTTTCTCACTCGCCTTTCCCTGTGCAGGATTCCCCGTGCAAGGCCGCAGGATCTGACCTGGGCGGTGGGTGCGGGATTCGGTCACGGCGCACCGGTGCGAACCTGTGCGGTGGTCCGGGATGTCAGCTTCGGCGGA
>NZ_MUND01000554.1 GCF_002154375.1 Streptomyces glaucescens | reverse complement strand
TATCTCCCCCAGCCCGCCGGCGTCACCCGGACCGTCGTCCGCGACCGGGGCGGCACCGAGTACTACGAGGTGGACCTGCGGGAGAGTCGGACGAGCCTGATGGCGCGGGGTCCGGAGGCGGGCGGGCGTCCCGTGTTCACCGCGCGCGGCGAAGCGGGCTGGCGGGTCACCGACGCGAGGAGAGCGGCGGCAGGCGGCGAGTCCGGGGACGTCGAGAACCTGATCCGGCGCCACCTGGCGGACCAGCTGCGCAGGCTGACCGACCTGTATCCCCCCACCCGTGCCGCCGAGGCCCGGGAGGCCCTCTACCGGGGCCTGGCCCGACTCGCCGTCCCCGGCCTCGACATCCGCTGGGACGTGAACCTCAGCGCCGCCCCTCCCCGCCCGGCCTCCTTCCTGCGGCGTTCCCGGACCGGCGCCGCCCGGGCCCTGCGGCAGGCGGACGCTGTGCTCCTCGGGTTCGACGGCACCCTGACCCGGCTGTGGACGAAAGCCGGCCAGGCGGCGGCCGTCCGGGAGCTGACGCGTGTCCTCACCGAGCTGCGGGACCCGGAGGACGCGCTCACCGGCAAGCCCCTGCTGCCCGTGAACGGCCCGGTCGCCCACCAGAACGGTGATCTCCACCCGGTGGACCTGCTGCGGGCGCTTCAGGAGACGCCCTACGCACGGGCGTTGTGGGACGTTCTGGAGAGCGCCGAGCGTGAGGCGGTGCGCGGCGCGCGGGCCCTCTCCCGTGCCGACCTGCTCGTCCGCACCCTGGCCGACAAGGGGCTGACGCTGGCGCTCGTCACGGACGCGGCCGAGGCGACCGCGACCGGGTATCTGGAGCTTCGTGGCCTGCTCGGCGACTTCAGGGGTGGGGTGCACGGCCGGTCCGCGCGGTTGTTGCCCGACCCGGAGACCGTGGAGCGGGCCCTCGCCCGGATCGGCGTGGCTCCCGCCCGCTGTCTCCTGGCCGGCTCCACCGCCGTCGAGGAGCGCGCGGCCGACACCGCGGGCGTCGCCTTCCTGCGGGTCGCCGACGAGACCGGATTCCGCGATCTCCTGGACGCCGCCCGGGAACGCTGACCGCCCGAATCCCCCGTTCGGCCGCTCCCCGCCCGGC
>NZ_MUND01000553.1 GCF_002154375.1 Streptomyces glaucescens | reverse complement strand
CCGAACTCACCGGCGGCGGCGCGCCCCGCGCTGCGGCGTCGGCGGACGCCTGCACCGCCCACGTGTCCCCAGTGGACCTGGTCGTCACGGCCGCGGAACCCGAATTCGCCCGCCAATTCGGCCTGAGCGCCGACGAGATATGCGGGTACGGCCTTCTCGACCTTCTCGGTTCCCCCGTTCCCGCACGGCTGCGGGAACAGTTCACCGCCCTTTCCGCAGGGCATTGCCGGCGATTCACGGAAAGAGTGACGGGCCGCGACGGCGCCGGCGGGAAATTCTGCGCGGAAGTCACCGGCGTCGCCGTCCGGAATCCCTTGGGTGACATGGTCGGCGTCGTCGTGTTTCTGCGCCGGGCCCCGGACGCGGTCTCCGGCGGACCGGTGCTCAGTGCCCTCGACGCGCAGGTCCTGGAGGGTGTGGCCAGTGGCCAGTCCACGGTGCAGCTGGCCTCCCGTCTCTATCTGAGCCGTCAGGGAATCGAGTACCGCGTCGGGCAGATGCTGCGGAGGTTCGACGCGCCCAACCGCCCCGCCCTGGTGGCGCGTGCGCACGCGCTCGGGATGTTCGCCGCCGGCCAGTGGCCCCCGCGCGTCCTTCCGGAACGCGTGCGGTAGCGCGGAGAAGGGGTCTCACCGGAGCCCGGGCGGCGGCCGTGGCGGTGACGCACCGCCACGGCCGCCTTCGCCGGGCTCCCGGCCTCCGGGGGCCCGGCGTCCGCCTCACGCCGCCGCGGGCTGCCACGCCTCCTGGAACCGGCGGCGGGCCCGGAAGAGACGGGAGCGGACCGTGCCCACGGGCAGGGCGAGCACCTCGGCCATCTCCTCCTCGTTCAGTCCGTAGGCCCGCAGGGTGAGGACCTGCCGGTGCGCCTGGGACAGCCGCTCCAGCACATCGCTGATGTGCACCGCGTCCAGGGGGTTCGTCTCCTGCCGCGACTCCAGCTCGGAGCAACTGTGCTCCTCCCCGTAGCGCTTGACGGTGCGCACGGCCTCGCGGACCGTCACCGAGCGCACCCAGCCGTAGAACGCCGCCGGTTCGCGCAGGGAACGCAGGCCGCGGTAGATGGCGAGCAGCGCCTCCTGCGTGGCGTCGGCGCCGTCGTCGTGGGTGATGGACCGGCAGATGCGGGCCACGTAGGGCGTGATGCCGGTCAGCAGGTGGTTCATCGCGTGCTCGTCGCCCGCCTGGGCTCGGGGGAGCAGCGCCAGGGGAGAGGGGAGTTCGCTGACGGTGGACATGTCGGACTGAGGCTCCTTACGGCAGCCGGGCGGGCGGGGGTGCGTGAGCGGCGGTGTTCAGGCGAAGGCCGCGTCGCCGTGCCGGGGCTCCGCCGCGGTCACGAAGCGGAGGAGGCCGGCGCGCACGTCGTCGCGGAACGCCCGCATGAACGACGGGCTGAAGCAGGCCGTGGAGTGCGGGAACTCGATGGAGAGCCGGCCCTCGAAGGAGACCACGCACGCCATGACGGGGCTGCGTCCCGCCTGCGGGAAGTACTGTTCGCGGGCCGGCACCAGGCGCACGTCGACCGCCCGCAGTCCGTCAGGCAGCCGCGGTCCGGGGACGACACCCATGTTGGTGGCGATCACCGTGGCCAGTTGCAGCGTGGGGTTGCGGGGGATCTCCGGGGTGACGCGCAGCTCGTGGAAGTGGTCGCCGCGGGCGAGGAAGTCGCTCAGGCGGCCGTGGACGCTACGCGCCAGCTCCATCGGCCCGGACTCCTCGGACACGTCCAGGGTCTGCAGGTGGGTGGTGACCGCGGGCACCAGGGCGGCCGCGGGCACCGGCGGGGTCAGCCGGGAGCGCAGGTCGACGGGGGAGAGGCAGCCGAGGGTGCGGGGGCCGTCGCCGTCCAGCCGCCGCCGGGCCGTGGCCAGCAGCGTCGCGGCGATCAGCGCGTGCACGGAGACGCCCGCGTCGCGCGCCGTCCGGCGCAGCCGCGCGGTGAGGTCGGCGTCCAGGGTCAGCCGGCGGACCTCGATGCGCCCCTCAGGGCTGGTCCCGTCGCCGGTGACGGCGTCGTACGGCACCAGCGCGACCGGGTGCCGCCGCGTCTCCTCCAGGCGGCCGTCGAGGTACTTCGCCGTGTCGGCCGCGTCGGCCGGGGGCAGCAGCCGGCTGACGGGCTCGGGCCAGCGCGGCCGGGGCGTCTCATCGGCGGGCTCCCCGCCGACCAGCGCCCGGTAGCGGTCCCACAGGGCGTTGTGCAGCGCGATGCTGCTGTGGCCGTCGGTCACGGTGTGGTCGACCACCAGCACGAACAGGTGGCTCTCGCCGTTCGGCGCGCTGACCAGGACGGCGCGGCTCAACGGTCCCCCGACGGGCAGGGGCCGGTTCAGCTCCTGTGCCCAGGCCTCCTCCCCGTCGCCGGAGCGGATGTCCAGGCGGGGCCGTTCGTCCTCGTCCAGGAGGCGCAGGACGTGGCCCGTGCGGTCCTGCTCGATGCGTGACCGCAGCCCCGGGTTCGCCTCCGTCATGGTGTCGTAGGCGGCCGACAGCGCGGCGACGTCCACGGGTCCGCGCAGGGTGCAGGAGAGGACGGCCCTGCTTCTCTGGCCCACGTAGAGCGTCTCGACCGGACACAGCGCACGGTGCATGCCGTCAGCCTTCTTTCCGTCGTTCTTTTCGGGGGTCCCACGGCCCGGGATCGGAATGCCGCCGCGGCTGTCCGCGGGGGGCGGGGGCCTTTCGAGAGTGCACGGCGCAACGCGGCCGAATCCAGCCGAGAACCCGGCGTGCGGGGAAGTCGCGTGATTTCCCTAGAAGTTGGAGCCCGAGGCGGTGAAGAGGGCGGCGCGCATTCCCTGGCGTCGCATTCTTCAGGGAAACCCCTGAATCGGCGTGCCGAGAGTCCGGTGCCGCTTGACCCGCCCCGTTCCGGTGACCCACCGTGCTGTGCCGGGAGACCGGGGCCGGGTGACATGATTCCCCCGCCCTCGGCGTGCGACCTCCTTTTCCGCCCCGTGGGCAGGCCCGGCGCGTACACACACGCGAGGGCGGCACGGAGCGGTGGCCGCACCCGTCCGATCCGGCCGGGCCTTCGCCGTCCGGGACATTACGGCTTGCCACGTGAGGGTTGTGCTATGTCACTCCAGGAGGACGAACGTCGACCGCTGTCCGGGGCCCAGGAGGGGCTCTGGTACGCCGGACGGCTCGCACCGGACAGCGCCGCGTACAACACGGCGGAGGCGGTGGAGATCCACGGCCCCCTCGACACCGCGCTGTTCGAGACCGCGCTGCGGCGCACCGTCGGTGAGGCCGACACCTTCGCCCTGCGGTTCGCCGACACCGACGACGGCCCCCGCTGCCACTCCGCCGCGGACGCGGACGACTGGCCTTTGCACCGGGTCGACGTCAGCGGCGCCGAGGATCCCGAGGCCGCCGCATGGGCCCACGTCCGCGCCGACCTCGCGACCCCCGTGGACCTGGAGAAGGGCCCGCTGTTCGCGCACACCCTGCTGACCCTCGCCCCCGACCGCCACCTCTGGCTGCTGAGGGCCCATCACCTCCTGCTCGACGGCTACAGCTACAAGCTCCTCGGGCGGCACCTGGCCGACACGTACAACGCGCTGGCCGAGGGACGCGAGCCGGACCCCGCCGGGTTCGCGCCGGTGAGCCGGCTCCAGGAGGAGGAGGCCGCCTACCGCGCCTCCGAGGCGTACCCCCGCGACCGCGACCACTGGGTGCGGCACCTGGCCGACCTGCCCGAGCCCGCCCGGCTCACCTCCCGTACGGCCGCCCCCACCGCAACTTTCCTGCGCCGCACCGCCGGACTGACGCCCGCCGAGACCGACGCCCTCGACGCCGCCGCGGCCCGCCTCGGCGTCCGGCGCACCGACCTGCTGACCGCCGCCACCGCCGCCTACCTGCACCGGATGACCGGCTGCCGCGACCTGGTCCTCGGCCTCGCCACCATGAGCCGCCTCGGCAGCGCCGCCCTGCGCACCCCCGGCACCGCCTCCGACGTCCTCCCGCTGCGCGTGGCCGCCGCCCCGGACACGCCCGTCGAGGAGCTGGCGCGGACCGTCGCGGACGGACTGAAGACGCTGCGCCGCCACCAGCGCTACCGGGGCGAGTTCCTCCGCCGCGACCTGGGCCTGCTGGGCACCGGACGCCGGCTGTACGGGCCGGTGCTCAACATCGTCCCGTTCGACGAGTCCCCGGTCTTCGGCGGGCACCCCACCACCTGGCACCACCTGTCCGGCGGAGCCGTCGACGACCTGCAGATCTCGGTGCGGCCCGGCACCCCCTCCGGCGGACTGTGGCTGGCCTTCGACGCCAACCCCGCCCTGTACGAGGAGGACGAACTCGCCCTGCACCGCGACCGGTTCCTCACGATGCTGCGCCGGCTCGCCGAGGCCGACCCGACGACACCGCTGGGCGACCTGGACCTCCTCCTGCCGGGCGAACACCCCCGCGACACCCCCGTCCGCACCTATCCGGTCGAGCGGACCCTCACCGAGCTGTTCGAGGAGCGGGCGGCGGCCGTGCCCGGGCGGACCGCCGTCACCTGCGGGGACGAACGGCTCACGTACGCCGAACTCAACGCCGCGGCCAACCGCCTGGCCCGGCTGCTGACCGACCACGGCGCGGGCCCGGGCCGGGTGGTGGCCCTCGCCCTGGAGCGCGGGACGCGGCTGCTGCCCGCCCTGCTGGCCGTCCTCAAGACCGGCGCCGCCTACCTGCCGCTGGACCCCGGCCACCCGGCCGAGCGGCTGCGGCTGGTCGTCGAGGACACGGCCCCCGTCGTCATGGTCACCGACGACGCCCACGCCCACCTCGCCGGGGACACGCTTCCCGTCGTCCGGCTGGACGACGAGGAGACCACCGCGGACCTGGCCCGCCGCTCCGCCGCCGACCTCACCGACGCCGACCGGCACGGGCGGACGAGCCCCTCCGACATCGCGTACATCATCCACACCTCCGGCTCCACCGGCCGCCCCAAGGGCGTGCCCGTCCCGCACGCAGGCGTCGTCCGCCTCTTCGCCGCCGCGGCCGAGCACTTCGACTTCGGCGCCGACGACGTGTGGACGCTCTTCCACTCCTACGCCTTCGACTTCTCCGTCTGGGAGATCTGGGGCGCCCTGCTGCACGGCGGCCGGGTCGTCGTCGTCCCGCACGCCGTCAGCCGCTCGCCACGCGAGTTCCTGGGCCTGCTGCACCGCGAGGGCGTGACCGTCCTCAGCCAGACACCGTCCGCGTTCGAGCAGCTCATCGACGCCGACCTCGAACGGGGCGGCGACACGGGGGCGTTGCGCTACGTCGTGTTCGGCGGCGAGGCCCTGCGCCCGGCGCGACTGCGTCCCTGGGCCGACCGGCACGGCCTGGACCGCCCGGCGCTGGTGAACATGTACGGCATCACCGAGACCACCGTGCACGTCACCCACCACCGCCTCACCCGGTCCGATCTGGACGACCCGCGCCGCGGCAGCGTCATCGGCACCCCGCTCGCCGACCTCCGCGTCCATCTGCTGGACACCGAGGGACGCCCGGTGCCGCCCGGCGCGACCGGCGAGATGTACGTCTCCGGCGCCGGCGTCGCCGCCGGGTACCTGAACCGGCCCGGCCTGACCGCCGACCGCTTCCTCGACGACCCCTACGGCCCGCCCGGCACCCGCATGTACCGCTCGGGCGACCTGGCCCGGCGCCGCCCCGACGGCACCCTCGACTACCGCGGCCGCGCCGACGCCCAGATCCAGCTGCGCGGCTTCCGCGTCGAACCCGGCGAGATCGAGGCCGTCCTCGCCGCCCACCCCGGTGTCACCCGCGCCGCCGTCGTGCCCCGCCGCGCCGAGAACGGCGCCCTGCACCTCGTCGCCTACACCGTCCTCTCCGGCGACGCGCCGGTGAGCCCCGCCGAGCTGCGCGCCCACACCGCCGCGCACCTGCCCGAGCACATGGTCCCGGCCGCCTGCGTCCCGGTGGACGCGCTGCCGCTGACCGCGAACGGCAAGCTCGACGTCCAGGCGCTGCCCGCACCCGACTTCACCGCCGCCGCGGCCGGCAGCCGCCCCGGGACACCGCAGCAGGCCCTCGTGTGCGGCCTGTTCGAAGAGGTGCTGAAGCTGCCCCGGGACACCGTGGGCACCGAGGTGAACTTCTTCGACCTCGGCGGCGACTCCCTGCTCGCCACCCGTCTGCTGGCCCGTCTGCGGCACGAGACCGGCGCCGAGATCCCCATCACCGCCCTGTTCGAGACACCGACCCCGGCCGCCCTCGCCCAGCGGATCGCCGTACGGGCGGACGCCTCCCTGCCCCGCCCGGCCCTCGGTGACGCCGTACGCCCGCCGCGGGTGCCGCTGTCGTACGCCCAGGAACGCATGTGGTTCCTGAACCGGCTCGACGACGGAGCGGCCACCTACAACATCCCGCTCCTCGTCCCGCTCGACGCCGGCCTCGACACGGACGCGCTCCGGGCGGCCCTCGGCGACCTCGCCGACCGGCACGAGATCCTGCGGACGGTGATCGCCGAGCACGAGGGGGTGCCGTACCAGCGCATCCTGCCGCCCGGCGAGCTGCGCCCCGCCCTGCGGCACGTCGACTGCCCCGCCACGGAGACCGCCGCCCACGTCACCGCCGCGCTGCGGCACCGCTTCGACCTCACCGCCGAAGGCCCCCTCGCGGTCTGGCTGCTGGGCTCCACGCTGCTGTTCGTCCTGCACCACAGCGCCGCCGACGGCTGGTCGTTGCGCCCCTTCGCCGAGGACCTGAGCACCGCCTACGCGGCCCGCAGGGCCGGCCGGGCACCCGACTGGACCCCGCTGCCCGCGCAGTACGCCGACTACACGCTGTGGCAGCGCGCCCTGCTGGCTCCCGGACCGGACGGCCCGGGCCGGCTGGAGCGGCTCACCACCCACTGGCGCACGGCCCTCGACGGCCTGCCCGAGGAGTGCACCCTGCCCGGCGACCGGCCGCGCCCCACCGCACCGCGCGGCGGCGGCGCGCACGTCGAGACCACCGTCGACACCGACCTGCACCGCGCCCTGCTGCGCCTCGCCGACCGTGAGGGCGCCAGCCTCTTCATGGTGCTGCACGCAGCCGTCAGCGCCCTGCTCACCCGCTGCGGCGCCGGCGAGGACATCGTCCTCGGCACCCCCGTCGCGGGCCGCACCGAACCCGCCCTGGACCCCCTGATCGGCCTGATCACCAACACCCTGGTGCTGCGCGCCGACACCTCCGGCGACCCCGCCTTCCGGGACCTGCTCGCCCGGCTGCGCACCGCCGACCTGGCCGCCCTGGACCACCAGGACCTGCCCTTCGACCGGCTGGTGGACGACCTCAACCCGCCCCGCACGCCCGGCCGGCACCCCCTGTTCCAGGTGATGCTGGCCCTCCAGAACAACGAACCCGCCGTCCTCGAACTGGACGGCGTGAAGGCCGAGTTGCGACCCACCGCCACCGGCACCGCCAAGTTCGACCTCTTCGTCGACGTCCTGGAACGCCACACCCCCGAGGGCACCCCCGGCGGCCTGACCCTGCACGTCGAGTACGCCACCGACCTGTACGACGCCGGCACCGCCGAGGCGTTCGCCCGCGCCCTGCACGACGTCCTGCGCACGGTGAGCGCCGACCCCGGCATCCGCGTCGGCGAGCTGCCCGCACTCCCCGAGCGCACCCCCACCCCGGTGGCGACCGACCCCGCGGAACTGGAGGACGCGGCCCGGTCCGTGCCCGGCATCCGGGAGGCCCATGCCCTGCCCGGCACCGATGACGTCCCGCCGCGCCTGTACGTGGTGCCCGGACGGGCGGACGCCGCCGAACGCGTCGAGGAACTCCTGGACCGCGCCGGCCACGGCACCGTCCGCGTCACGGCGGTCAACGCGCTGCCCCGCGCCGAGGACGGCACCGTCGACACCGCGGCACTGCGCGCCCTGCCCGCCGTCGACCGCGCCGCGGCCGACACCTGGCGGGAGCGGTTGGCACAGACCCCGGGCGTCACCGCGGCCGACGTGACGGTGGAGGACACCCCGGAGGAACTGGACCGCCGCCACACCGGCC
>NZ_MUND01000552.1 GCF_002154375.1 Streptomyces glaucescens | reverse complement strand
CCGGTGCCCCGTACGGCTGCGCGGGCCGCCGCGACGGCGCCGCCCGGCGGAAGGGGGGCGGCGGGGCCCGCGTGGGCGTCCGGCACCGGTGCGTACCCCATGGCGGGCGCGCCGCCGCCCGCCGAGAAGTTCACCCCGCGCTCGATGCGGTCGAGGCGGGCCATCAGGGACCGCTCGTCGCCGTACGCGGCGGGCAGCAGGACGCGGGCGCAGATCAGCTCCAGCTGGAGGCGCGGGGAGGTCGCGCCGCGCATCTCCGTCAGACCCTCGTTGACGAGATCCGCGGCGCGGCTCAGCTCGGCGGCGCCGAAGACACCGGCCTGGGCCTGCATCCGCTCCAGGACGTCGGCGGGGGCGTCGATGAGCCCCTTGTCCACGGCGTCCGGTACCGCGGCGAGGATCACGAGGTCGCGCAGCCGCTCCAGCAGATCGGCGACGAATCGCCGCGGGTCGTTGCCGCCCTCGATGACGCGGTCCACGACCTCGAAGGCGGCGGCGCCGTCACCGGTGGCGAAGGCCTCGACGACGGAGTCCAGCAGGGAGCCCTCGGTGTAGCCGAGGAGGGAGGTGGCCATGGCATACGTCACACCCTCCTCCCCCGCACCGGCGAGCAGCTGGTCCATGACGGACATGGAGTCACGCACGGAACCGCCGCCGGCCCGCACGACGAGCGGCAGGACACCGTCCTCGACGGGGATGTCCTCCTTCTGGCACACCTCGGCGAGGTAGTCCCGAAGGGTGCCCGGGGGCACGAGCCGGAACGGGTAGTGGTGGGTCCGCGACCGGATGGTCCCGATGACCTTCTCGGGCTCGGTGGTCGCGAAGATGAACTTGAGATGCTCCGGGGGTTCTTCGACGACCTTGAGGAGGGCGTTGAAACCGGCCGACGTGACCATGTGGGCCTCGTCGATGATGTAGATCTTGTACCGGCTGGAGGCGGGGCCGAAGAAGGCCTTCTCGCGCAGCTCACGGGCGTCGTCCACACCACCGTGGGACGCGGCGTCGATCTCGATGACGTCGATCGATCCGGGGCCGTTCCGGGCGAGGTCCCGGCAGGACTGGCACTCCCCGCAGGGTGTCGGGGTGGGGCCCTGCTCACAGTTCAGACAGCGGGCCAGGATCCGCGCGCTGGTCGTCTTGCCGCACCCGCGCGGACCGCTGAACAGGTACGCGTGATTGACCCGGTTGTTCCGCAGCGCCTGCTGCAACGGGTCGGTGACATGCTCCTGCCCGATGACCTCGGCGAACGACTCCGGGCGATAGCGGCGGTACAGCGCGAGAGACGACACGCATACGAGGTTATAGGCGCCCACTGACAACCGGATCCGCCCGAAGATCCACGGCAGCCGCCCGGAAGATCCACCCCGGCCGCGGGCGAGATCCACCCCGGCCCACCGGGAAGATCCCCGCCCGGAAACGCAAGCGCCCCCCACGCACCCGCCAGAGCCAACCTACCCTTGCTGCCTTCCGGCCCTGGGGGAGTTCAGTCAGATAGCGCCGCGTGAGGGGCTGCGCACAGCCTACCCGATGGCGGCCTGCGGGAACGAGTTCGCGAGCACTCTCTTCGGTCATGTAATGTTTGCGGCGGAGGATTCGCCTAGAGGCCTAGGGCGCACGCTTGGAAAGCGTGTTGGGGGCAACCCCTCACGAGTTCGAATCTCGTATCCTCCGCCAGTGCCTCACCGGGCACGATGTCGAAGGGCCCCCTGGAAACAGGGGGCCCTTCGACGTTGTCCCTACGCCTCGTTGTCCTGGTCTTTGTCCACAGCGAGGTTTTCTGGGGCTCCCCAGATGGCGCGCTCGATCTTCCGGGCCGCCTCCTTGAGGATGCGATCGGTCACGCGCAGGTACCAACGCACGCATCCGTGCCGCGCCATCAGCGGAGCCCTGGGCGTTCTCTTCCCAACCGCGCAGGGCGGCGCAGTGCCGGGCTCCGGTCCGCTCCTGTGCCGATGGCCACAGCGGACGGGCCGCGTGTGGGCGCATACTGAGTCATGACAAAGCCCGCGGCGCCCAAGCGTCATCTGCCCACCAGCCCCTTCAAGGCCCCGGTCACACCGGTTCCCAAGCACTTCGCCCTGGGCGACCAGGTCACACACGACGTGTACGGCCTCGGCCGGGTGGTCGGCATCGAGGCCGGGATCGCGGCGCTCGTGGATTTCGGCTCGGCGCAGATGCGGATCCTGAGCCCGTACGCCAAGATGACCAAGCTGTAGGACCGCCGTGCCTGGCCACGGCTGGCCAGGTCCCCTCGGGGACCTGTAACGAAAGGCAGACCTCTCATCACCCCGACGTCGCTGTTCTCCGCCCCGGAAGGGCAACCCCGCCGTTCCACCGCAGTCTCGCCGCCTCCGGCGACGAACCCGTTCCAGGCCCCGGACTTCGGGGAGGACGAGATCTACTCGTCCGAGGACGCGCAGGTGCCCGCCCCGGGCGGGCGCGCGGCGCGGCCCGAGGTCGACTAGGGCCCAGGACGTGGCGAAGGCCCCGACCGTTCACCGGTCGGGGCCTTCGTCGTTCACGGGACCAGGCGTCGTTCCTTCGCCGCCGCCACCGCCGCCGCTCTCGTCGTGACGCCGAGCTTGTCGTAGATGCGGCGGAGGTGGGTCTTGACGGTGGCCTCGCTGATGTAGAGGGTGCGGGCGATGTCGCGGTTGGTGAGGCCCTGGACGAGGTGGCCGAGGATGTCACGTTCGCGTGGGGTGAGGGTCGGGCGGGGAGTGCGGAGGTGGGACATCACACGGCTGGCGACGGGGGGTGAGAGGACCGTGCGGCCCTCGGCGGCGGCATGGATCGCGGTGAAGAGCTCCTCGGGGCGCTCGGCCTTGAGGAGGTAGCCGGTGGCGCCCGCCTCGATGGCGCGGGTGATGTCCGCGTCGGTGTCGTAGGTGGTGAGGACCAGGACGTGGGGCACGGGTGCCGCTCCGCCCGGTGCGTCCCCGCCCGGTCCGTCCTCGCCCGGCGCCAGGATGCGGCGGGTGGTTTCGACGCCGTCCATGCCCTCGCCCAGCTGGAGGTCCATCAGGACCACGTCGGGGCGGAGTTTGCGGGTCAGCGCGATGGCCTCCTCGCCCGTGGCCGCCTCGCCGGCGACCTCGATGTCCGGGGCGCTCGACAACAGGGCGCGCAGGCCCGCGCGGACCACGGCGTGGTCGTCGCAGAGGAGGATCCGTACGGTCATTGCGGCTCCGGGGGTGGGCTGGTCAGGGGGATCGCCGCCGACAGGACCGTGCCCTCGCCGGGGGCCGACTCGATCGTCAGGGTGCCGCCCAGCTGACGGAGGCGGGCGCGGATGGCGGGCAGGCCGTGGCCGCGGATGTCGCGCCCGTGGCGTGGCGCAGCCGAGGCACCGGAGGTGCCCGGTGTGCCGGGCGTGTCCAAGGTGCCCGGAGTGAAGCCGCGGCCGTCGTCCGCGACGTCCAGGACGATCTGGTCGTCCAGGCAGGTCAGAGTGATCGTCGCGGTGCCGGCCGCCGCGTGTTCGCGGACGTTGGCCAGGGCGCCCTGCGCGATGCGCAGCACGGCCGACTCGACCAGGGCGGGGAGAGGTGCGGCGGGGGCGCCTTCCGTGTGCAGGCGGACGGTGAGGGCGGCATCGGTCTCCCGCGCCGCCAGCGCGGCCAGGGCGTCCCGCAGGCCCGCGCCGCTCGCCAGGTCGGCCGGGGTGAGGTCGTGGACGAAGCGGCGGGCCTCGGCGAGGTTGTGTTCGGCGACCGAGGCGGCCGTACGGACGTGGGAGCGGGCCGTGTCCGGGTCGGTCTCCCACAGGCGGTCCGCCGCCTGGAGCAGCATCCGCTGGCTGGACAGGCCCTGGGCGACGGTGTCGTGGATCTCCCGGGCCAGGCGTTCCCGTTCGGCGAGCATGCCCTCGCGGCGCTCGGTGGCGGCGAGGACGCGGCGGGTGCGGACCAGGTCGTCGATGAGGGCGCGCCGGCGGGCCGACTGGCGTTCCGTCGTGACGAAGACGGCCGTCGCGATCGCTGCCACCGCCGGGGGTGCGAGGAGCACGTTCGGGTCGGCCCAGCCCGCCAGTTTCAGCTGGGCGGCCACCACCAGGGCGGTGAGCAGCGCGACCAGGGTGACGGCGGCGCGCGGCGGCAGGGTGCGCAGGCCGGTGTAGAAGAGCGGGACGGCGCACCACGCGAAGCTCGGTGCGAGGGCCACCAGGGCCGCCCAGGTGGCCACCACCGCGCCCAGCCAGATCATGCGGCGCGCGGTGAGGCGGGCGCCGAGCGCCGGGCCGAGCACGTACAGCGCCGCCAGCAGGACGGAGAGGGCGATGACCCAGGGGGTGCGGGGTTCGGGGCCGTGCCGGGCGAGGTAGCGGGCGAGTGAGGCGCCGAGCAGCACGAAGAAGGCGGTGTGCATGACGACGGTGAGGGTGGTGTGGGCGTCCCGGTCGGCGTCCTCCGCGTTCGGTTCCGCGTTCGGTTCTGCGTTCGGTTCTGCGTCCCGTACCGCGTCCCGTGCCGCGTCGTCCGTCGTGTGCCGCATGGGCTCTCCCTCCCTCCTTTTCCGCGCTGAACTGGGCAAACATCTCCATTGTCGGCCCCGGCGGGTCATCTGGGGTCAGCCGTTCGGATGACCCCCGGGTCGTCCGGTCCGGTGCCGCGGCCGAGCCCCTACGACGACCGGTCGGGCCGGGACACGGCCGGAGGATCGACATCGGGCTCCGCTCCACAGACGGGCGACGAGCCGAACGACGAGCCGGCCGACGAGCCGACCGATGAAAGGTCACCCACGATGAAGCACGGCAAGAAGCTGTCCCGCCCCGCCCGCGTCCTGACCGGCGCCGCCCTGCTCGCCGCCGTCGCCGCCACCGGCACGGTCGCCGCGAACGCCGCCGACTCCGCCGGCACGGCCGTGCCCGCGAGCGCCCCGGCCGCCGCGTCGGGCGCCGCGCACGGCAACCTCACGCAGAGCACGCATCTGACGATCGACGCCGCCGTCGAGGGCGCCCAGGCCGCGCTGGACGCCGCCGAGAAGGACGGCCAGCGCGTGACCGTCGCCGTCGTCGACCGCAACGGCAACACGATCGTGACCCTCCGCGGCGACGGCGCCGGGCCGCAGTCCTACGCGTCGGCCGAGAAGAAGGCGTACACCGCCGTCGCCTGGAACGCGCCCACCTCCGAGCTGGCCAAGCGCCTCCAGAACGCCCCCAACCTCAAGGACATCCCGGGCACGCTGTTCCTCGCGGGCGGCGCCCCCGTCACCGCCAAGGGCGCGCCCGTCGCCGGCATCGGCGTGGCCGGGGCTCCCTCCGGTGACCTCGACGAGAAGTACGCCCAGGCCGGCGTGGCGGCACTCGGCCGCTGAGGTCACTCGATCCGCACGCCGCGCGCCACCGTGACCTGGTCGAACTCCGAGACCCGCACCGTCACCTTCATCCGCCAGTCGCCCGGCACCGGCAGGTCGAGGCCGTCGGTGGCCCAGTAGCCACCGCGGTCGGCGAGTTCGGCGTCGACCGGGCCGATGTCCTGGGCGGGGAGGGTGAAGGTGAGCCGGAGTTCGGGGACGGTGACCGGGCCGCCGTCGGGGGCGAAGACGACGGCCTGGACGGAGTTCTCGCCGGTGCGGGCCGGGTCGAGGG
>NZ_MUND01000551.1 GCF_002154375.1 Streptomyces glaucescens | reverse complement strand
CGCCGCGGGCGGCGGCGCGGCGGCAGGAGCCGCGGTGGCCGGGGCGCTCCGCGTCTACGGCGGCGTGCGCATCGTGGTGACCGGCGGCGAACTCGTCGCGGGCCCGATGCGCTTCCCGCTCCGCTCCCTCGGGCTCGCCGAGATCCTGGACCCCGAAGAGGCGTTCCTGTGGCGGACCCGGCGCGCCGACGTGCGCGCGCTGATGCTGCTGCGCGGCTACGTCCCCACCGCCCTGCGGATCCAGCTCCACGACCCGGACCGCGCCGCGCCGTACCTCTACCTGTCCACGCGGCAGCCGGCCACCCTCCTCGCGGTCCTGTCCTTCGCCCGCCGCTCGCAGTCGCCCGGGGGCATGGAGGTCGGCTGACCGGCCCCCGGCGGGTCCGCGGGACGATCCAGGAGAGACCTTCAGTCGGCCGCCTGCCGCCAGGCCTCCTCCCGTTCGTCGTGGAGCTTCGCCGCCGGGCCGTTCCCGGCCGCGGGTTCCGCCCGGTCCGGGGCGCCGGCGGGCGGCCGTCCCGGCACCGGGCGCCACAGGCGGTCCAGTGCCAGCGGCACGCCGATGACGGGGACGAGCCACACGGCGACGTACAGCCGGTCGAGTTCGACCGCGACCGGGTGTGCCGCGGCCGTGGCGAAGCCGGTCGCCCCCACGGCGATCACGCACAGGGCGACCGGCACCGAGCGCCGCCACACGCCCCACGCGCCCACCGCGACCAGGAACAGCAGCAGCGGGGCGAGGGCTTCCTTCTGGAGCCACTGCCACCAGTAGTGGTGGTTGAGCCGGAGGAGGGCCTGCCAGGGGTCGGTGATCTCGGGCCGGGTCCAGTGGAGCGTGAAGGTGTCCTGGAGCGAGTCGGTGGTGCCGGGCAGGTCCAGGAGCTTGCTCAGGACCAGCGTGGCCAGTGTGCCGCCCGCGGCCAGCCCGGCCAGCCACCAGGTTCCGCGGTGCCGGGCCCGGCGGACGAAGAGCGGTGCGGCTGCCGCGGCGGCCGTCAGGAACAGCGTCACCAGCAGGAACGTCGAGTATCTGACGGCGAGGCCGCCGGCCAGGGCGCCGGTGAACAGCGCGGCGCCCGGCCGGACGCGGCCGTGCAGCAGCCACACCGAGGCGAGCAGCAGCGCGGTCGTCAGTGCGAGGGCCGGGCCTTCCGTCAGTGGCCGGCCGCCCCAGGAGGCGAGCGGCGTCACGTAGCAGAGGGCCTGGCCGAGCAGCGCGGCCGGGGGCGGCGCGCGCAGCGTGCGCAGCAGCACGTACAGGAGGTACCCGGCGAGCGCCGTGAAGGCGAGCGCGACCAGCGTGAGTCCGGCCTTGGCGCCGAGGAGCGCCACGAACGGGGCCGCCACGAACGGATATCCGGGCCGGGTGTGGAAGATCCGCTCGTACCGGGGATCGGTGGGTTCGAGTCCGTGCGCGTACTTCCGTTCGCACCGCGCCGCGTAGGCGGCCTCCCGGCCGGGTTCCCGGTATCTCAGCTGGTCGAGCATGCGGTTGCGGTGGACCAGTCCGGCCGTGTCCGTGCAGTAGGCGGCGACGGCCTTGCGGGTCGCGTCGGGCGGGGAGTCGCCGAGGAACTCGTAGGCCTGACGGGCGTAGCGGTAGGAGTCGTTGGAGAAACGGGTCGCCGGATAGCCGAAGACGTGCAGCAGTACGAAGGCGGCGGCGACGATCGCCGGAATGGCCCGCGGCAGCCGGGGGCGCCGTTCGGCGCGCGGCATGCCGGAACCGGGAGAGCAGGCGGTCACCTCACCAGCCTCGGCCGGAACCGGCGAGTCCTCCACTCGGAGACACCCGACTGCTCCGTGTCCCGGCCGGGCGGCGATGCATAGCGGTCAGGATCTGTCCGCATGGGCGGGGGAGCGTGCACGCCCGCCGGGAGAACCTGATCGCGGCGTACGCCTCGACAGGCTGGTGCGCCGAGCAAAGGAGCACGGCGCATGAGCTATCGCGTGAAACCGATCAGCCGCGAGGAACACCTGGCCTTCGCCACGGCCCGTCCCGCGGTGAGCCATATGCAGGTTCCCTCGTGGGGGGATGTGAAGCCGGACTGGCGGGCGGAGAGCCTGGGCTGGTCCGACGACGAGGGCCGCCTCGTCGGGGCCGGGCTGGTGCTGCTGCGCCCCCTGCCGAAGCTGAGACGGTACCTGGCGTACCTCCCCGAGGGTCCCGTCGTCGACTGGACCGCGGCGGACCTGGAGGAGTGGTTCCGGCCGATGCTCGCGTATCTGAAGGAGCGCGGCGCCTTCTCGGTGAGGATGGGACCGCCCGTCGTCGCCCGCCGCTGGAGCGCCGAGGCGGTCAAGGCGGCGATCGCCGACCCGCGGGCCGGGCGGCTGCGCGACGTGGCGGCCACCGCGGAGGAGCCGCGGGCCCTGGACATCGCGGACCGGCTGCGCCGGATGGGCTGGCGGCAGAGCGAACCGGGCGGCGAGGACGGCTTCGCGGCGGGCCAGCCGCGCCACGTCTTCCAGGTCCCCTTCGCGGGGCGGTCCCTGGAGGAGATCCGGCAGGGACTCAACCAGCAGTGGCGGCGCAACATCAAGAAGGCCGAGAAGGCCGGCGTGAAGGTGGTCCAGGGCGGCTACGAGGACCTGCCCGTCTTCCACGACCTCTACGTCGAGACCGCCGAACGGGACCGTTTCGTCCCCCGCCCGCTGCCGTACTTCCAGCGGATGTGGACCGCGCTGCGGGCCGAGGACGCCGAGCGTATGCGCCTCTACCTCGCCCACCACGACGGCGAGGTGCTCGCGGCCGCCACGATGCTGACCGTCGGCGAGCACGTCTGGTACTCCTACGGCGCCTCCACCGGCCGCAGACGCGAGGTGCAGCCGAACAACGCCCTCCAGTGGCGCATGATGTGCGACGCCCACGAAGGCGGGGCGGCCGTCTACGACCTGCGGGGCATCACGGACACCCTGGAGGACGACGACCACCTGCTGGGGCTGCTCCGGTTCAAGGTCGGCACCGGCGGCGAGGCGGTCGAGTACCTCGGCGAGTGGGACTACCCGCTCAACAGGCTCCTGCACAAGGCGCTCGACCTCTACCTGTCCCGGCGCTGACCGCGCCGTCACCCCGTGCGTTCCACGCTCCACACCGGCAGCCGGGTGAAGAACGCGACAGCGTCCCCCCGCCACCGCCTGTGCCAGCCGGCGGCCAGCGCGGAGGCCTCCTCCGCGTGGCGCCGCATCACGGCGCGCAGCCCGGCCGCCGCCCCGCTGCGTTCGCCGATCTCCCGCACCTCGGCGATGACCTGGTCCGGGCACGAGGCGTCGCCCAGGGCAGAGGCGACGACGGCGCGGTCCGCACCGGTCGCGGCGGACAGCAGGGCGCGGACCGTGTACGTGTGCCGGCCCTCGCGGAGGTCGGTGCCGACCGGCTTGCCCGTGACCTCGGGGTCGCCGAAGAGGTCCAGGTAGTCGTCCCGCATCTGTCCGCAGATCCCCACCAGGCGTGCGTAGCGCCGCAGTTCGGCCGCGTGGCGGCCCGGCTCCCCGCCGGCGGCGAGCAGGCCCAGTTCCATGGGTGCCAGGAGCGAGTAGCGGGCGGACTTGTAGTCCGCCACGCTGTGCAGGATCTCCTCGTCCGCCGGGCCGGTGGTGAAGTCCCGCTCCAGATCGGCGATCTGGCCGACGAACGTGTCCGCGGCGGCCCGGGTCTGCGCCTCGACCATGGCCTGCCGCACCGCAGGTGTCGCGTCGGCGTCGAGGAGCGCGCGCAGGGACAGCGCGAGGGCGAGGTCGCCCGCGAGGATCGCCAGGCCGAGGGCGGTCCGCGGGCGGCCGGGGAACTTCTCCCGGTAGGCGTAGTAGGTGGTGGGCCCGCCCCTGCGGGTGGGGCTGTCGTCGATGATGTCGTCGTGGATCAGCCCATGGGTCTGCAGCAGCTCGATGCTCAGCGCGGCGGCGTCCAGCCCGTCGACCGGTCCGTCCGTCACCAGTCGGGCCGCCTCGTACAGGAGCACCACCCGCATCCGCTTGCCGCCGCGCAGGGACAGCTCCCGCAGCAGGCCCACGCACTCCGGGGTGAAGCGGCTGAACGCCGGGGCGTCCATGGTGGCGGCCAGCGTGTCGAAGTACGCGGCGAACCGTGCGTTGAAGCGTCTCTCGTACCCGGCGACGCGGGCCAGTACCCGCTCGGCGGGGTCAGCGGTGTCGACCATGGCACCTTTCTTGCCCGAGGGCTTCGCCCGCCCTCCCGATGATCTCGCTCTCCGCTAGGGTGAGCGCCGTGGACCAGTATCGGATCACCTGCCCGCCGCCCCGCTCCTGAGCGGGGTGTCCGCCGGGCCCGGCCGGGACGAATCGGCCGTGGCCCTGCTCTGTGCTGCCTGATCGGCCACTGATCGGCCACTGGTTCGCGATGCCCCGCTTTGACGCCGTGTCCTTCCCTTCCGCGTCGAAGCCGGAGCCTTTCCATGTCCGCACGTTCGTCCGTATCCGCCACACCCAGCTCACGCAGTGGCGTCGCCCTGCTCGTCCTGGCCGGAGTGCTGTGGGGAACCGGTGGTCTCGCCGGTTCGCTGCTCGCCTCCCGCACCGGCCTGACCCCGGTCGCCGTGGCCGCCTACCGCCTGCTGACCGGCGGCCTGCTCATCACCGGATACGCCCTGATCACGGGGCGGCTCACCGGCGTGCCGCGCAGCCGGCGGGCCCTGGCCCGCATCGCCACCGCCGGTGTGCTGCTGGCCTGCTTCCAGGCCGCCTACTTCGCGGCCATCGCGGCCACCTCGGTCGGTCTGGCCACCCTGACCACCATGGTCGCGGTCCCCGTCCTGATCACCGCCGGGGCGGCGTGCCTCGACCGGCGCCGGCCCTCCCGGCGCGCCCTCCTGTCCCTGACCGTCGCCCTCGCCGGTCTGTTCCTCCTGATCGGCTCACCCGAGGCGGGTCCGCACCGGGCCGCCGGAACCGGTCTCGCCCTGCTCGCGGCGGCGGGCTTCGCCGCCCTGTCGCTGGACCGCCGGGCGGCGCTGCCCGGCCTGGACCGCACCACCACGACCGGCCTGGGCTTCATCTCGGGAGGTCTGCTGCTGGTGCCGATCGCGCTGACCACGGGCATGGGCATCCCGGCGCGGCCCGAGGCGATCGCCGCGGTGCTGTTCCTGGGCCTGGTGCCCACCGCCATCGCCTACAGCAGCTATTTCCTCGGCCTGCGCCAGGCCGGACCGGGCGCCGCGCAGATCGCCGTCCTCCTCGAACCGCTCACCGCCACCCTGCTCGCCGTGCTGGTCCACGGGGAGCAACTGACCGGCCGGCAGATCGCCGGGGCACTCCTCATCCTGCTGTCGACCACCGTCCGCGAGGACTCCACCGCATGACCGGCCGCCCCTGAGACGTCCCGCCCCCGGAGCCGGACGACTGACCGTCCCGCTCCCGGCCTCCGACCGCCCCGCACCGTCCCGCCGCGCCCTCGCGGCGGGGCGTGCGCCGGTCGGACGGCGTCGCTCAGCCGGGCGTCAGCCGCTTCCAGATCTTGGCGTCCGTGCCGTCGCACTCGTGGATCCGGAGCCGGCTCCCGTTGGTGACGTCGCCGTCGGGCACGTCCAGGCACTTGCCCGAAGCGGGGTTGCCGAAGACGGACGGCGTCGGCTGGTGGACCGCCGCGGCTGCTGGGCGCCCGCGCCGCTGCAGGTGTGGATCTGGAGCCTCGGCGGGGGTGATCACCGGGCCGGTCACGGTGAACGAGCACCAGGCGGACCAGGCGGACGGGCCCTCGGCGCTTTCGGCGCGCATCCGCCACTGGTAGTCACCGGGGCCGAAGGTCCCGGCGGGAAGCCGGATCACCCAGTCGTGACCGACGGGGCCCGTGCTGACCTGGTGGTCCTGAACGGCTGTGCGCCCGGGCGGGCCAGCTCCAGCGTCCCGTTCAGGTGGGGCTGGGGCTCCACGCGACCGAGGCGGCGAACGTCGGGCCGTGACTGTTTGCCGGTGCCGAACGTCGGCGGGCTCTGCGCCCCGCAGAGCTGGAAGCCCGCGTAAGGGCCGTCGGAGATCCGCAACACCTCCGGCACGCCGGGGGCGGCGGCCCACGCGGCGCCGGGAACGCCGAGGAGGGCGGCGGCCAGGCCCACGGTGAGCGCGGGACGAACGCGTCTCGTGATCATTCCATCGCAAGATCGACAATCCGTTCGCTCAGGAGTCCACACCGCCGCCTGTCACCACGTCAGCTCCTCACGCCCCGCGTAAGAAGCACGTCACATCCGCCGTCGGTCCACCCCACCCTGCCCCTGGGCACGGAAACCGACCCGCCCCCGGGTGCGTCCTGGGCGGCGAGGCCGAGCGGATGGGGTGCGTGGTGAAGCGGACGGTCAACGGCTCGAAGGCACCGGCGTACGGGCCGGTGCCCCGACGGCTGACGCCGTCACGGCGGGGGAGCGCACTCGCCGGGCTCGCGGTGGTGACCGCCGCGCTGCTGGCGTTCCACGGGGCGGTGCCCAACCGGGTGGGCCGCGTGGGGAGCCTGCTGGAGTCCTTCCTGCCGTGGCTCGGCCTGGTCGTCGTGGGGCTGTCGGTGGTGGCGCTGCTGTGCAGGTCGGCTCTCGCCCTGCTGGCCCTGCTCCTGCCCGTGGCGGCCTGGACGCACCTGTTCGGCGGGCTGCTCCTGCCCGGTCCGCCGCCGGGCCGGCCGGCCCTGCTCGTCGTCCAGCACAACGTGGGTGACGAGAATCCCGACCCGGCGGGCACCGCCCGCGCCCTGGCCGCCGCCGGACCCGACCTCATCGCCCTGGAGGAGCTGGTGCCCGGGGCGCTGCCGGTCTACGAGAGGACGCTGGCGCCGGGCTATCCGTACCACGAGGTCCGGGGCACCGTCGGGTTGTGGTCCAGGCATCCGCTCAGCGGCACCCGGTCCCTCGACATCAGACCCGGCGAGCTCACCGCCTCCTGGAAGCGCGCCCTGCGGACCGTGGTCCACACCCCGCAGGGCGACATCGCGGCCTACGTCGCGCATCTGCCGTCGGTCCGCGTCGGCGCCGACGGCCTCGCGTCCGCCCGGCGGGACGAGAGTGCCGCCCTGCTGGGCCGCGCCGTCGCCGCCGAGGATCAGCGGACCCTGGTGCTGCTGGGAGACCTCAACGGCACGGTCGACGACCGCGGGCTGGCCCCGCTCACCGCACGGCTGAACGTGCCGCGGCGGGGCTTCGCCTTCAGCTTCCCCGCCGCGTTCCCGATGGCCCGGATCGACCAGGTGATGGCCCGCTCGGCGACCGTCACCGGCATCCGCGCGCTGCCCGCCACCGGCAGCGACCATCTGCCGGTCGCCGCCACCCTCACCCTGGGCTGACCGGCTCGGACGCCAGGGCCAGTCCGAAGAGCGAGCCCGCGGCGGCGGCGAGCCCGCTCGCGCACGCGGCGGCCGTCCCGGCCGGTACGGCCGTCCGCCGCAGCGCCCCCGACAAGGCGTCCTCCAGCAGGGCGAACCGGGCGATGAGCAACCGGGGCCCCGCCGTGCCGGACCGGTCGTGGCCAGCCACGGCGGTCAGCACCTCGTGGGCGCGCTGTTGCAGCTCCGCGAGGGGCTGCCAGGGGTCGGCCTGCCGCCCGGTCGCCCGCGGATCGGCCAGCAGCTCGCGCAGCCGGCGGCCGAGATCCGCGTGCCAGGCCGTCAGCGCTCCGGTCAGCTCCGCGTGGAGGCCGTCGAGACACATCCGCAGGACGGCCGCGCCCGCCGCGACGCCGACCGGAACCGGGCGCCTCTCGGCGGCCCGCGGCGCGGCCGGCCGTGCGTTCACCCCCAGGTAGGCGCGCAGGACGACGGGCATGACCTCGGCGGGCGGCGGTTCCGTGGGGTCGGCGGGCAGCAGTGCCGCGCGCACGGGGGTCAGACAGTGTGCGGCCCGCTCGGCGGCCGTACGGCAAGCGTGGTCGGTGGGCACGGTACGTACCGCTCCTTTCGCCGGTCTCCGCGGCTCGGCTCGGCCGGGTGTCCAGGAACACGGCGGCCACCGGCGCTCGGTTCACCTCCGGCGCGCGCCGGACCCGGGCGCGGCGGAGCCCGGCCGGCGCACGACGCCGCGGCAGCGGTGGGGGGAGGGGCGAGAGGCCGCGGTCAGGGGCGCGGTGACGTCCGCTCCCGGTCGGCGCCGGACCGCACGGGTACGGCCGTACGGCCCACCGCGGCCGCCAGCTTGCGCAGCCGGCGCCAGTCCAGCCGGGGCGGCGGATCCGGGATGCCGGGCCGTCCGCGGGGCACGCGGACGCGCAGCGCCCGGCGTGAGACGCGGCAACGGACCGGGGTGGGCAGGAGCACGGCCTCGCCGTCGATCCCGGCCTCCACCTCCGCAACGTCGGCGTCGATGACCACCTCGTGCGAGGTCGTGGTGCCCAGACCCCGGGGATCCAGGATCAGTTCGGCGGCGTCGACGGCGCTGTCCACCTTCACGGCGACGACGCCGAGTCGCCCGGAGTCCAGTCGCGCGCGCCGGCCGAAGCCGAACGGGTCGTCCATGCGGTAGGGGTTGTTGCTGATCAGGACGGCCTGCGGATCGGTGACCGTGCTCCGGCCGATCCTCGCCGTCAGCCGCGGCCCGCGCTGCCGGGTGAGGAGCTCGGGCAGCAGGTGCAGCGCCGTACCCACCTTGTCGTCGCGGTAGCCGGGGCTCTGCACGACCGCCCCGTAGACCCCGAACGAGGCGTTGTTGACGAACGGACGGTCGCCCGCGAAGCACAGGTCGACGCGGAGCTCGACGCCGTCGGTGAGCGCGTCCAGGCAGGCGGCGGGATCGTCGCGGTCCAGGCCCAGGTCCATCGCGAAGTGGTTGCGGGTGCCGGCCGCGATCACCAGGAACGGCAGGCCGTGCTCCGCGGCCACGGCGGCGACCAGGGCCTGGGTGCCGTCACCGCCGCCGACGCCGAGCAGGTCGGCGCCGTCCGCCACCGCCGCCCGGGCGAGGGCGACCACGTCCTGCCGCTCCTCCGCGTCGAGCAGGACGACCCGCGCCCCGAGCCGCTCGGCCTTCTCCCGCAGCGCGAACCGCTCGACCTTGCCGCCGCCGGACCGCGGGTTGAGCAGCAGGAAGGGGCGCCGCGGCGGCGGGGTGCGGTACTCCTTGGCCCGGGTGGACCGCAGACCCGTGGTGCGCAGCGCGTACCGGCCGCTCCACACGGCCGCCGACCACAGCAGCCCGGACAGGACGACGACCCAGAGCAGGTTCGCCTGCGCGAACAGCGTGACGACCACGACCGGGGTGAGCAGCGCAAGGGTCGCGGCGGCCATCCGCACGGCACCGCGCCGCGACAGCGTCCACCACAGTGCGGCCACCGTGACGGCGAGCCCCGCGAACCCGGCGACCAGCAGCATCAGCCCGCCGACGCCCCCCTCGACGAGCGGCAGCGACAACGCGGCGAGGGCGGCCACCAGCGCCGCTCGCGCCGCCCACGCCTGTCTGCGGTGCGCCTGCGGTGTCACCGCCCGTACCTGCCCTGCCACCTGTCTCCTCCACCCCACGACGCCGCCGCGCGGTCCGGCGCGGTCGTCGCCGTCACCACCACCCCTTCCCCGAAAACGCCGGCGGCCCACCGGCCTGCCGTGCGGGGTGCGGGCCGCCCCCGATCATCCCCGATGCCCGCGTGCCGGCCCGACCGGGTGTGAGGGGACCGCTCAGCGCGGGGCCACGGCGAGGACGCGGGTGAGCGCGCCCGCGGGCCGGGCCGTGAGCTCCTCCCAGGTGCCTTCCTCCACGACCCGTCCCTCTTCGAGTACGGCGATGCGGTCGGCCCGGCGGATGGTGGCGGGGCGGTGGGCGATGACGATGGTGGTGCGCTGCCCGCCGGTGCGGGTCAGCGCGGCGGCGAGTTCGGCGTCGCCGGTGTTGTCCAGGTGGGCGGTGGTCTCGTCCAGGACCAGCACCCGGGGCTCGGCGAGCAGTGCGCGGGCGAGGGCGACGCGGGCGCGCTGGCCGCCGGAGAGGGTGGCGCCGCGTTCGCCGAGGACGGTGGCGTAGCCGTCGGGGAGGGCGGCGATCTCGTCGTGGATGCCGGCCGCGCGGGCGGCGCGCTCCAGGTCCTCGTCCGTGGCGTCGGCCCGGGCCAGGCGCAGGTTGTCGGCGATGGAGGCGTGGAAGAGGTAGGTCTCCTGGGAGACGACGGCGATACCGCGCCGCAGGGAACCGAGGTCGTACGCCGCGGTGTCGCGGCCGTCGACGGTGATCCGGCCGCGCTGCGGGTCGTGGTGGCGCAGCAGCAGGCCGAGCAGCGTGGACTTGCCCGCTCCGGACGGGCCGACGATCGCGGTGGTGCGTCCGGCCTCGGCGGTGAAGGTGACGCCGCCGAGGGCCGGCCCGTCGGCGCCCGGGTAGCTGAACTCCACATCCTGGAAGGCGAGTCGGGGCGCCCGGCGCCAGTCGGCCGGTTCCCGTCCGGTGTCCGGGACGGCGGGTTCGGCGGTGCGCAGGGCGGCGAGGCCGTCGGCGGCGGAGACGCCGAGGTAGCCGGCGTGCCATTCCCGGGCCAGGTCGCGGACGGGCCGGAAGCACTCGCCGGCCAGCAGCAGCACCAGGTAGGTGCCGGCGGGAGCGGTGCCACCGGTCACCGACGACCAGCAGGCCAGCAGCGCGCCGGCCGCGGTGCCGGCCTGGATGGCCAGGTCGGTGATGCCGGTGTCGACCAGCGAGACGCGGAGTTTGGCCACGGTCGCCCGGTGCAGCTGCGCCGACCGCTCCTCCAGTCGCCGCCGGGTGCGGCCGACGGCGCCCGCGGCGCGCAGCGCGGGCATGCCCTGGAGGGCTTCGAGGTAGTCGGCGCCGAGCCCTTCGTAGGTGTCCCAGTGTTCCTTGCCGCGCCGGGCGAGCAGCCGGTCCCAGGCACGCGGCCCCGCGAGGGCCAGCAGCAGGGCCGGGACGAGTCCGAGGAGGGCGCGCGGTTCGATCACGGCCACCGCGGCGAGCAACAGGGGCGGCGCGGCCAGGGTGACGATCAGCTGGGGCAGATAGCGGGAGACGTAGGCGTCGACGCCCTCCACGCCGTCGACGAGCGTGGTGCGCACCGCCCCGGTCCGTGCCGTGGTCAGCTGCGCGGGGCCCAGCCGGCCGAGGTGGGCGAGGAGTTCGTCGCGCAGCCGGACCCGGACGTGTGCGCCGGCCCGGGCGGCGGTGCGCCGCTGGGCGCAGCCGAGTCCGGCCCGGACGGCCACGACGGCGAGGACCGCCGCGAGGAGGACGGGAAGGGAGCCGGTCGCGCCGCGCGCGATCGCGGCGAGCGCCTGTGCGAGCAGGACGGCCTGGGCGAGCCAGCTGAGGGTGACGGCTCCCTGGAGGAGGGTGGCCGCGAGCAGCGGGCGCCGCGCGTGCCGTGCGGCGCGGCGCAGCTCCGGGTGGACGATCACGAGGTCCTCTTCTCGGGTCGGCCGGACCCGAGGGCCAGGCCGTGGACGATCCAGTTCTGTGCGGGTGGGCCGCCCAGCGCGGCACCGAGGTCGGCCCGTTGCCAGGAGCCGACCGGGCGGGCGGCGAGGCCGCGCCGCGCGGCGGTGAGCAGGGCGCAGCCGACGGCGTGTCCGGCGTGCAGGTGGTCGCGGCGGATGCGCGGGGGGCCGGCGTCGGACGGGCAGCCGTAGGCGAGCAGTACGGCGCCCGCGCCGGCGATCCAGCCCTGTCCGGCCGCCCAGGCGGCGAGGGTGGGCCGGGCCTCGCCGGAGGCGAGCCGCCGCAGGGTGCCGTCGGGAGAGGCCTCGACGAGTTCCGGCCGGGGTCCGCCGACGGCCACGCACCACCGCAAGCGCCCGGCGCCGGCTTCCCGCGCGGTGGCGAGCACGGCG
>NZ_MUND01000550.1 GCF_002154375.1 Streptomyces glaucescens | reverse complement strand
GCCAGCGCCCGCAGCGCCGCGTGCGCCTCCCGCATCCGCTCCCTGGCCGCTCCCGCCTGCGCCACCTCCGCCGCCTGCGCGGCCCCCGCGCCGGTCCGGGGCTCCGCCCGCACCGCGTCCAGCAGCCCCCGGGCCTCCTCCCGCGCCACCAGGGCCTGCTCCACGTCCCGCGCCGCCTCGACGGCCGCGCGCAGCATGCGGTCGCCCAGCGGCTGGGCGGTGCGCAGGGCGCCGTACAGCACCCCCCGCACCCGCCGCCGTACGACGACGGGGACGGCGAGCACGGACCGCAGCCCCTCCACGGCGACCGGCGCGTCGTACTCGTGACTGATCTGCCGGGACGCCGAGTAGTCGGTCACGGCGCACGGCCGGCCCAGGGCCACCGCCTTGCCGCCCAGCCCGCTGCCGGAGGTCACCGCGAGGGCGCTGAGCGCCGGGGTGCGGGTCCCGGTCAGCTCCGTGATGCGCATCCGCGGCCGGCCCGCCTCCACCAGGCCGCCGAAGGCCACCGGCAGGCCGGTCGTCCGGCGCAGCCGCAGCAGCGCGCCCCGGATGACCGCCGTGTCCACCGCGCCCGTCGTGTCCGCTCGCACGTGCTCGCCCTTTCCTGGCCGCGCCCTCCCGGCGCGCACCCCCGTTAGGGGGTAGTGAGACCTGCATCACGGATTACACGATGTCCGGGAGCCGCCCGGCAACGGTCCGGACAGAGGGAGAACGAATGACGACGGCGACCGAGGACTTCCGCCAGGCGCGGGACTTCCTGCTGGCACACCGTGAGGACTACGGCACGGCCTACGACGGCTTCGTCTGGCCCCGCCCCCAGCACTTCAACTGGGCACTCGACTGGTTCGACGTCATCGCGGACGGCAACGACCGCACCGCGCTGCACATCGTCGAGGAGGACGGCGCCGAGACCCGGCTGAGCTTCGCCGAACTCTCCGACCGCTCCGACCGGGTCGCGAACTGGCTGCGCGCCCGCGGCGTCACCGCGGGCGACCGCGTCCTCGTCATGCTCGGCAACCAGGCCGAACTGTGGGAGACCGCGCTGGCCGCGATGAAGCTGCGCGCCGTCGTCATCCCCGCCACGCCGCTGCTGGGCGCCGCCGACCTGCGCGACCGCGTCGACCGGGGCCGCGTCCGGCACGCGATCGTGCGCGCCGCCGACACCGGCAAGTTCGACGAGGTGCCGGGCGACTACACCCGCATCGCCGTGGGCGGCGCTCCGACCGGGACCCCGGCCGGGTCCTGGCTGCCGTACGAGGAGGCGTACACGGCACCGGCCGGCTTCACCCCCGACGGCCCGACCCGCGCCGACGACCCGCTGATGCTGTACTTCACCTCCGGGACGACCGCCCGCCCCAAACTGGTCGAGCACACCCACACCTCGTACCCCGTCGGGCATCTGGCCACCATGTACTGGATCGGCCTCGAACCCGGCGACGTCCACCTGAACATCTCCTCGCCCGGCTGGGCCAAGCACGCCTGGTCCAACCTCTTCGCCCCCTGGAACGCCGAGGCGACCGTCTTCCTCCTGAACTACACCCGCTTCGACGCCGCCCGGCTGATGGCCGAGATGGACCGCGTAGGCGTCACCACCTTCTGCGCCCCGCCCACCGTCTGGCGCATGCTCATCCAGGCGGACCTGGGCGCGCTGCGCACCCGCCCCCGCGAGGCCGTCGCCGCCGGCGAGCCGCTGAACCCCGAGGTCATCGAGCAGGTCCGGCGCGCCTGGGGCGTCACCATCCGGGACGGCTTCGGCCAGACCGAGACCGCCGTGCAGGTCGCCAACACCCCGGGGCAGCCGCTGAAGACCGGCTCCATGGGCCGCCCCAGCCCCGGCTACCGCGTCGAACTCCTCGACCCCGTCACCGGCGCCCCCGGTGCCACCGAGGGCGAGATCGCCCTGGACCTCGCGCAGCGGCCGGTCGGCCTGATGACCGGCTACCACGGCGACCCCGAGCGCACGGCGGAGGCGATGGCCGGCGGCTACTACCGCACCGGCGACGTCGCCGCACGCGACGAGGACGGATATCTGACCTACATCGGGCGAAGCGATGACGTCTTCAAGGCGTCCGACTACAAGATCAGCCCCTTCGAGCTGGAGAGCGCCCTGCTGGAGCACGAGGCCGTCGCCGAGGCGGCCGTCGTGCCCGCCCCCGACGCGCTGCGCCTCGCCGTCCCCAAGGCGTACGTCGTCCTCGCGGACGGCTGGACCCCCGGCCCCGACACCGCCAAGGTCCTCTTCGAGCACTCCCGCGAGGTCCTCGCGCCGTACAAGCGCATCCGCCGCCTGGAGTTCGCCGACCTGCCCAAGACGGTCTCCGGCAAGATCCGCCGCGTGGAACTGCGCCAGGCCACCGCGGCCGGCTCGGACGCCGAGTACCGCGAGGAGGACTTCCGGTGAACTCGTACAGCCACGGCGCGAGCGAGATCCCGCTCCTCGGCGACACCATCGGCGCCGACCTCGACCGCGCGGTCGCCGCCTGGCCGGACCGGGAGGCACTGGTCGACGTCCCCTCCGGCCGCCGCTGGACCTACGCCGCGTTCGCCTCGGACGTCGACGACCTGGCGCGCGCCCTGCTCGCCGCCGGGGTCGCCAAGGGCGACCGGGTCGGCATCTGGGCGGTCAACTGCCCCGAGTGGGTCCTCGTCCAGTACGCCACCGCGCGGATCGGCGCGATCATGGTGAACATCAACCCGGCCTACCGCACCCACGAGGTCGCCTACGTCCTGAGACAGGCGGGCGTCTCCGTCCTCTTCGCCTCCCTCCGGCACAAGACCAGCGACTACCGGGCGATGACCGGACAGGTGCGCGGAGAGTGCCCGCAGCTGCGCGAGGTCGTGTACATCGGCGACCCGAGCTGGGACGCGCTGCTGAGCCGGGCGGGCGGGGCGGGCGGGGCGGAACCGTTCCCGGAACTGTCCTGCGACGACCCCATCAACATCCAGTACACCTCGGGCACGACCGGCTTCCCGAAAGGCGCCACCCTCTCCCACCACAACATCCTCAACAACGGCTACTTCGTGGGCGAGTCGATCGGCTACACGGAACAGGACCGCGTCTGCGTCCCCGTTCCGTTCTACCACTGCTTCGGCATGGTCATGGGCAACCTGGCGGCCACCTCCCACGGCGCCTGCATCGTCATCCCCGCCCCGTCCTTCGACCCGAAGGCCACTCTGGAAGCGGTCCAGCGGGAGCGCTGCACCTCGCTGTACGGCGTCCCGACGATGTTCATCGCCGAGCTGAACCTGCCGGACTTCCCCTCCTACGACCTCTCCTCGCTGCGCACCGGCATCATGGCGGGCTCGCCCTGCCCCGTGGAGGTGATGAAGCGGGTCGTCGCCGAGATGCACATGGAGCAGGTCTCCATCTGCTACGGCATGACCGAGACGTCCCCCGTCTCGCTCCAGACCCGCATGGACGACGACCTGGAGCACCGCACCGCCACGGTCGGCCGGGTCCTGCCGCACATCGAGGTCAAGATCATCGACCCGGCGACGGGCGTGACCCGGCCACGCGGAACCGCGGGCGAGCTGTGCACCCGCGGCTACAGCGTGATGCTCGGCTACTGGAACCAGCCCGAGAAGACCGCCGAGGCCGTCGACGCGGGCCGCTGGATGCACACCGGCGACCTCGCCGTGATGCGCGAGGACGGCTACGTCGAGATCGTCGGCCGCATCAAGGACATGATCATCAGAGGCGGCGAGAACATCTACCCGCGCGAGATCGAGGAGTTCCTGCACGCCCACCCGAAGATCGCCGACGTCCAGGTCGTCGGGGTACCGCACGAACGCTACGGCGAGGAGGTGCTGGCCTGCGTCATCCCGCACGACCCCGCCGCACCCCTGACCCTGGAGGAACTGTGGGAGTTCTGCGACGGCCGACTGGCGCACTACAAGATCCCCAGCAAGCTGCGGATCCTCGACTCCTTCCCGATGACGGTGTCCGGAAAGGTGCGGAAGGTGGAGCTGCGGGAGCGCTACGGGGCCTGAAGGGCCGCCCGGGCGTTCGATCACAGGGGTCAGGGCCCGTAAGATCGGACGCCCTTGGGGGTGAAGGATGGTCAAACGGCGGCCCGTTGCGACGCCCACGCTGGAGGAGGTGGCCGCGCTCGCCGGTGTCGGGCGGGGCACGGTCTCCCGCGTCATCAACAACGAGGCGGGCGTCAAGGAATCGACCCGCCGCGCCGTACAGCGGGCCATCGCCGAACTCGGCTATGTGCCCAACCTGGCGGCGCGCTCACTGGCCGGACGGCGCGCCGACGCCGTGGCGCTGGTGATGACCGAGCGGGACTGGCGGCTGTTCGGCGAGCCGTTCTTCTCCGAGACCGTCCGCTCCGTCGGCGACGCCCTCACCGACACCTCCGTCCAGCTGCTGCTCACCCTGGTCCGCACGGACGCCGAACGGCAGCGGTTCCTCGAGTACGCGCGCGGCGGCCGGGTCGACGGCGTCCTGCTGATGTCCGTGCGCGCCGAGGACCGGCTGCCCGACATGCTCGCCGACGCCGGCCTGCCCACCGTGCTGCTCGGGCGCCGCTCCGGCGACGAGCAGGTCACCTCCGTCGACGCGGACAATGTCGGCGGCGCCCGCGAGGCCGTCGCCCACCTGGTGCGCGGCGGCCGGCGCTCCATCGCCACCATCACCGGGCCGCTCGACATGTACGTCGCCCAGTGCCGGCTGCGCGGCTACCGCCAGGCCCTCGCCGACGCCGGGCTGCCCACCGACCCGTCCTGGACCGTCGAGGGCGACTTCACCGAGGCGAGCGGACGCCGGGCCATGACCGAACTCCTCGACCGGCACCCGGACGTCGACGCGGTCCTCGCCGCCTCCGACACCATGGCCGCCGCGGCCCTCTCCGTCCTGCGCGCCGCGGGCCGCCGCGTCCCCGACGACGTGGCCGTCATCGGCTTCGACGACTTCCACCTCGCCCAGCACACCGACCCGCCCCTGACCACTGTCCGCCAGCCCCTGGAGGAGATCGGCCGCACCATGGTCCGCCTCCTGCTGGAGGAGATGGAACAGCCGGAAGTCGCCTGGCGGCACGTGATGCTGCGCACGCGGCTGGTGGTCCGGGAGTCGGCGTGACCCGCCCGGAGGAGGCCGCCGAACCCGCCGAGCGTGTACTGCTCGTCGAGAGCCGCGCCGACAGGACCGCCCTCGCCGCCTTCGGCCAAGGCCTCCCCGAATGCTCCGCCGGCGAGGTCGCCCTCTTCATCTCCTACAACTACGCGGACGTGCCCGTCGGAAGGCGCTACGACTGCTGCTTCCGGCGCTCCGACGAAGCCGACGTCACCTGGGTGACGACGACGGTCGTCGCGGTGACCCAGCAGTTCCGCCACCCCTGGGACACCATCCCCCACGGCTGGAAGACCCTGACCGTCCTGAGGTTCGAACCCGAGATCCCCGCCCTCATCCGCGACCTCCCGGAGGCCGCGTGCTGGTTCGACCAGCGGATCTCCGTGTATGTCTCGGACAGGGCGACCTGGGAGGCGCGAGGAGGGACGGGGGCCGCGAGATGAACGGTCCGAGGAGTCGGCCTCTGCGTCCTGGCTTCCACTCGCGGTCGAGCGGCCCGGGGACGACGGGGCCCGACATGTACCGAGTGCCCCCCACGGGCGTGGAAGGCCTTCCCCGCCCCGCAGGTTGGCCGCCCACTTGTCTCCTGGGTGTGCTTCACCGGTCGCTCCTCCTCGGTGGCAGGGGCTAGGCCGTGTCCGCAAAGTCCCGTCTGCCCCGCGACGCCTGACACGCACTCTCGCCGCGCCGGGCGAAGCCCCAAGTACATCCAGTACGAGGGACTCCGCCCGGCGCGCCGAGAGCACGCACCAGACGCCGCGGGGCCCGCCCTTCGGGCGGACGACGGGACTTTGCGGACACGACCTAGGGAGTTCGGCCCGGCCGTCGGGATGCGTCGGTCAGGCCCTCGACCGGGTGCCGCTTCGACGGAGG
>NZ_MUND01000055.1 GCF_002154375.1 Streptomyces glaucescens | reverse complement strand
AAGTACTGGCGGGCCACCCCGACCGACGCGGAGCCGCACTTGGGGAACGACACGTCGTCGACCACCCACACCTCAGGCGTGATCACCTCGGCCAGCCGCTCAGTGATCCGCCGCCTCACCGGCAGCGGGTCCCACGGCGACTGGTTCACGAACTGCTGCAGGGCCTGCATGTTCCCGTCCGGCAGCCGCTCGGCCATCGGCTGGATCGACTTCCGTCGGCCGTCCAGCATCAGACCCCGCAGATAACACTCACCCCACCGTCGCTGATCCCGGCGCGGCAACGACCCGAGCACATCGGCAACGAACTCCGATAACTCACCCCGGAGCCGTTCCACCTCCCCCAGCCTCATACCGGAGAGGATGCCCACCACCAGCAAAGATCACCCAACGTAACGAAGTACTACTAGCTGACCGGACCATACGGCAGCGGGCAGGAGCAGGGATCGCACCAGATATTTGTGCACGTCAGTACCGGGCATAGCCGGTCGCATCCTGAGTGCGGCAGTCACGTCCTACCGGCCTTCTGGAGCAGGTGACCGACTCCCCCGCTGGCGCCCGGCTTGCCGCCCACGGCCACGCTGGTGGGCCTGATCAGCGCTCTGCGCTACTTCAGCACGGGCTGGATTGACTCGGTGAGGTGCTGCGCGTGTGCGCTGTTTCGCGCCTCGTCATCGACGTGAGGATGGGGATCGGTCCGTCGACCAGGGACGGGACGGTCCCCGCCCTGGCCCTCGTCCGCAGCGTTCACCAGCTGCCTGTCCTCCCGATGTCGGGATAGGTAGTTCCGAGTCTCTGGCAGGTGTTGTGCAGGCACCAGGAAATAGGTGGAGCACCCGGCTTTGTCGGAGCGCTCGGCGCTTTCTTACCCGCGGCGGGATGACGGCGGCGCGGACGCGAACGTTCCCACCGCTTTGAGGGTCCGTAGGACAGGGGCCGTCTCCAGGGTGCGGATTGCCCGCACCGCGCCCAGAGCGTGGGTGAGGTAGTGGTAGAAAGCTGCGGTGTCTCGGCACAGAGCGTGAGCCACGAGGTTGGTGGGGCCGGTGGTGTGGGCCACGAGGGCGAGTTCGTTATGGCGGGCCAGCTTCGTGGCCACGTGATCGAGATGTGCGGGAGCGACCGCCATCCACAGCAGGACCTTGGTGCTGACGCCCAGGAGCGCGGGGTCGATCTCCACGTCGAAGAAGATCGCGCCGCAGTCGTGGAGGCTGTCCAGTCGGCGCGACACCGTCGCCGGCGACCAGCCGGTGGCGTCGGCGAGGTCACCGAGGTTGGTTCGGCCGTCTCGTCGCAAGGCGTCCATGAGGGCGTGGTCCGCCGGGGAGAGCCGCACCTGCCCGTACTCCGGGGGCCGGGGCTCCCGGTGTCCCATCTGGCTTGTGCCTCTTAGGAGGCGTTGCTGTCGCGAGGTGAGGGTGTTGGCGCTCATGCGCCAAGGGGTGCGCCAGCCGACATAGGTGTGCAGCAGGTGGTGCGCGGAGACGGCCGTGAGTCCGATGCTGGGCGGGAGTTCGCGCAGCAGCAGGGAATGACCGTGCGCGGTGCCCAGGGGTGTCTCGAGCACGGCGACGATCTCGGTGCCGCCACCGGTTAGGTAGACCCACGATGTGTCCTGGCGCTGGACCAGGGCGTGAGCGAGATCCAGTGCCGTCTCAGGGGCTGCGGTCAGGCGGAGCAACCACTGCTCGTGGCCTGTCAGGTGGGGGTCCGGCAGTCCGACGACGCGGAGTGCGGCGTGTTCGCGCAGTCTGTCGTAACGACGGGAGACCGTCTGTGGGGACACGGCCAGAACGTTCGCTATCTGCGTGAAAGAGGCACGTCCGTCGATGTGCAGCGCATGGATCAAGGCGCGATCGAGGTCGTCGAGCATTCGCACACCATCCTTCACGCACCATGTGGCAGGGCGCGGCAAGCCGCCGGTGGCGACGCCTGCACACATCGGTGCTCCGCTCGGTCGTGATCCGGGCCCAGCTGCCCGGGAACACCGAGGGGAAGTCTCCTCCGCCTCGGTGGTGGCGGCGAGCGTTCGCCGCCACGGATAACGGTCAGTCCCTGATCACCGATTTGCAGCGCATCAGGAATTCGGCGAGGTAGCCGTCGTGCGGCATGCCGGACTCCATCCAGTAGGTTCGGTGGTCTCCCACGTACACGTTACTGATCGACGGTTCTTCGAGCAGTCGGTCGACGAGCCGGGTGTCGTGTGTCATTACCGTCAGGACGAGGCTGTTCCTCAAGGGCGTGAGTCCCGCTTCGTGCGTCCACGGTGCGACCCACACACAGGGGAAGGGGAGTTCGACGGAGGTCTGCGGCGCATTTGGCCGGTCGAGCTGATGGATCGCGGGCCGGAGTACGGCGCTGCCGTCGCCCAGTTCTTCGGCGATGCCGTCGCCGCCCAGCCAGGGCTTGGCTCCTGCCGCCTTGTGCAACAGGAGCGCCTCGAAGCCCTTGGCCGTGGCTACAGGCTGCACGGGGCAGACCGCCCGGGGATCCTCCGGCGGCAGGCTGGGCACGGACGAGAGACGTTCGGCCAGCGCCTCGCAGAGCGGGGTCGGGTCGCCTTCCACGAGGATTGCGGTGGTGTTGACGCAACCGGTGCCGCCGTGGCCACTCACGGAGTCGACGATGGTGTCGAGGTGGTCCCTCCAGTCCACCTCTTCGGTCACCAGGATCTTCGAACGGCCCGGTCCCTGCGGGAGGATCGACGAGTGTGTGGCGTACTTGCGTACCACGTCCTCGCCTCCGTAGACCATGCCGAGGTCGGCGCCGCGCAGCACGGCGTCCGCGGTGGCGTGGTCGGTCGGCAGCAGCACCACTTGGTCGTTGTTGAAGCCGGCGCCGCGCAGTGCCGTGATCAGCCGGTGCGGGGTGAAGGGTTCGCGCCGGGAGGGCCGGACTGCGACGCGGTAGCCCAGCGCCAGCGATTCCGGCCAGAGGCTGTGCGGGCCGGGGTGGTTGCCGGCCGCGTGCACGGCGAAGACGCTCCCGCGCCGTGCCCACACCGCACGGCCGGTGCGGGTCAGTGGGTCGTCCCACCGTGTCACCGATCCGGCCGGCCGGGCGTGCTCCACACTGTAGTGGACCTTCCTCAGCCGGGCCGCGATCGCCCGGGTGGTGGCCCGCACTTCGGAGATCGGGATTCCGCCGACCCGGCTGACCAGGTACTCGTACTCCTCGACCGACTGGCCGCCCAGCGCGGCGGTCGAGAACAGCTCCGCGGCGCGAGCGATCATGCTGATCCGCTCGTCCACTGCGGCACTGGCGGCGCGGTGCAGGGACTTCATCGTGCGCTCGACGAACACGGGGGGCACCAGGCTCAGTTCGGCGACCTCCCGGCCCGCGACGTCGGTCACGGCTACGCGGTTGCGGGCTCGGAACGTGCCTTGCGCCCCCAAGGCGTCGAGCTGTGCGGGATCGGTGCGGGGCTCCGCCATCAGTAGACCCCTTCGATTACGGCCTCGTCCTCGAAGGTCTCGACCGGAGCGATGTCCGCCACCGCGTCGCCGACGTGACCCGCGAGGGGCTCGATCCGGACCGCCGTGTCCCGCTCCAGGTTGTTGGGCAGGAAGAACGACTTGCTGACGTGGTGGACCAGGACGCGGCCGCGGTCGCCGTATGCGACGGGCCGGAGCGTCTGCGAGTCGACGACGGAGAACGTCACGTACGGGCTGTAGGCGTCGAAGACGCAGCCGGAGTCCTCTGGGAGGTCCGGGCGCTCGCCGGCGATGCCGAGGATCATGGTGCTGCCGTAGTTGCCGCACAGGACCGTCTTGGGGAAGACCTCGGTCTTGTAGAGGTAGCGCGAATCGGGATCCAGCTGGGTGCCGCCCCAGCGGATGGCCCGGACCTTCTCGTTGACCAGCTCGGCCAGGTCGTCCCGGCGGGCCAGCCGCTCAAGCAGCGGGGGCGTGATGGTCAGGACACCGATGTCCTGGGTACGGAGCACGAGCCCGGCCTGGTCGATGAGATGTTCGGCGTAGGCGTCGGCATCGGCGCCCCGTCCGCCGGCGATCAGCTTCTTCACCCAGCGGGGGTCGAGGTCGACGGTGAAGCCATGGCGCCCGTGGGTGGTCGCGGACCTGCGGAAGTACTCGCCCACGATGTGCGGGCCGGTCGGGACGAGGCCGAGCCAGTTCGCGCCGCCGGGGAAACCGTGGGCGTCGAGGTTGGCGTTGCTCCAGTGGAGCATGCGCTCCAGCCAGTCGCGGAGCAGGACGACCCGCTTGGGGGCACCCGTGGTCCCGCCGCTCTCGAACACTCCGACGACGTCGGGGCGCCGGCCGTAGCCCTGGGGGATCAGGACCTCGGCAGGGACGTCGCGCAGTTCGGCTGCCATGTTCGGGAAGAGCCGGAGGTCTTCGTGGGTGCGGATGTCGCTGCGGGGATCGAAGGGGAGGGTCTTGGCCCGTTCCAGCCAGAACCGGGAACCTGTATCGGGGTGGAAGTGCCACTCCATGGCGGCCCGGATCAGTACGTCCGGCTCGGGACGGACATCGACAGGGAGGTCGAGGACTTCAGTGCTGGCGCGCGGCACGGGGACTCCTTCTCGGCGTGTCGAGGTGAGGGCGGGGCTGCGGAGCGGTGCGGAACTCTCCGCCGGCCCACCGCTGTTGCGTACGAGGCACGGAGCTGGGGAGCAGAGCTACAGCTCGACGATGACGGCACCGATGTGGCGCCCTTCGATCACCTCCAGCAGGGCCTGCGGCGCCTGTTCAATGCCCTTGATCCGGACGTGGGGGAAGACCATCTCCCCCGCACGGAGCCACGCACCGAACCGCTCGGTCCACTCCATACGGTCCTCGAAGTCGTCCGAGCTGAAGCCGCGCATCACGATCCGCTTGTGAATGAGTGGCAGGGAGTCCAGCTCGACGGGTGCGGAGGTGCCCGTGCCGTCTTCGGAGAGCTGTCCGGACAGGGCGCCGACCAGGACGAACCGGGCGCCTGGACGTGCCGCTTCCACAGCCGCCCGCAGCTGTTCGCCGCCGACGTTGTCGAAGAAGACGTCGATGCCGTCCGGTGCGGCCTTCGCGAGCTGCTCGACGATCGGCTCCGCGCCGCGGACGACGGCCGCGTCGTAGCCGAGTTCGTTCACGAGACGGTCGGCCTTCTGCCGCGAGCTGGTGCTGGCGATCACGCGGCCGGCGCCGAGACGCTTGGCGATCTGCCCGGCCATCGCGCCGATTCCGCTGCCGCCGGAGGAGACGAAAACCGTGTCCCCGAGGCGGAGGTCGACCCCTCGGGTCAGCGCCGCGTAGGCCGTCCAGCCCTGCTCCAGATGGGTGATCGGATCGGGCAGCGCTTCGCCGTCGAGCCGCATGCACTCGGCCGCGGGCACGACGGCGTACTCGCGCCAGCCCAGCCAGTGCGACACCAGATCACCCGGCCGCAGCGTGCAGTTCTCCTGGGCGTGGACGACCTCGCCGATGGCCGCTGCGACCAGGGTGTCGCCGGCGTTGAGCACGGGGAACGGGGTGTCCTGCGTCGCACCCGCGATGAGGATGCGCAGCGTGGCGAAGACATGGAAAAAGCGGTTGCGGACCAGTACCTCGCCTTCCCTCGGCGGAACCAAGGGCGTCTCGACGACACGGAGATGCTCCAGCCGTGGCAAACCGTCGGGCTTGGCGACGAGGCGGACTTCTCTGTGGGTAGCGGGCACGGCTGCCATTCAGGCTCCTGAGCAGGAAGGACGTAGGGAAGTGAAGCCCTGGCGCACGAGGCGGTGACCAGGGGAACCCAGCGTGGAGTCGGCACGCATGTCGCCTCCAGTAACGGCGCTGAACTGGAGCATTTTTTCCATCCCAGGCGGCTGCCTGAAGGAAGCGCACACTCGCGTCGGCGTGATCGCCCCCGCCGTGGGGCCGACGACCGCGGGTACGCGCGCAGGGCGGCGCGTGGGATATCACCACCGCGTGTGCCTCCGATGGAAGGAATCGTCCATCTTCCCGCTCTGACTGGAGTCGTCGGATCCGCCCCTCCACTGTGGCTCGTGGTCGAACCCGACGCCCTGTCCCCCCGGGGGAGAGGGCGTCGAGTCGATGTACCGACAAGAATGGAGAGGAACTCCGATGACTGCTGAGCGTGTGATCACGCCGACTCCCACGGCGGCGTACCGATGGCGATGGCTGGCGCTCACCGCCCTGCTGCTCGGTGAGGCCATGAACCTGCTGGACGCGACGATCGTCCAGGTAGCCGCGCCTGCGATCCATGCCGACCTGGGCGGGTCGGTGTCCGACATCCAGTGGTTCACGACGGCCTACACCCTCCCGTTCGCGGTGCTGCTGATCACCGGTGGCCGACTGGGTGACATCGCCGGCCGGCGGCGCATGTTCGTCGTCGGCACCACCGGATTCATGCTGGCGTCCGTCGCGTGCGCCCTGGCGCCGACGGTGGGTCTGCTGATCGCCTTCCGCGTGGTGCAGGGCGCGGCGGCGGCCGTGGTCATTCCCCAGACCATCGGGCTGATCAAGACCATGTTCTCCGGCGCCGAGATGGCGAAGGCCCTGGGCAGCATCGGCCCGGTGATGGGCCTGGCCGCCGTCTGCGGCCCGGTGCTCGGCGGCGTCCTGACCCATGCCGACCTGTTCGGCTCGTCGTGGCGCGCTGCCTTCCTGGTCAACGTCCCGCTCTCCGTGATCGTGCTCGCCATCGCCCCCAAGATGCTGGAGGACCGCGCTCCGAACCGGCCCACTCTCGACCTGACCGGCACGCTCCTGGCCGTGATCGGTGTCGGGCTCGTGGTCTACCCGCTCATCGACGGTGACATCTCCGCGCTGTCCGGGTGGAGCTGGGCGGCCATCGTGGCCGGTCTGGTCGTGATGGTCGTGTTCGCGTTGTATCAACGCCGGGTGGCCGCGAGCGGGCGCAGCCCGCTGGTGGAGCCGAGCCTGTTCAGGCGTCGCAGTTTCCCGGCTGCACTGGTGACTTCGACCTGCTTCTTCGCGGTGACGAACGGTCTGATGATGGTCATCGTGCTGCAGCTTCAGCTGGGGCTCGGCACCGACGTGCTCTCCGCGGGTCTGACGCTCGCTCCGTGGTCGGTCGGCCTGGCCGTCGCGTCGTGGGTGGCCGGTGCCCATCTGATCCCGCGCCTCGGCCACCGCACGATGCCGCTCGGTCTCGGAGTGTTTCTGGCCGGGGCGTTGGCCGCCATCGCCGTGTACCACTCGGCCGACCCCTCGGCGTACCCCACGCCGCTGCTGGTAGCGCTGGGCGTCATCGGCGTGGGCGCCGGCCTTTTCAGCCCCGCCTTCTTCAGCATCTCCCTGCACCCGCTGAAGCCTCAGGAGATCGGGACGGCCGCGGGGCTCCTGAACGCCGTCCAGCAGCTGGGTGCCACGCTCGGCGTCGCCGTCCTGGGCAGCGTCTATCTCAACAGTGCGGCGTCCGGCGGCGCCTCGGCCTCGCTGCACGCGATCGAGGTCGCTTTCTGGGTCGCCGTGGCGCTGGTGGTGGTCAGCTTCGTCAGCAGTCGGATGATGGTCGAGAAGGGAGCTGCGGACGGCACCGGGGCACAGCACTGACCGGGCCACCGGCCCGAGCGGTTCATGCGGCGGCCTTGCGGCCGCCGCATCGGCATGTAATGGAACGAGGGACGTCACGATCGCGCGCGTGCGGTCGGGGCGGTCCGTCGGCTGCGGGCGAGATCCGTGATCATCGGGCTCGCAGCTTTGACGTTCTGGAGTACGGGGCTGGCCTCCAGAGTGTGGATCGCGGCCAGGGAGCCGAGCCGGCGGGCGAGGTAGTGGTGCAGGTCGGCCGGGTCCTTGCAGAGCGCCTGGGCCACCAGGTTGGTGGGGCCGGTGGTCGCCGCGACGAAGGCGAGTTCGTCGTGGTTCGCGAGGGTCTCCGCCACGTTCTCCAGATGTGCGGGGCTCACCGACATCCAGAGCAGGGCCCGGGTGTTGGCGCCGAACAGCCCGGTGTCGACCTCGACGTCGAAGAAGATGGCGCGTCCCGCCTGCAGGTCGGCCAGGCGGCGGGCGACGGTGACGGGTGACCAGCCGGTCGCCTCGGCGAGTTCCGCATGGCTGGCGCGCCCGTCCTTCTGCAGGGCGATCAGTAGATCCGCGTCCGAGTCGCTGAGTTGGCGGGGCACGGGGACGTACGCCGTGTCGGCGGCGTCGTGCGAGCGGAGTAGGCGTTGCTGCTCCTCGGTCAGGGTGTCGGCACTGCCGCGCCAGTTGGTGGGGCCGCCGAGGTAAATGTGCAGCAGACAGTGGGCCGACACGGCGGTGATGTTGTTCGTCCGTGGAATGTCGCGCAGCAGCAGGGAGTTGCCCTTGGCGGCGTCGGTGGGCGTGTGGATGACCGCCACGATCTCGGTGCCGCCCGAGGTGAGTTTGACCCACGACGTGTCCGGCCGGCGGGCCAGGGCGTGGGCGAGGTCCTGGGCGGAACTCGCTGCGGCCGTGAGTCTGACGAGCCACTGGGTCTGACCGGCTCGGTGGGGGTCGGCGAGACCGACGACCCGTAGAGAGGCCTCGTCACGCAGTCGTCGGTAGCGGCGGGCGATGGTCTGGGGGGAGACGTCGAGGGCGGCGGCGATCTGGCTGAACGGCGCGCGGCCGTCTATGTGCAGCGCGTGGATCAGGGCACGGTCCAGGGTGTCGAGCATGCACTCATCCTTCAGTGGGGGCCTGCTCCGTGGAATAAAGTTGAAGATAACGCGGGCCACGCTACCATCGCAGCCGCAGAGGTCCGCAGAATTCCATCAGTTCACCGCTCAAGGAGAGAGTCGTGCATAGTTGGCACGTGAAGCGGACGGGCACACGCTCGTGGCTCTCCTCTCTTTCAAGCCCCATCCGTCCTGGAAATGTTCAAGCCACTCCACAGCGTTTCGGACGCCGAGCGTACCGGCGCGAGCTTGCCTCTTTGCTTTGATTTTCACTCGTCTTGGGGAGGACTTTGTGGTCGAATTAGAGACGCCTTCGATAGGGGTCGGGCAGACCGCTCTCTTCGTCGCATGGATGCGGCAACTGGAAAGCGACCGTCCGGATGCGCTGTTCCGGGACCCGCTCGCCGCCGCGATGCTCTCGGCCCTGGCTGAGGACCCGTTGCTGGCCGACGTGGCCGAGGTGATCAAGCAGACTCACCGGAGCGCGGCCGGCTTTCCCACGTACTTCGCAGTGCGCACTCGGTTCTTCGACGACGAGGTGATCTCCGCGACCCGGGCCGGGATCCGTCAGGTCGTCACGCTGGCCGCGGGGGTGGACGGACGCACCGTTCGGCTGGACCTGCCGGCCGGGACGCGCTGGTTCGAGGTGGACCTGCCGGAGATGACGCCGTTCAAGGACGCGCTGATTGAGCGGTCCGGCCTGCCCCTGGCGTGCGAGCGCCGCGGAGTGGCCGCAGATCTCAGGGAGGACTGGCCGACGGCGCTGCGAGCTGCATCTTTCGATCCGTCGCAGCCCACGGTCTGGCTGATCGAAGGCCTTCTGATGTACCTGACGGACGCCGCCGGGGACGCGATCCTGGCCGGTGTGAGCGAGCTGTCCGCGCCGGGCAGTCGGCTCATGCTGGAGCACCTCAAGGCGGCCATGCTGGAGGAGGAGGGCCGGCCGGTACGTGAGCGGGTCGAGGAGCAGGGCGCCTCCTGGCTCTCCGCCCGCGACGACCTCGCGTCCTGGCTGGGCGGCCACGGCTGGAGCGCCCAGGTGTACGCGGGCGACGACCCGCGGATCGGACACGGGCGCGCGGTGGCGCCGCTCCCGGCGTGCTGGCTGGCGTCCGGAACACTCACCCGGCCCGACGGCGATCCCGTGAGCTGACAGGAAATCTTCGGCCTCACCGGCGGAGAAGGTCGGATTGCAGAACCCCACAGCCGGACCCGCAAACCCTGGCGCCGTACGACCGTCTTTTCCGGAGAAATGTGGACCTCATTCGCGAGTTTGTCACAGTGCCGTAGCGCGGTCCGTCGCGGGTCGTTACGGAGCGGCATTCCTGGACAGTGACGAGTGACCGACTCGTCGTGCCGCCGCCACGCCATTCCCACATCCCCTCAAGCACAGAGGAGGAATCGCATGTCAGACGACGCCGCACGCCCGCGTCAACCGGAGGAACCCCGCTTAAGAAACGGTAGCCACTGCATTGTGCTGGGGGCGAGTATCGGCGGGCTTTTCGCCGCACGGGTGCTGTCCGACACGTTCGACCGGGTGACGCTGATCGACCGGGACACGTTGCCGAAGACGGCCGAGAACCGGAAGGGCGTGCCACAGGGCCGCCACGCGCACGCCATCCTGCCCGCCGGTACGAAGTGGCTCCATGAGATGTTCCCCGGTCTGCTGGAGCAGTTCGAGGCGGACGGGGTGTCCGTGGTCCGGGAGCCCGCCGAGATGCACTTCGCACCCGGCGGCCATCTGCTCAGCCAGGAGGGCCGCCGCAGGGACCCCATCCCCACCTACCAGCCGAACCGCCCCCAGTTGGAGGGCGGAGTGCGCGCTCGGCTGAGGGCACGGCCGAACATCAAGATCATCGACCGGTGCGAGGCGGCCGGTCTCGTCAGCTCCCCGGATGGACGACGCGTCGTCGGCGCCCGGGTCGTAGACCGGGACGGCGGAGCCGAGCGGGAACTCGCCGCGGACCTCGTCGTCGACGCGACGGGTCGTGGCGGACGGACGACACGATGGCTCGAGGACCTGGGCTACGACCGGCCGCAGGAAGACCACCTGGCGATCGACATCAAGTACGTCAGCCGGAACCTGAAAGTGGCACCAGGCGTCCTCGGCAGCAAGAAGGTCGTCATCGTCGGCGCCTGCCCGGGCCGGCCGACCGGCGCGACTTTCCTCCAGCACGGGGACGACCACTGGATGCTGACGCTCATCGGCTACGGCGGGCACCACCCGCCCACCGACCCGGGCGAGTTCCTGGAGTTCGCCAAGCCCATCATGCCCCCGGACGTGTTCGAGGTCCTCTGCGCCGCCGAACCCCTCGACGCCCCAGTCGCCCACCGCTATCCGGCGAGCGTGCGCCGGCGCTACGAGCGGCTGCAACGTTTCCCCGACGGACTGCTCGTCTTCGGTGACGCCATCTGCAGCTTCAACCCCGTCTATGGTCAGGGAATGTCCGCGGCCGCACTGCAGGCCGAGGCGCTGCGGGACGCCCTGGCCCAGGGCCGGGACCAGTTGCCCAGGCGCTTCTTCAGGACGGCCGCCCGCCGCATCGAGGTCGCCTGGCAGATGGCCCTCGGTAGCGATCTCTCGCTGCCCGAGGTGGCGGGCACGCGGCCGCTGCCAGTACGCGTCATCAACGCGTACTTCGGCTGGTTGATGACCGCCGCGGAACGCGACTCGGCGCTGACCCAGGAGTTCGTCAAGGTCAGTTCCCTCCTCTCGCCCCCGACGATTCTGCTGAACCCCGCCACGATCGGGCGGGTCGTCGTGGGGAACCTGCGTCGGCGTCTTTCCGCACGCTGAATAGTAGAAATTTCGAACGCTGCATGAGAAGTCGCCGTGCAGGTCAGCCATGCCATTTTTCGGGCATACGAATTCTCTGCGCCCTGAAATTCTTTCCTTGACTCCGGCGTTTTCGGAGTCCTAGCGTTCCAGAGCCGAGGAATCCGAAGGGAATGATTCGGAATGTCAAACACCGTTTCCGCCGTACAGGATCCCGACCGCGCCGAGCTTGTGAAGCGGGCCGAGGGCCTGCGGGACCTGCTGTGGGAAGACGCCGTCGTATGCGAAAGCGAGCGGCGCGTTCCCGAACGAGTCGTCTCCGCCGTGACCGAGGCGGGCCTGCTGCGGCTGATGACCCCGCGCCGGCTCGGCGGCTACGAGACGGACATGCGCACCCTGCTCGAGGTCGCCACCGCGCTCGGCCGCGGCTGCTGCTCCGCCGCCTGGCTAGCGGGCGTCCTGAATGCCGGAAACTTCGTGGCGGCGCTGTTCCCGCCGGCCGCCGGCGACGAGGTGTGGGGCCGGAATCCCGACGCCCGGTGCGCCCTGGTCCTGGGGATGCCCGCACCGAACGTCGAGCGGGCCGAGGGCGGCGTCGTCGTCAGCGGCGAGTGGGCCTACGTCTCCGGCTGCCTGCACGCCCAGTGGGTCAGCGCCCTGATCGCCGTCCCCACCGCCGAGGGCGGGCCCGACATCCAGTTCGCCCTGATGCCTGCCGACGAGATCACCATCAAGGACACCTGGCACTTCGCCGGCATGCGCGGCACCGGCAGCAACACGGTCGTCGCCGACCGTCTCTTCGTACCGGACCACCGTCTGGTGCCCTACCTGCCCATCCTCAACGGCGAGACCGACGGTGTCGTCGACCCCGATCTGCCCTACCGCAACAGCCTGACCGGCCTGTTCGCCATCGGCCTGATCGGAGCGCTGATCGGCGGCGCCGAGGCCGCCCTCGCCTTCGTCCGTGACAAGGGCCCTACCCGTCCCGTCGCAGGCTCCACCTACCGCGACCAGACCCAGTCGCCGACCTTCCAGCTCGACCTGGCCGACGCCACGTCAAAGATCGACACGGCCAAGCTGATCGCCCTGCGCATCGCCGACACCGTCGACGAGTACGCCCGGGCCGGCAAGAACATCGACCTGACCATCCGGGCCCGCAATCGCCTGGAGTCCGCCCAGGTCGGCCGGCTGTGCCGCGAGGCCGTCGACACCCTGATGACCGCGCACGGCTCCTCCGCCTTCAACGAGGCCAACCCGCTCCAGCGGCTCTGGCGCGACATCAACGTCGGCAGCCGCCACGCCGGCTTCGGCATGGGCATCCCCGAGCAGGTCTACGGCCGCGCACTCGTCGGCCAGGACCCCCGCGACATCAGCTTCATCGTCTGATTCGAGGCACGACCGACCCCATCCGTTCCCGACCTCACAGCTGAGGACACCCATGGCAGAGCCCCGCATACCCACCGACGAGACCGAACTGCGCGCCCACAACCGCGCCATCGTCAGGCAGTACATGAACACCCGTGGCGAAGACCGGCTCCGGCGTCACCTGCTCTTCACGGAGGACGGTGTCGGCGGTCTGTGGACCACGGAGAGCGGCGAGCCGATCGTCATCCGGGGCCGCGACCGGCTCGGGGAGCACGCGGTCTGGTCGCTCAAGTGCTTCCCCGACTGGGCCTGGGTCAACATCGAGATCTTCGACACCCAGGACCCCAACCGCTTCTGGGTCGAATGCGACGGCGAGGGAAAGATTCTCTTCCCCGGATATGATGAAGGTTTCTACCGCAATCACTTCATCCACTCCTTCCTGTTCGAGAATGGGAAGATCAAGCAGCAGCGCGAGTTCATGAACCCGTGCCAGCAGTTCCGGTCCTTGGGAATTTCCGTCCCGCGCGTCGAGCGCGAGGGAATACCAACCTGACAGGCTGGCGACGCGAGCACAGGACCGACATGATCGGCCGTTCATTCTCATCGCCTCACGGGGGTAGATTCGTGGGACAGGCAGTAACCGAAATACAGAGCGCCAAAGCTCTGCAACAGCCCGAATGGAGCGACCTCTCGCAGGTCCAGCGCGTGAGGGACATCCTCGGTTCCCGCCCGCCGCTGGTCCGCGTGGAAGACGTCCACACCCTCCGGTCGCTGCTCGCATCCGTCGCCGCCGGCGAAGCGCACGTGGTGCAGGCCGGGGACTGCGCGGAGGACCCGGAGGAGTGCACCGCGGAGCACGTACGACGGAAGTCCGCCGTGCTCGACCTGCTGGCCACCACGCTGAAGATGGTCACCGGCAAGCCCGTCCTCCGGGTCGGGCGTATCGCGGGACAGTTCGCCAAGCCGCGGTCCAACTCCTTCGAGCAGGTCGACGACCTTGTCCTGCCCGTGTACCGCGGACACATGGTCAACGGCCGGGAGCCTGAACTGGAGAAGAGGCAACCGGACCCGCTGCGCATCCTCACTGGGTACATGGCGGCGGGCGACATCATGGAGCACCTGGGCTGGCGCGCACCCGCCCTGCGCGCGTGGCCGAGCGTCGAACCCCTGGTGTGGACGAGCCACGAGGCCCTCCTCCTGGACTATGAGGTCCCCATGATCCGCGAGGTCGGAGACGGCCGGCGTTGGCTCGGCTCCACGCACTGGCCGTGGATCGGCGAACGGACCCGGCAACTCGATGGCGCCCACGTCGAGATGCTCGCCGATGTCGTGAATCCGGTGGCATGCAAGGTGGGCCCGGCCATGACCTCCGAGGAGATTACGGCCCTGTGCGAGCGTCTCGACGCGCTCCGGGAGCCCGGCCGCCTCACGCTCATCTCGCGCATGGGTGCCGACGCCGTCGAAGAGCGCCTGCCATCCCTGGTGGCGGCGGTCCGCTCCGCGGGGCATCCCGTCATCTGGCTGTGCGACCCCATGCACGGCAACACCGTCACCGCACCGGGCGGCAAGAAGACCCGGCTGCTGAACACCCTCGCCCGGGAGGTGGCCGGGTTCCGGCGAGCGGTGGCGGCGGCGGGCGGTGTGGCCGGCGGACTGCATCTGGAGACCACCCCGGACGATGTGACCGAGTGCGTCGCTGACACCGGCTCGCTCGGATTGGTCGGCGAACGGCACACGACTCTCTGCGACCCCCGCCTCAACTCACGGCAGGCCGTCTCCCTGGTCACCGCCTGGTCCGACGCTCTGTGAGCACCCCTGTTTCGGCCACATCACTGGAAAGGAGCTGTTCGATGGCCGGATTGCCGCCCATCGCGTGGTATCCACTGCCGACCGCCGAGAACCTGCCCGAGAACCTGGCTCAGTGGGCCCCCCGCCCCGAGCGCGCCGTACTTCTCGTCCACGACATGCAGCGCTACTTCCTGAACGCCCTGCCGGACCCGCTGCGCACGGAGCTCGTCCACAACACTGCCCAGCTGCGCAAGCGGTGTGCCGCCGTCGGCGTGCCGGTGGCGTACACCACGCAGCCCGGCCGGATGACCGACGAGGACCGAGGGCTGCTCAAGGACTTCTGGGGGCCGGGCATGCGCACCGACCCCGCCGACCGCGAGGTGACGCCCGAGCTGGCGCCCACCGAGGGCGACTGGACGTTCACCAAATGGCGTTACAGCGCCTTCTTCCGCTCCGAGCTGCTGCAGCGCATGCGGACCGAGGGCCGTGACCAGCTCGTCATCTGCGGCGTCTACGCACACGTCGGCGTCCTGGCGACGGCACTGGACGCCTTCACCCACGACATCCAGCCCTTCCTGGCCGCCGACGCCCTCGGCGACTTCTCCGAGGACGACCACCGGCTCGCACTCGACTACGCGGCCCGGCGCTGCGCGATGGTCGTCCCGTCCGCGGAGGTGTTCGCGTGAGCGGCCGGGAGCAGGGCGACTTGCTCGGCGCCGTCCTGAACCTGGAACCGGCCGCCTTCGCCCTGCTGCACCGACCGGAGTCCGGGGTTCCGGATACCGTCGACATCCTGACCGGGGACGTCACCCTGCACAGGACGCTGGGAGACATCCCCTTCAGAGAGCCGGACGCCGGCGAGCCGCCAATGGAGCACGACGTGCTGGTCGTGGTGCCGTACCGGCAGATCACGGAGCGGGGGTTCACCGCTCCCGACGACGGCGCACCCGTCGTCGCGCTGTCGATCGGCGACCAGGCCAGGGTGCCCCTGGTCGAGCTCCTCGCCCGGCTCCCGGACACGCCGACCCCAGTGACGGCCCACGGTTTCGACATCGACGACGAGCGGTACGCCGAGACCGTACGGCGCGTGGTCACGGACGAGATCGGCACGGGCGAAGGCGCCAATTTCGTCAGCAAACGCACCTTCGTCGCCGACATCAGCGACTACTCGCCGCACAGCACGCTGGCGTTCTTCCGCCGTCTGCTGGAACGCGAGCAGGGAGCGTACTGGACCTTCCTCATCCACACCGGCCGGCGAACCTTCGTCGGGGCCACGCCCGAGCGTCACATCTCCGTGAGCGGCGGGACCGCCGTGATGAACCCGATCAGCGGCACCTATCGGTACCCGCCCGCCGGCCCCACGCTGCAGGGCCTCACGGAGTTCCTCGCGGACCGCAAGGAGACCGACGAGCTGTACATGGTCGTCGACGAGGAACTGAAGATGATGGCCCGCATCTGCCCGGCCGGCGGCCGGGTCCTGGGGCCATACCTCAAGGAGATGGCCCGGCTGGCCCACACCGAGTACTTCATCGAGGGGCAGACCGACCGTGACGTGCGCGAGATCCTGCGCGAGACGATGTTCGCCCCCACGGTGACGGGCAGTCCGCTGGAGAGCGCGGCACGCGTCATCCGGAAGTACGAACCCGAGGGCCGCGGCTACTACAGCGGTGTGGCCGCGCTGATCGGCCGGGACGTGAACGGCGAGCGCTCTCTCGACTCGGCCATCCTCATCCGCACCGCCGACATCGACGACCACGGCCGCGTGCGCATCGGCGTGGGCGCCACCCTGGTGCGCCACTCAGACCCGGACTCGGAGGTCGAGGAGACCCGTGCCAAGGCCGCCGGGCTGCTCGCCGCACTGGAGGCCGGTCCCGCCCGCCGCTTCGGGGCGCATCCGGACGTCCGCGCCGCCCTCAGCCGCCGCAACAGCGGCATCGCCCGGTTCTGGCTGGAGGAAGCGGCCTGCCGCCGGCCGGCGGTCACAGGCCTTGAGGGACTGAACGCGCTGGTCATCGACGCGGAGGACACGTTCACGGCGATGATCGGACACCAGCTGCGGGCGCAGGGGCTGCACGTGCGGGTCAGCCGCTTCGACGAGCCGTACCGGTTCGACGGCTACGACCTCGTGGTGATGGGGCCCGGCCCCGGCGACCCCCGGGCCGCCGACGACCCCAAGATCCGTCATCTCGGTTCGGCGATCGACGAGCTCCTGAAGCAGCGACGCCCCTTCATCGCCGTGTGCCTGAGCCACCAGGTGCTGAGCCTGTCCCTCGGCCTCGACCTCGTGCGGCGGAGGGTCCCGAACCAGGGCGTGCAGCGGGAGATCGACCTCTTCGGCTCGCGTGAACGCGTCGGTTTCTACAACACGTTCGCCGCCCGCAGCACCGAGGACAAGCTCGACATCGAGGGGATCGGGCCGGTGGAGGTGAGCCGTGACCAGGGCACCGGCCATGTGCACGCCCTCCGCGGCCCGGGCTTCGCCTCGATGCAGTTCCACGCCGAGTCCGTGCTGACCATCGACGGGCCGCGCATCGTCGGGCAGACCATCCGGGAGGTGTTCGACCGTGCGGGTTGACATCGCCTGGTGGGACCTCGACGGCTCCCCGCAGACCATCGACTCCCTTCGCGAGTACCTGCGGGACGGCACCGTCGACGCGTGGCACGAAGTCCCGGGCCTGCGGCTGAAGCTCTGGATGGCCGACCGCCAGCGGAACCGCTGGGGCGCGGTGATGCTCTGGGAGGCGGACCGCCCGGCCGACCTCCCGGCGAACCGCGCTGCCGAGCTGATCGGCCGCCCGCCCACCCACCGGACCAGGTTCGACGTCGAGGCCACAGTCGAAGGAGCGTACGCACTCCGCGAGCTGCAGGGTCTCGGCCCAGTGTTCGCGCTGACGGCCGCACCGACAACCTCCACACCCGGGAAAGAGACACCGTGCACGAATACATAGTGGTGGACGCCTTCGCGCGCCGTCCGCTCGAAGGCAATCCTGTGGCCGTCTTCTTCGATGCCGCAGACCTGACCGCCGAGACGATGCAGCGCATCGCCCGGGAGATGAACCTCTCCGAGGTCACCTTCGTCCTGCCGCCGGAGCAGGGCTGCGACGCGCGGATCCGCATCTTCACCCCCGTCAACGAGCTGCCGTTCGCCGGTCACCCCATGCTCGGCACGGCGGTGGCCCTGGGCGAGACCTGGAATAAGGAGCGGCTCCTGCTGGAGACTGCCATGGGGCTCATCCCGTTCGAGCTCCGCGACGACGAGGGCGTCCCCACGGTCCGGATGGAGCAGCCGGTGCCCACGTGGGAACCGTACGAGCACAGCGCCGAGCTCCTGGAGGCGCTCGGCGTGGCGGAGTCCACGACACCGGTCGAGATCTACCGCAACGGCCCCCGGCATGTCTTCGTGGGGCTCGAGAGCGTGGCCGCGCTGTCGGCGCTCCGGCCGGACCATCGGGCACTGAGCCGGTTCCCGGACATGGCTGCCAACTGCTTCGCCGATGCGGGCGCCGAATGGCGGACCCGCATGTTCTCCCCCGCCTACGGGGTGGTGGAGGACGCGGCGACCGGATCGGCCGCCGGCCCCCTCGCCATCCACCTGGCCCGGCATGGGCTCAGCACGTACGGGGAAGGGCTCCGAATCCTCCAGGGGGTCGAGATGGGCCGTCCCTCGCTCATGCTGGCGACCGCGGAAGGCACCGGCGAGCACGTCCGAAACGTGTACATCGGCGGTCACGGCGCCATCGCAGCCCGCGGCACGATCTACGTCTAGCGAGGACCACGTGAACACCCGCCAGTTCGAAAGCCTCACCAGCGAGGTCGACATCGACTTCCCCGAGTACGACAACCCGCCGGCCGACCCTTTGCCGCTGATCCACCAGTGGATCGCCGAGGCGACCGCGAACGGCGTGCGGGAACCCCGCTCGCTCGCCCTGGCCACCGCCGACAGCCGGGGCCGGGCCTCCAACCGCATCGTCGCCGTCACCGAGGTCGACGACCGCGGACTGACGTTCGCCAGTCACACCACCAGCCAGAAGGGCCGCGAACTGGCCGTCACCGGATGGGCCTCCGGTCTGCTCTACTGGCGCGAGACCGGCCAGCAGCTCATCCTCTCCGGCCCGGTGTCACAGCTGAGCGACGCCGAGTCCGACGCCTTCTGGTCCGGCCGTCCCGTCCCCCTGCACGCCATGTCCTCGCTCTCCCGGCAGAGCGAACCGCTCGACGGCACGGCGGCAGCGGCCGCCCTGCGCGCCGAAGCGGCCCGCCTGGAGGCCGCCGGCACCCCGCTGCCCCGCCCGGACCGCTTCGTCGTGTACCGGTTGGCGCCGGTCGCCGTGGAGTTCTGGTGCTCCGACTCCGAGCGGATGCATCGCAGGCTGCGCTACGACCGCCAGGACCGTGGGTGGCACGTGAGCCGGCTCCAGCCCTGATCACGACGAACCGGAGTTGACATCATGGAACACACCGCCCTGACCCAAGCGATGGCCAGGGTCCCCGGACCGGTGACCGTCGTGACCACGATTGACGGGACGGGCAAGCGCTGGGGATTCACCGCCAATTCGTTCACGTCCGTCTCCCTGGACCCGCCCCTCGTCCTGGTCTGCCTGAATAAGACCGCCAGCACGCACGAGGCGTTCACCGCGGCCGACCACTTCCTGATCAATGTCCTCGCGCACGGTGAGGACGGGGTCGCGCGGCGCTTCGCTCAGTCCGGGATCGACCGGTTCGCCGCCGGTGACATGGAGCCCTGCGAACTGGGCCTGCCCGGATCGCCGGGTGCCTGCGTCCGCGTCGCCTGCTCGATGCACTCCGTTGTCGACGCGGGTGACCACAGCATCCTCGTCGGCCGCGTGGTGGACACCTGCACGAACGACCGCACCCCGCTCGTGTACTACAACCGGGCCTTCGCCCACCCGGCCACCGCCGCCGACGCGGGCACCGTGGAGCCGGTGAAGATCCTGCACCTGGCGGACTGGTGAACGCCGTCGTGAAGGACGCGGACCAGGGCGCCGTGAAGGTCGCCGTCGTCTACTACTCCTCCACGGGCCATGTCGCCGACATCGCACGCGAGATCGCGGAGACAGCCGAGAAGGCGGGCGCTGAGGTCCGCCTGCGCAGAGTGCGGGAACTGGCACCCCGGGATGCCATCGAGTCCAATCCGGCCTGGGCCGCCCACGCCGAGGCATCAGCCGGGATCCCCCTGGCCGAGGCCGACGACATCGTGTGGGCCGACGCCGTCCTCATGGGGACGCCGACGCGGTTCGGCAACGTGTCCGCCCAGCTCAAGCAGTTCCTCGACACCCTGGGCGGCGCCTGGCGCAAGGGTGAACTCGTCAACAAGATCTACAGCGGCTTCACCTCCACGGGCAGCCCCCACGGAGGCAATGAGTCCACGCTGCTGGCCCTGATGCAGTCCTTCCACCACTTCGGGGGGATCGTCGTCGCCCCCGGTTTCACCCACCCGGACAAGTTCGTCGACGGCAACCCCTACGGGACCGCCCACCATGATGCCGGCGGCACCGCACCCGTCGGCGACGTCACCCGCAACGCGGCCCGCGTCCAAGCCGAACGCGTGGTGACCCTCGCCCGGGCGGTCGCCGCCCTGCCCGGCGGAAGCCGATAACGGCTCCGCCCCCGTACGGAACGCGGAGGGCAGTCCCCGTCCATGCCACTGCCCGTCGGCAGAAGCGGGACATCGGCCCCGTCGGCCCGGTCCGCGTTCCCACCGGCCGGAGAGCTCTCACGTCCCCCGGAGAGCTCTCCGGTCCGGCCCCCAGCCACCCCACACACGTTCCACCACCAGTCAGCAGCCGCTGCGACCAGGGAGAGCCATGCCCCGCCGCCTGTTCACGTCCGAGTCCGTGACCGAGGGCCACCCCGACAAGATCGCCGACCGGATCAGCGACACGATCCTCGACGCCCTTCTCCAGGAAGACCCGCGGTCGAGGGTCGCCGTGGAGACCCTGATAACGACCGGCCAGGTCCATGTCGCCGGGGAAGTGACCACCACCGCGTACGCAGACATCCCCGGCCTGGTCCGCGAGGCGATCCTCGACATCGGCTACGACTCGTCCAAGAAGGGCTTCGACGGCCGGTCGTGCGGCGTGTCCGTGTCGATCGGCGCGCAGTCCCCGGACATCGCGCGGGGCGTGGACCCGTCCGGCGAGGACGGCGACGACGTCCTGGAGACGCAAGGTGCGGGCGACCAGGGGTTGATGTTCGGGTACGCCTGCGACGAGACACCCGAACTGATGCCCCTGCCCATCCAGTTGGCGCACCGGCTCTCGTACCGACTCTCCCAGGTTCGTAAGGACGGCATCGCACCGTACCTGCGTCCGGACGGCAAGACTCAGGTCACCATCGAGTACCTGGGCAGCCGTGCCGCCCGCCTGGACACCGTGGTCGTCTCCGCGCAGCACGCCGCCGACGTCGACCTGGACAACTTGTTGGCTCCCGACATCCGCACGCACGTCGTCGAGCACGAACTCGCTCGACTGGCGGACGACGGGATCAAGCTGGACACCGAGGGCTACCGACTGCTGGTCAACCCCACCGGACGGTTCGAGATCGGCGGCCCGATGGGCGACGCCGGCCTCACCGGCCGGAAGATCATCATCGACACGTACGGCGGCATGGCCCGGCACGGCGGCGGCGCCTTCTCAGGCAAGGACCCGTCGAAGGTGGACCGCTCGGCCGCCTACGCGATGCGCTGGGTAGCCAAGAACGTCGTCGCGGCCGGCCTCGCCCACCGCTGCGAGGTCCAGGTCGCGTACGCCATCGGCAAGGCCGTACCGGTCGGCCTGTTCGTCGAGACCTTCGGCACGGCCACCGTCCCGCACACCGCCATCGAGACGGCCATCCGGAAGGTCTTCGACCTGCGCCCGGCCGCCATCATCCGCGACCTGGACCTGCTGCGCCCGCGTTACGCCCGGACCGCCGCCTACGGCCACTTCGGGCGCGAACTGCCGGACTTCACCTGGGAGCGCACCGACCGGGTCGAGGCGCTGAAGAAGGCCATGGGGTGCTGACATGAGGATCGCCGTCACCGGCTCCATCGCCACCGACCACCTGATGACCTTCCCCGGCCGCATCACCGACCAGCTCCTCGCCGACCGCCTGGCCCACGTCTCGCTGTCCTTCCTGGTCGACTCCCTGGAGGTCCGGGACGGCGGCGTGGCCGCCAACATCGCATACGGGCTGGCCGCCCTGGGACACCATCCCCTCCTGGTGGGCGCGGTGGGCGCCGACTTCGCCCCGTACGGCAGGCGACTGGCCGACCTGGGGGTGGACATCTCGGCGGTCCACGTCTCACCCACCCGGCACACGGCACGCTTCCTGTGCACAACCGACCAGGACGGCAACCAGATCGCCTCCTTCTACCCGGGCGCGATGTCCGAGGCGGCGGCGATCGACCTGGCCGACGTCGCCCGCGAGCACGGCGGCATCGACCTCGTCCACGTCGGCGCGGACGAACCCGCCGCGATGCTCCGCCACACCCGCGCCTGCCGCGCCCTCGGCCTCCCTTTCGTCGCCGACCCGTCCCAGCAGCTCGCCCGGCTGGACGGCGAGCAGATCCGTGAACTGGTGGCCGGAGCCCACCATCTGTTCACCAACGAATACGAGCAGGGACTGCTGCTCGCCAAGTCGGGTTGGACGCGCACCGATGTCCTGCGACAGGTCGGCACCTGGGTGACCACCCTCGGCGAGAAGGGCAGCCGCATCGAACGCGCCGGTGAACCCGTGCTCGACGTCCCCGCAGTCGCGGGGGCGACGGTCGCCGATCCGACCGGTGTCGGGGACGCGTTCCGGGCCGGATACCTGGCCTCATCCGCGAAGGGCAAGAACGCCGTGGCCTGTGCGCAGGCGGGCGCCGCCGTGGCCGCGCTCGCCCTCGCCTCCGTCGGCACCCAGACCTACACCGCTTCCCCCACCCTTCTGCGCGACCTGTTGACCACGGCGTACGAGGCCGTCACCCGCCCGGTGACGGGCCTGCCGTCTGAGGGAGCTCGGCCATGACCGCAACCACTCTGACCCCCGTGCCTGTCCCGGCGGTCCGGCCGAGCCCCGCCGAACTGATCGCGTCCGGCCACCGGTCGTACTCCTTCGAGTTCTTCCCGCCGAAGTCCGTGAGGGGCGAGCGGTCACTGTGGAGTGCGCTGCGCCGCGTCGAGCCCCTCCGACCCGCCTTCGTCTCGGTGACGTACGGTGCGGGCGGCTCCTCCCGGGAACGCACCACCACCCTCACGGAACGCATCGCCGAGGACACGACACTGCGCCCGGTCGCCCACCTCACGGCGATCGGCCACTCCACGGCCGAACTACGCGCCATCATCGGCCGTTACGCCGACGCCGGTATCCGTGACGTCCTCGCGCTGCGGGGAGATCCGCCCGGAGATCCGAACGGGCCGTGGACTCCCCACCCCAACGGGCTGGACCACGCCGCCGAACTCGTGGAACTCCTTCGTGACTGCGGCAACTTCAGCATCGGCGTGGCGGCCTTTCCCGAGCGACATCCGCGCTCGCCCGACTGGAACACCGACATCCGCCATTTCGTGGCCAAGTGCCGGGCAGGCGCGGACTACGCCATCACACAGATGTTCTTCCGGGCCGAGGACTATCTGCGGCTGCGCGACCGGCTCGCGGCCGCCGGATGCGACACACCTGTTATCCCCGAGATCATGCCCGCCACCCGCTACGAACAGATCAGTCGGTTCGCTCGGCTCAGCAACGCGACGTTCCCCGACGATCTCGCGATGCAACTGCGGACCGCGCAGTGCGACCCCCACACGTCCCATCGCATCGGCGTGGACCACGCCACCGGACTCGCCCAACGCCTGCTCGACGAGGGGGCACCCGGCCTGCACTACATCACTCTCAATGACTCGTCCGCCGCCATGGACATTCACCGAGGGCTGCGTCTGCCCGCGCCACCCGGTCACCGGCAGACAGAAATCCCGGCGGCCGTCTTCCCGGAGCAGACATGACCACGGACACACCGCATCCGGCACCCACCTGGTCGCCCGGATACCGGGCTCGAAGGGTTTTGCCAACAGAGCGCTCCTGCTCGCCGCAGCCGCCTCGGGTGCCAGCCGCGGCTGGGGCCGCTCGTCAGTGACGACACGGTGGCGTTCCAGAACGCGCTGACGGAACTCGGTACGCGGGTGGAGCGCAGCCCCATGGACGAGTTCTGGGACGTGACCGGAATCGGCTGGGGACCGGCCGGGCAGGCACGCTGGGTGCGCGGACACCGGCACGGCAGCACGTTTCCTTCCGCCCTTCACCGCCACCGGGCGCGGCCGTTTCCTCTTCGACGGATCCTCGCAACTGCGTGCCCGCCCCCAAGGGCCGCTGCTGGAGGCCCTGCGCCGGATGGGCGTCGACGCCGAGGGGGGGCTTGGGCGACGGACTTCCGCTGCTGATCCGTACGCAGGGTGTGGCGGGCGGTGCGAGATCTCGGTGGACTCCTCCATGAGCAGCCAGCGCCTCAGCGGACTCCTGATGGCGGCGCCGTTGATGCGCGACGGACTGGTGAGCAGGTTGAGCTGGCTTACCGCGGGGGCCCACGGCCCGCGCTCGTCGCCGCACTGGAGGGTCTGCCCGCCGGCGTGCCAGTCACCACGCGGATGGCGTCGGACCAGCTGGCCCGGCGGCGGCTTGGGCACGGGCGAGGTGCGCGCATGGCGTTCGAGCGGGACGAGGTCGCCTTCCTGGGCGGTGTCCGGCACGGGCTGCCCCTGAACTCTCCCGTCGCAATCACGGTGGGCAACACGCAGTGGCCGAAGTGGGAGCAGGCGATGGCGGCCGACCCGGTCGACCCCTCGGAGCTCAAGGACACCGGCCGCAACGCGCCACTGCCCCGCCCCCGACCGGGTCACGCGGACCTGGCGGGCATGCAGAAGTACGGCTTCGCCGAGGCACGTCCGGTGCTTGAACGTGCTTCGGCTCGGGAGACGGCGGCCCGGGTCGCGCTGGGCGCGGTGGCCCGTTCGTATCTGAGGGAGACCGCTGGCATCGAGGTCGTCAGCCATGTCGTCGAGCTGGGCGCCGCGCAGGCTCCCCAGGGCCTGCGCCCGATGCCGGCCCACGCGGCCCGGCTCGACGCCGACCCTGTGCGCTGCGCCGACGCGGACGCGTCGAAGGCGATGGTCGCCGCGATCGACCAGGCCCACACGGACGGCGACACGCTCGGCGGCGTGGTCGAGGTTCTGGCGTACGGCGTCCCGGTCGGGCTCGGCTCTCACGTGCACGGGGACCGACGGCTGGACGCCCGGCTCGCTGCCGCACCGATGGGCGTCAGGTGATCAAGGGCGTCGAGGCCAGTGACGGCTTCGGGCTGGCCCGGGTGCCGGGCTCGCGGGCGCACGACGAGATCGTCGCCACAGACGAGGGCATCCCACCGCTCCGGCGGCGAGGAAGGCGGCCTGAGCACCGGTGAGCCGTTGCGGGTGCGCGCCGCGATGAAGCCGATCGCGACCGTGCCGCGGGCCTCGGGGACGGTGGACGTGGCCACCGGACAGGGGGCGCGGGCCCCTCACCAGCGCTCGGACATGTGCGCGGTGCCGGCAGTCGGCATCGTCGCCGAGGCGATGGTCGCGTTCGTGCTGGCGGACGCGGTGGCCGACAAGTTCGGCGGCGACAGCGCGCCCGAGACCCGCAACAACGTCCGGTCGTACCTCGACCACCTCGCGATCCGCTGAGCGCGGCGCCCGCCCACCGTGAGGAATTTCGGCACGGTGGACGCACCCGGTGGAAGGATTCCACTAGTTGTCGGCGCTCGCTGGAGCCTCGCCGCAGGGGACCGTCACGCTGGTCGAGCTGAGCCCGGAGCATGACCGGCTCACCGTGACGACGATGGATCACTGCGGTAAGAGGAGAGAACGATGAAGATCACCCGCCACCTTCCCGGCGCACCCTGCTGGGCGGATCTCGACACTCCCGACGTCCCTTCCGCGCGCACCTTCTACACCGCCCTGTTCGGCTGGAAGGCCATCGAACTGCCCACCGGCTACGTGAACTTCGCGCTGCGCTCGGAGAAGATCGTGGGTGCGATCAAGCTCAAGAAGGGCGAGGAGCACTCGGCTGGCTGGAGTGTCTACTTCATGACGGACGACCTGGTCGAGACGACGAAGGCGATGGAGGCGGCCGGCGGCCGTGTGGTCAGCCCGCCGCGGAAGGTGTCGGTTGCCGGCAGCGCAGCCGTGTACAGGGCCCCCGACGGTGCCCTCTTCGGCGCCTGGGAGCCGGACAAGCACTCCGGGTCCGGCCTGGTGCGCGAACCCGGTACGCCGTCCTGGTTCTGGCTGAGCACCCCGGACGTCGACGGCTCCACCGCCTTCTACGAGCAGGTCTTCGGCTGGACGGCCCTGCCGTCGACGGCGGGGGACGCCACGCGCGTCACGGCGGCCGGTGACGCGGACGAGTTCGGCAGGCTCACCGAGGGGCCCGTGGACACGGCGGGCTGGACCCTGCACTTCGGCGTCGAGGACGTCGACGCGGCATCGGTGACAGCCGCCTCGCTGGGCGGCACGGTCGTCTCCGCTCCCACCGACGTGACCGGCGTCGGACGGGTCGCCGTCCTGAAGGACCCGTCCAGCGTGCGCTTCGCGCTGGTCGCGCGAGCCTGACGCGTCCGTACCGCTCCGGTGGGGCGGCTCCATGGAAAGCCGTGGAGAGCAGTGCAGGGCCTTGGAAACCTCTCCCACCGGGGCGGTGCCTCGCTCGCGTGCAGAGCGTCCCGTCCCACCGCCTGCCGAGGTGACTGTTGCCATGCCGCATGTCCGACTCTCCGACGACGAGCTGCCCACCGAATGCGGGACGCTCTCGAGCGCCACGACCTCCGTGACGCCCAGTTCCTGCTGGGCCAGCGCCTGCCCCATGTGATCGCGGACGAACTGGCGCGGATGAACGCCGTCGACGCAGTCGTCATCTTCCGGCTCCCGGACAAGGACGAGGCCATCAAGGTCTTCGAGGAACTGGAGCCGGTCGACCAGCTGGCCATCCTGATGGGGCTGCGGGACGCGGCCTTCCGCGAACTGGTCGAGGAGCTGGACCCCGACGACCGCGTCCGCATGCTCCACGAGGCCCCGGCCAAGGTGGTCCAGCGGGTCCTGGCGGGACTGAGCGCCCACGAGCGTCAGAAGACGGCCGCCCTGCTGGGGTATCCGGAGGGCTCCGTGGGCCGCTACAGGGCACCCGAGGTGGTCGCGGTGGACCGGCACCTGACCGTCCGACAGGCGCTGGACCACGTACGGGCCAAGGGAGCCGACGCCGAGACCAACTACACACTGCACGTGGTGGACGCCGACCGCCGCCTGATCGGCGTCGTCGAACTGCGCGAGCTCGTACACAGCCCTACGGGACGGGACGTCCTCTCCCTCGTCGCCGCAGACGCCCCCCGCGTACACGCCTCGGATCCTGCCGAGGACGCGGCGCGCCTGACGCGCGAGACCAACACCCTAAACCTGCCCGTCGTCGACAGCGAGGAGCGGCTCGTCGGGCTGCTCACCATCGACGACGCAGTCGAGGTGATCGAGGAGGCGGACACGGAGGACGTCGCACGTCAGTCAGGGGCGGCTCCGTGGAGCGGTCACTACATGGCGGCGACCGTGTGGCAGCTGGCTCGCTACCGGGTCGTACGGCTCCTGCTCCTGCTGCTGGCCGCGACGCTCACCGTGGCGGTGACCGAGGCCTTCGAGAATACCCTCGAGCAGGTCACACAGCTCGCCCTGTTCATTCCGCTGCTGATCGGTACGGGAGGCAACACGGGGGCCCAGGCGGCCACTGCCGCCGTTCGCGCGCTGGCGCTGGGCGAGGTGCGCGGCTCCGAGCTGCCTGTGCTTATCTGGCGCGAGTGCAGGGTGGGGCTCGTGCTCGGAACGATGCTGGCGACGCTTGGGATGGTGCTCGTGGGCGCGCGTATTGCCCTCGTCGTCGGCGTCACTCTGGTGCTCATCTGCGCCTGGGCCGCGACGGTCGGCGGCACCATGCCGCTCCTGGCCAGACGTCTCCACATCGATCCGGCGGTGGTCTCGGCCCCGATGGTGACGACCCTGGTGGACGCCACCGGACTGGTGATCTACTTCCTCACTGCGCGGGCTGTCCTGGGCATCTGACGACGAGAGTGCGACGAATAAGAGGCCTCCTGGTGGGCACAGCCGCCCGAGCACCAGGAGGCACTGTCCGCTGCCGGCTCAGTCGGCGACGGCGACGATGACGCTCGACGGCGCCGAGAGCGCCACCGTCTCCGCGTGGCGCAGACCGGCCGCCTTGAACAGAGCTGTGAACTCAGCCTCCGTGCGCTCGCGTCCCGGGGTGAGCGCCATCATCACGATGTCCAGGAACTTCCCGGGGTGCGGGACATCGCCCTCGGGAATCACCGGGTCGAGGATGACGACCCGGCCGGCGGGGTCCATGACCTCGCGGATGTTCTTCAGGACGGTGATCGCCTCTTCGTCGCTCAGCTGGTGTATCACGTGGGAGATCACGTAGCCGTCGGCGCCGGTGGGAACGGCGGCCAGATAGTCACCGAAAGCCGTCTCGCTGCGGTCGATGACACCGGCCTCAGTGAGCACCTCGACGGCCCCGGGAACGACCTCGGGCATGTCGAATACGACACCGCGCATCTCCGGGTAGCGCTGCAGGATGCGCGCCACGAGGTACCCGTGGCCGCCGCCGATGTCCACGATCTTCCGGATTCCCGTGAGGTCGTAGGACGCGACGGCGACGCTCTGGAGATGGCTGACGATCTCACCCATCGCGTTGTTGAATATCCGCCCCACCTCGGGGCGATCGGTCAGGTAGGAGAACAGGTCGGTGCCGTGCACGTGCTCGAACGCGGACTCTCCGGTGCGGATGCTGTGCCCGAGCGCGGCATATGCCTGCTGCAGCGCCGGCTGCCCCTCGTAGCGGAAGTGGTCCCGCAGCGAGCCGGGGATGTCCGAGCGCAGCGTCTCGGCCATGGTGTTGAGCGCGAACGTACTCGGCGCCACCTCGGTGAACACCCCGCGGCTGGCAATGGCCCGCAGCGCGCGGTACAGGGTGCCTGGGTGCGCGTCGACGCGCTTGGCAATCTCGTCGACCGGCAGCGGACCGGCGGCGAGCTGATCGGCCACTCCCAGCTCGGCCACCACGTAGAGCAGATGCGCCAGCCTCAGACCGTTCTGGAAGTCCAGCATGCGCCCCTTCGCGGCATCCAGGCTCAGCTCGTTGTTGGCGAGAATATCGGCGGTCACCCTCGATCACTTCCGTTCATAGTCGTCGCGGTCGTCGTCGTACCTGCCGTGGCGCTCCTCGCCCCGTCGCATGGCGCGTGGAGGGAGGAGTCCTGCTTCAGTGCCTGCGGCCGAACGGTGAACTGAGGGAATTCTGTTGGTCCCCTCGGGCGAGCCGGTAGCGCGCTCTGAGCGATCTGCCACTTTGTTCCACGGAGCGGCCCCTCATTGAAGGATGCGTGCACGCTCGGCTTCCCGGCCCCGTGCCCTGATCCATGCGTTGTACGTCGATGGCCTCGCAGTTTTTGGTCAGATCACCGCCCCTCCACGTTCCGCCGCAGACCGTCGCCTACCGTTACCGGTGCTGCGACGCCCCCCTCTAGATGGTCGATTCCAAGGGGTGGCGGGGAAATGAGTCGCTCTGGCGTGCAGAGGATCGTACTGTCGCGCGCATGAAGCTGCTCTCCGTCAATGTCGGCAAGCCCCGACCCAACCCGTGGAAGGGCCTCAGCGCGACGGGCATCGACAAGCGGCCTGTTGACGGCCCGGTTGCCGTCATCGCGCCCGGGCCCAAGGGCACCGGCGAGGTCGGTCTCGTAGGCGACCGCGTCTACGACGTGAAGCACCACGGCGGTTCTGACCAGGCCGTCTACGCCTAT